>UQUO01000007.1 GCA_900544295.1 uncultured Eubacteriales bacterium | reverse complement strand
CATTTTCACCATTTTGCGCCACGGCGATGCGAATTGCAATAAAAAACGCCCCAGCAGGGCGTTTTCACAGCTCCCGCAGAGCGGACACTTTAGCGGCCGAGTGGGTGCTGAGGGCGAGTGGGAGAGGCGGGCGGGGCCACACACGTTCGTGCGTCGGGGCCACCCCCCGGCGAGTTACTCCAAGCCAAACTCCCGCCCGGAGGTTATGTGCGTGCGATTCCGCCTATTTGGGCCGATATGCGGCGATCAGCATGACGGGTATAACGAGCGCGGCGGCGGTGCTTATGAGGGAGGCGTTGGGACTCGCCAGGGGCAACAGCGTTATTATCAGCAGCGCCTCGTTCCAGGCCATGATCCTCTCCACGGCCGCATGGTTCTCGCTCTTTTTATCGCTGGACACGGCGCGCAGGCCGCGGCCCAGGAGCAGGCCCATATAGCCGATGAAGCAGCTCAATATCGTATCGAACGAAAACCGCGCGGCGTACCGCGTCGCCTCCCCGGCAGCGTTCCAGTGCACGGGCACCGTCTCCGGCATTGAGGGCAGGCGGAGCAGGTAATACACGAGCGGCAGGGCGCAGAAAAGCGCCTCCAGCAGCAGCGCGTCCCTCTTGCTCAGGCGTCCCATGCCTTCACCCCGCTCTCGCCAGCGCGCCTTGCGCCGAGGCCGCTCAGATAGGCCAGGACGTCCTCCAGGACGCTGGTGTTCAGCTCGTAATACACGTTCTTGCCGCTGCGGATATCGCGCACGAGGCCCGCTTCCCTAAGCACCGCCAAATGCTTCGACACCGCCGCATTCGACACCGGAAAGCGCGCGGCTATCTCCCCCGCCGCAAGCCTGCCCTCACGCAAATGCTCCAATATCTCGCGGCGCGTCGGGTCCGACAGCGCGCGCATCGTCTCCTGCAAGCCCATTTGAAGCTCCTCATTTAACCTTTTGGTTAATTATAATGCGAGAGACGTGCAAAAGTCAAGACGAGGCCGGGCATATGCCCGGCCTCGTCTCTTATTTCAGCTGCTTCCAGGCCGCGCGGCCCGTCGGAGTGGCGGCGAGGCCGCCGCGGGCGGTCTCGCGGAACTCGCGGGGCAGGCGCTCACCCACTATGCCCATGCAGTCTATAACCTCGTCCGCAGGGATGCGGCTCGTTATGCCCGCGAGGGCCATGTCCGCGCAGCTGACGGCGTTCACGGCGCCTATGACGTTCCGCTTCACGCATGGCACCTCCACGAGCCCGGCCACGGGGTCACAGATGAGGCCCATGAGGTTCTTGAGCGCCATGGCCAAGGCGTTCGCCGTCTGCTCCGGACCGCCGCCGCGCAGCTGCGCCAGCGCGCCCGCCGCCATGGCGGAGGCGCTGCCTATCTCGGCCTGGCAGCCGCCCGCCGCGCCGGAGATGCTCGCTCGGCTGTTGATGACGGCGCCGATGCCTGCGGCGGTATAGAGGACGCGGAGGATGTCCTCCTCCCTCTCGCCACGCCTGTACAGCGGCACGAGCACCGCGGGCAGGACGCCGCAGGCGCCAGCCGTCGGCGCAGCGACTATCTTGCGCATGCAGGCGTTGCTCTCGCCCACGCACAGGGCGGTGGCTATCACCTCGGAAATATAACCGCCCCCCAGCGCGGACCCTCCGGCGGCATAGCGGCGCATCAGCTCCCCGTCCCCGCCCGAAAGGCCGCTCACAGAGCGCAGGCCGCCGTCATAGCTTTCGGCTGAGTCCAGCATGGCGCGCCAGGTGGCGCGCATCTTCTCAAAGGAGGCCTCGGCGCTCACCTGCCGCTCCTCCACGTCCGCCTCCAGAACCACCTGCCAGAAGGCCAGGTTCCGCTCCGAACAGGAGGCCAGTATTTCGGCTATCGAATCCAGCGGCATGTCAGTCCTCCTCCCTCTCGTAATACGTCAGGCTGACGACGCCCGGAATGGCGCGCAGGCTCTCGCGCAGCGCGGGCGGCACCTTCTCATCCGTTTCGATGACAGTCAGGGCGTTTCCTCCCCGGCGCGAGCGGCACAGGCTCATATTGGCAATATTCACCCCTGCGCGCGAGAGCGCGCCCGTCACGTCCGCCAGGCGGCCTGCCGTATCCCTGTTGCGGATTACGAGTGTGTTGAAGTCGCCGGTGAAGTTCACCTCTACGCCCTGGAGCCTGTCCACGCGGATTCGACCGCCTCCGGTCGAGGCGGCCTGCATCTCCAACTCCCGGCCTGAGGGGGCTCTCAGCGTCAGCAGGGCTGTGTTCGGGTGTGCGCCGCGCAGGCTGTCAAGCTCGTAGAACTCCCAGGCAAGGCCCGCCTCGCGCGCAAGCTCGAAACTGCGCGGAATATTCATGTCGTCCGGTCTCATGCCAAGCAGGCCCGCCACGATGGCCATATCCGTGCCGTGGCCGCGCCCGGTCTCCGCAAAAGAGCCGAAAAGGCCTATGCGCGCCCTCTCAGGCATGCCGCCCAGCAGAGTGCGCCCCATGCGGCCTATGCGCACAGCGCCCGCCGTGTGCGAGCTCGACGGGCCGACCATCACCGGCCCGAGGATATCAAAAATGTCCGTCACAGCCTTCCACCTCCAAAAGCTATCCCATGTCAGTATATCAGATACTTTTCCCCGCGAAAAGCAGAAAATGCCCCGCCGTCTAGGACGGCGGGGCGTGTCATTCCCGGCTTCAGCTCTGTTTCGAGGGAGAGGGGGACTTATGAGCCTTCTTTTCCATAACCATGAGAATCATCGTGACTATGAAGCCGAGGACGAGCATACCAAGCAGCAGGCCGAAGACTATCTTATACGCGGCGACGGCCTCGTATTTGTCGAGGATGACGCCGATGATGGGGTGCAGCGCAACGTCGGGCAGATTGAAGCCCACGAGCGTGGCGACGGCGATAGCCATGCCGTTCACCTTCGGGTCCACGCCCATCTCGTCGATGACGGAGAACTGGACGCCCTTCATGCTGACGTTCACGAGCGCCAGGGCAAACATGAGCACCATGATGGGAATGAGCGCGGAGTTGCTGGCAGGCATGAGCATGAAGGCGACCATCAGGACGATGGTTACGATGAAGCCGAAGAAGATGAACTTCAGGCGGCCGATCTTGTCGCAGATGGCGCCGGCAACGGGTGCGCCGACCAGACGGGTGCCGTAGTTTTTAAGAGTGGCCAGCGAGCCGGAGAACACAACGCTGACGCCCAGGACCGTGGAGAAATAAGGGGTCAGGTAGCTGCTGCCCACGTAGAAGCCGTAGACGCCGAAGATGAGCAGGCTGAACAGCCATATCTTGGGCATCTTCAAAACGGCGAGTATCTCGCGGGTGGTGGCCTTCTGCTTCTTCTCAACAGAACCGGAGGCGGCAACGGCCTCGTCGTCTGGCTTGTAGAGCCAAGCGACCAGGAACGTGGAGACAACGGACATGGCCGCGTAGAAGATGACGACGCCTTTGAGCGCGGCTACGCTGCCGTCTGTGATGATGGAGAACACCCAGAGCGCGCCAAAGTTGAAGACCATGCTGCCGATGCCGTTGAAGGCCTCGAACCAGCCGTAGAGCTTGCCCTGGTCCTCCGCCTTGCCCGCCAGGCTGACCGCCTTGAACACGGGCGACCAGAACAGCAGGACGCTTGTGATGCCCATGCAGAAGAAGATGACGAGAGTTATCGCATAGTTCTGGATAAAGAAGAGATACAGGAAGCTGAGCACCGAGTGGCCTACGCCGGAGATAATGAGCAGCTTCTTGGGCGAATACTTGTCCGAAAAATAACCGCTGGGGAGAGTGCTTATGATGCTGGCCACGATATACACGCTCAGACACAGGCCTATCTGCGTGTTATTGAAACCGCTGGCCTCGGCTACCGCGTCATAAAAGATGTACTTTATGTACGGCAGAAGGTACATGGAGGAATACAGAAAGCCGCAGGCCAGTATTCCGATGATTCTCCTTGTATTTTTCATTGTCTGCCTCTCTTTCAAATGAATTTGCGCCTACTTTGCGGCGCCGCTCTCTCTCATCTGGGCAATGTCCGCCTCCGAATAGCCAAGTCCCCCCAGGACCTCGGCGGTATCCTCCCCTATCGCGCCGCAGGGGGCGTAGGGCCTGCGCCCGTACTCGGAGAAATGCACCGGCGGGCAGGGCATCATGACCTTCAGGCCGTCGGCAAACTCCAGCTCCTCCACGTAGCCGTTGGCGAGGGCCTGTTCATCGGTGCTGACATCACGTATGCAATGCATTACCTCGCAGGAAACGCTGTTCTCCGTGAGGTAGGCCCTCCACTCCGCACTGGTGCGCGTGAGGAAGAGCTTGTTTATCTTTTCCACTATCTCGACCACGGCGTCCGTGCGCGCAAGCTCTTCAAGGGAGGCACAGCGCGGGTCCTCGACGAGCTCCGGCAGGTCGAAGAGCTTGGCAAATTTCTCCCGCTCACGCTTGTAGTCGTTGTCAAAAACGCCTATCCACTTGCCGTCTGCACACCTGTAGAACTGGCTCAGGGGGTCCGCAGGGCGCAGAGGGTCAAGGTCGCGCTTGCCGCCGAACTGCGGCTGGTGCGAGACGACACCCACGGAGTTGCACCAGATGCCGCTGGCGAAGAGCGAGGTGTTCACAAGCGTACCCTTCCCCGTCCGCTCCCGGCCCATGAGAGCCATGAGTATGCCGGAAAAGAGCACGGAGCTCGTCGCCATGTCGCCAAAGGCATAGGTCGGATTGAAGGGGAATGAGCCCGGCACCTGCCAATCGGCCATGGGCCCGGAGCGCAGCCAGAATGCCGTGCTGTCGAAGCCCGGGTCCGCCGCTGAGGGTCCCTTCGGCCCGAAGCCGGAGAAGTGGGCGTAGATGAGGCCCGGGTAGGCCGCGCTCAGCGTCTCGTAATCCAGCCCCAGCCGCGCGAGCGAGGCGGCGCGCACGTTTGAAAGGAACACGTCCGCGTCCTCCAGCAGCTTCAGCATGGCGCGCTTGCCCTCCTCGCTCTTGAGGTTCAGGGCCACCAGCTTCTTGCCGCTGTTCTGTATGGTGAAAATGGGGTTTTTGTAGTCCTCGCAGACCACGCGCTCGAACTCCCCGGCACGCCGCAGGTCGTCGCCTATGAGGTTCTCGACCTTTATGACCTCGGCGCCGTAGGCGCAGAGCATCCGGCCGGCTGTAGGCGCCGCGACAACTGTCGCCAGCTCCACGACCTTTATGCCTTCAAGGGGCAGCATCTTATCAGTGTTCATGGTTCATGCTCCTTATCGCTCGTGTGGACTTCCGCGGGGGCCTTGCGGCCCCCCCGGCTTGCAGCTCAGTGCTTGACGTTGTTGCGGAGGACCTTGACCTTGTCGTAGTCGCCGTTAAAATAGTTTATTCCGTTTTCCATGGACAGCTTGGAAACGAGGTAATCCGAGGTATCCGAGAAATATCCGCAGTGAGGCATGAGCAGCACATCGTCACGGCCCAGCAGCTTGCACTCCGAGAGGTCCGGGTTCTCGGACTCAAGCATATCGAGGCCGGCTGCGCGCACCAGGCCCTCGTTGAGCGCCCAGAGCAGGTCCTCTTCGCAGATCATGGGGCCGCGGCCCTCGTTGATGATTATAGGACGCTTCTTCATCTTTTTGAAGACTTCCTTGTTGAACATGTGGTAGTTGTCCTTGGTGAGGTTCATGTGGATGGAGACAACGTCCGACTCGGCCAGCAGGGTGTCGAGGTCCACGAGCTGCACGCCTATGCCCTCAGCTATCTCCGGCGGCAGGAAGGGGTCGTAGGCGATGACGCGCATGTCGAAGCCGTGCGCCTTGCGCGCCACGGACTGCCCTATGCGGCCCAGGCCGACGATGCCCATGGTCTGGCCCTCTATCCTCTGCAGGTGCTGGGCGGCAAGGTAGTTCCACTCCTTGTCCACCTGGACGCTGCGGTCGTAGATGCGGATGGCCCTCTGGAGGCAGAGCATCATGGCAAAGGCGTTCTCCGCCGTCTCCTGCGTGCAGTAATCCAGGATGGAGACGACCGCCACGCCCTTCTCCTCGGCGTACTCAAGGTCAACTTCGTTGTAGCCCGTGGACTGGAAGGATATTACCTTGCACTTCTTGAGGGCGTCTATCTCCTTCTTGCCGAAGTAGACGTAGCTGTTCACTATGACGTCAGCGTCGGCTATGGCCTCATAAAAGGCGTCGTTATTGTCGCTGTGCTCGTCGTATACGGCGACTACGAGCTCGGAGCCCTCGGGGCATATTTCGCGCTCGACGTGCATGTCGCGGTCCTTTGTGAACGGGACTTCGGTAAGTACGATTTTCATGTACTGCATCTCCTTTTGATATAATTGCGGCGCTCGGCGCCTTTAGTACGGGTTTTCAAACGTCTTCCGCTGAGTGTGCGCAGAAGTTTTCCGCGCGCTCCACATCCAGCGCTGTCGGCTTGCCATACAGGGTCATGAGCACGAACACTATGCCCGAAGAGGCAAGGCCCGGCCAGAGCGCATCGACGGCGAATATCGCGCCCCAACCCATGCCGTCGCCTATGAGCCAGACAAGCACAACCACCAGCGAGACTACCATGCTGACGTAGGCCGCCTTCGCAGTCGGCTTCTTCCAGAACATGCCCAGCACCGTCGGGAAAAACAGCGAGGAGGCCTGGAAGGTGAAAGCAAGCAGAAGCAGGTCCACAATGTCATATTTCCACCAGGCCAGCAGCGCGCCCACTACGCCAACGGCGAGAGAGCTTACCATGCCGAGGAGCTTCACGCGCCTGTCGGGGGCCTTGGGGTTTATGCGGGCCTTGTAGACGTCCACGCTGATGTTGGCCGCACAGCAGTTGATGCACACGACGCCCGTGGACATTATAGCTGCAAACACACCGACGAGCACAAGCCCGGATATGCCCTTCGGGAAATACGACACGACCATTGCGGCGTAAGCAGAGCTGCCGGCCGGGAGCTCCGGCATCAGCACGCGGGCCGCCATGCCCATGTAAGTCGCGCCGAAGGCTATGAACAGCACGCCCAGCGCCGCCCAGAGGGCGCCGTTCCGGGCGACCTTGGCGCTCTTGGCCGCAAAGCAGCGCGTATAGCTGTCCATGCTGGTATAAAACGAGAATATCGAGCTCACAGCCAGCGCGATTATGGTCGGCCAGCCGTATCTGCCTATGTCAAACCATTCCGCAGGCAGCGTTGCCACCTCGTTGAAGCCGCCGATGGCGTGCGCGGAGAGCGGAACTCCGAGAATCACCGTGCCAATGATTATGAGTATGAACTGCACCCAGGTGGTGTAGGTTATCGCCAAGAGGCCGCCGATAGCGGAATATGCTATCGTGATGGCAGTGCTGATTATAAAGCAGGTCGAGGTCTCCCAGCCGGTTATCGTGCTGAGCATGCTGCCCATCGCGACGAGCTGGCTTGAGAGAAAGCCGATATTGGCCAGAAAACAGCACACGATGACAACGGCTCCGGCGCGGTTGTCGTATCTGCTCGAAATTAGCGCCGGATATGTGATATCGTGCAGCCTCTCCCCGAGGCGCTTTGTCAGCTTGGAGAAGGTCATGCCGAAAATGAATGTGCCTATGCCCAGTATGCCGACGTACCAAACTCCCGAAACGCCGTAGTCGTATCCGTTCGTGGACGTGCCCACGATGGACGCACCGCCTATCCAGGAGGACAGCCACATCGCTGCGAGCGAAAAGGTGCCGAGAGATTTGCCCGCCACGAAATAGTCCTCGCTGGTCTTGTTGCGTTTCCATGCCACTACTCCCAAAATGGCCATGATGGCAAAGTAGACAACTATTATGACGATGTCAACAAGACATATTTGTCCCATTACTTCTCCTCCCACTGTTGTCGTTTGCCTAAATCCTTATTTCCCATATCCATACCCCACGCGCCGTGTCCCTCCACAGGCGGCGCGTGGGGCCGCCGCGCCTTGTCAGCCCTTCTTGAGCTGCTCCGCGGCTATCTCCGCGCCGCGGTCAAAGCAGACGGCGTTCTTCGCGTTGACTTTACCCTTCTTGGCAAAATAGTGGTCTATCGCCCCGCGCATGTAATCCTTATCAAAGTAGGGCGAGGCCTCGGACATCGCGCCGAGCATGACAATATTCGTGCCGCGCGTGTTGCCTATCTCCGCGGCCGTCTCGTTGGCCGGGACCTTGACGACAACGATGTCGTCGCGGTACACTCTGTCGGGACGGGCGAGGTCGCTGTTGACCAACAGCAGCCCGCCGGGGCGCAGCTGGCTCTCAAACTTGTCGATCGCCGCGTCGTTGAGCGTGAAGAGGATGTCCAGCTGGTCGCAGTAGGGGCTCGCTATCTCCTCGTCGCTTATCTTGACGTTGCAGTTGGCGGTGCCGCCGCGCATCTCGGAGCCGTAAGAGGGATACCAGGTCACGTTCTTCCCCTGCTCCATGCCCGCGTCCGCTATTATCGTGCCCGCTACGAGCACGCCCTGGCCGCCGAAGCCCGAGCAAATTATCTCAACCATCAGCCGTTGCCTCCTTTATCAATGAACTCACCAAGGGGATAATACTCGACCATCTTCTCGCGGATGTGCTTCATCGCGCCCACCGGGTCGAGGCCCCAGTTGGTGGGACAGGGGCTGAGCACTTCGACCAGGCAGAAGCCCTCGCCGTTCATCTGCTTTTGCAGGGCCTTCTTTATCATCGCCCCAGTGCGCATGACCTCCTTCGGGCTGTCCACGGAGCCTCTGGCAAGATACGCTATGTCGTACTGGCCCAGGGTCTTTACAACGTCGAAGGGGCGGCCGTTTTTCTGAATATCCCTGCCCTTGGGGGACGAGGTCGTCTTCTGCCCCGGCAGGGACTCGGGCGACATCTGGCCGCCGGTCATGCCGAACACGCCGTTATTTACGACGAGGGCCAGTATGTTCTCATTGCGCAGGGCGCAATGGATGGTGCTCTCGGTGCCTATGCTGTAGGCCGAGCCGTCGCCAGCATGGGCCACCACTATCTCGTCCGGGCGGGCGCGCTTCACGCCGGCCGCCGTGATGATGGGCCGCCCGTGGGCGGTGCCGATGTTGTTGAACTCTATGCAGTTGACGGCCAGCGAGCCGCAGGCCACGTCAACGACGAGGACGAGCCTCTCCTCGATGCCGAGCGACTCCACCGCTTCGGCCAGCAGACGCACGATTATGCCGTGTCCGCAGCCCGGGCACCAGCCCGCGGTGCTGTCTGCAAATATTGTGCTTGGCGCCTTCAGTTTCATGCTGCATCCCTCCCTCAATACTTCTTGAGCATTTCGCCGGCCATTTCAAGGATAACGTCCACGGAGGGGACGTTGGCGAACTCGCCGTAGTCCTCAACAGGGCGGCGGTTGCCGCAGGCCAGCACAACGTCGTCACGCATCTGGCCGAGTATGCTCATCTCGACGCAGAGGAAGCCCTTGACCTGCTCGCCCAGAGCGTCGAAGGCCTTCTTCGGGAACGGCCAGAGGGTTATGGGCCGGATGAGGCCGAGCTTCATGCCGCGCCGCCGCGCGACCTTCACGGCCTCCTTGCTGACGCGGGAACTGATGCCATAGGCCACCAGGACTATTTCCGCGTCCTCTGTGCAGACGCTCTCCCAGCGCTGCTCGTTGGCCTCTATCTGCGCGTACTTCTCACGCAGGTAGGTCATGTAGTTGTCCGCGCCCATCTGGTAATAGACGTTGGTAATGACGCGCTGCTTTTCGCCCTTGCGGCGACCGTGAACGGCCCAGTCAAACTCGTCGATGTTGTGCTCACGCATCTCGTGCAGCTCGACAGGCTCGGCCATCTGGCCTATTGCGGCGTCGGAGCCTATTATTACCGGGTGACGGTACTTTTCAGCGAGGTCGAAGGCCAGATATGCGAGGTCGGCGTTCTCCTGAACGGAGGCGGGGGCGAGGACGATGGTCCTGTAATCGCCGTGGCCGCCGCCGCGGGTGAGCTGCCAGTAGTCGCCCTGGCCCTGGAAGATGTCGCCCTGGGCGGAGCCTATACGCATGACGTCGGCGATGACCGCCGGCACGTCGCTGCCGCACAGATAGGAGATGCCCTCCTGCTTCAGCGAGAAGCCGGGGCCGGCGGAGGTCGTCAGAGCCCTCGCGCCAGCGCTGGCCGCGCCGAAGGCCATATTCACGCCCGCAAGCTCAGATTCCGTCTGGATGAACGCGCCGCCTACCTCTTCCATGCGCCAGGACATGTATTCGAGTATCTCAGTCTGCGGGGTTATGGGGTAGCCGCTGAAAAACCGACATCCGGCCCTGATGCAGGACTCGGCGAAGGCCTCGTTGCCCTTCATTAGCACCTTGCTCATTTTCTTCACCTTCCCTCCTCAGTCAGTTATTTCGATCACGCAGTCCGGACACATCCTGTAGCACATTCCGCATCCGATGCACTTCTCTTCGTCGGCCTTTACAACTTCGTAGCCCTTCTCACCGAGCTCGCCCGAGGGCGCCAGCGCCTTGACCGGCAAACGCTGACACATAGGAAGCAGCCCTTGCACTTTTTGGTGTTCAGTTTGACCTTGCCCATAGTCCATCGTTCCTCCTGTCCCAAGAATTCGTAATTACAGAACTTCGTTCTTTAACGCAGTACATTTTTTCGTCCCAGCCGTTTTTGGCGGGACGATTAAAATTCTGTATTACAAAACACCGTTCTTTATATTGCTATTACAAAACCGGCATCTTCATCAGTCAAGACAAAAAACGCCGGTTTTCGAAAGATTTTATTGTTAAATTTTACACTCAATTTCTCTGACAGTGGCTTTGAGCATGTCTGCTATCTGGTGCACGCGCTCCTCATAAAAACGTGGCGAGGGTCCCGACACGCTCAGAGCTCCTACGACGTCGCCCTTCCTGTCGCGAATCGCGACGCCGACGCAATTAATTCCCACGTCCATTTCCATGTTGTCAGTTGCGTAACCACGGCGGCGAACTTCTTCTATTTCGGCGGCCAGCTGTTCCGGCTCCGTTATAGTCATGTACGTGCTCTTCTCCAACGGGTGACGCAAGTACTCTTTCAGCGCCTCCTCCGGCATGCTTGCCAACATGGCCTTTCCGCTGCTCGTGGCGTGCATATAGCCCGTGGCATAGCGTATGCTGCCAACGAAGAGTGTACTTGAGGTACCGGGATACGCCGCGTCCAGGTAGTACACACAGCGTCCCATGGGGACGGTTATATACACCGTCTCATTTGTCCTATCCGCGAGTTGCTGCATGAGCGGGCGGGCCACGACGTGGAAGCTGAACCTGTCCTCCACCGAGCGTGCCAGGCGTATGACGCCCATGCCCAGGTAGTATTTCCCGGTATCTTTGTCCTTTTCGACATAGCCCATGGCCTCAAAGGTGCTGAGAATGTTGTGTACATTGCTCTTATAAAGTCCCATGCGCTCGCTCAGCTCCGTCACGCCAAGGGGCTGCTTTTCCTCGAAACAGTTCAATATTTCAAGCGCTTTCTTCAGGCTTTTTACCTTGATTTTGTCGTCATCCATACATTCTCCCCTGCGAATCTCAACGAAATGCGCACCCAAGATTGATTATCTGCCTATTAACGATATCACGCGCGCGCCGCTTTGGCAACAGCAATTTCCACCTAAAATCAAAATAGGGCCTTCCCGTTTTCCGGGAGGGCCCTGTCATATCTCGGGTGCTCAGATGAGTTTTTTGCCGCGCAGCTCGGCTATCTTGGCCTCGTCGTAGCCGAGGATGGTCTTGAGTATGTTGTCCGTATCCTGTCCCATGCTGGGGGCGCCGCGCCAGATCTGGCCCGGGGTCTCGCTCATCTTCGGGGCGATACCGAAGGCCTCGATCTCGCTGCCGCAGGTCTGGTCCACGTACTTGACCCAGTCGCCACGGGAACGGAAATGCTCGTTTTCATAGGCGGACTTGGCGGTATTGACGGTGGCGCACGGCACGCGCGCCGCCTCCATGATACTCTCTATCTCCTGGGCATCGTGGTTAGCGCACCACTCTATGACCTTGGCGTTCAGCTCCTGGCCCTTTTCGGAGGCCACGGCGGCTGGACCGGAGGAGCAGTCCTTGTAGTTGAAATACTCCAAATCAAGGCCCATGGCCGGGATGCAGCGGTTATACACTCCCGGGCCGAAGGCGCCGACGGCGACGAGGAAGCCGTCCTTGCTCTTGAAGAGGTTATAGGGCTGGAAAGCCGGGTTGAAGTTGCCGGTGCGCTCACCAACTATGCCGGCCATGGTGTAGGCCGTATAGGTTCCGCACATGTACTGCGCCATGGCCTCGAACTGCGCGACGTCGATGACCTGGCCCTTGCCGGTCTTTTGGGCGTAGATATAGCCCGAGAGCGCCGCAAACACGGTGGCAAAGGCGGAGACATAGTCGTTCGTATAGGGCTTGGCGATGGCCGGGTCGCGGTCGGCGTCGCCCTGGAGGTAGAGCCAGCCGGAGAAGGCCTGGCCTATCATGTCATAGCTCGCGCGGTTGCACACGCCGGGGATACCGCCGAACTCCTTGTGGCCCATGCCGCTGACGTGGACGATGACCAGCTTCGGGTTCACCTTCAGCAGCTCCTCGTCATAGATGCCCAGTTTCTCCAGCCAGACCATATTCTCCATGAAGATGTCGGCTTCCTTGATGAGACCGTAGAATATCTCCTTTACCTCGTAGAACTTGAGGTTCAGCTCCAGGGCCATGGCCAGCTTGTTGCGGGCGTTCTGCGCCCAGGCTGTGGAAACCTTTTTGCCGTTGACCTCGGCGAAAGGCGCCAGCATTCGGAGCGTGTCGCCCACGCCGGGGCGTTCTATCTGGATGACCTCGGCGCCGAAATCGGCCAGCATGGTGGCGGCAAAGGGCATTGCTACCAGAGAGCCGGAGCACACTACGCGCATGCCGGCAAAGGGACCGTACTCGGGGATTATAAACTTGCGTTCACTCATTATTGGCACTCCTTTTTGCTTTATTTCGCTTTCCTGCGCTCTATCTCCGCTATTATCTCGGGGATGAGCCTGCGGTAATCCGCCACGGCGCCGTAGTGCGAGACATCGTATATGGGCGCGGAGGCGGTGTGGTTTATGCTCATTATGCAGCCGGCGTTCTGCATGCCGGTAAGGTACTGGACGGAGCCGGAAATGGCGACGTTGAGGATAAACTTCGGCTTCACCGTGGTGCCGGACTGGCCTATCTGCTCCTCGTGCGGCATCCAGCCGCAGTCGCACAGGGGCCTGGAGCAGGCCAGCTCCCCGCCCAGCAGCTCGGCCAGGCGGCGCAGCTGCGCGAGGTCCTCCTCGCTCTTTATGCCGCGTCCGCCGGCGACCAGGACGTCGCACTCGTCGATGGGCTTACCGTCGCTCTGCTTTTTCCGGCTCTCGACGACTACGTAGTCGGCATCGGGCTCGACCTCCACGCTCTCGCGGATAAGCTCTCCCTGCGCGCCGGGCTTCGGCTCCAGAGGCTCAAACACGCGCGGGTGGACCGTGACCATCTGCGGGCGCTTTTCCGGGATGGCGATGTGACTGAGGATGTTCCCGCCGAAGTTCGGCGTGGTTTGGACAAAGGTACCCTCTTCGTCAACGTCGAGGTCGATTGCGTCCGCCGTCAGGCCCGTGCGCAGGGAGCACATGACGCGCGGCGCGACATCGCGGCCCTGGGCCGAGGCGGCGAAGAGGAGGACGGAGGGCTTATGCTTCTCGCAAAGCTGCACCAGCGCCTTTTCGTAGGGGCGAGCGCTGTACAGGGCGAGGGCCTCGTGCTCGGCCAGGATGACCTTCTCAGCGCCGTAGGCGAAGAGCTCCGCGGCCAGGGCCTCCACCCCGCTGCCCAGCAGCACGGCAACGACGGCGTCCTCGCCGCCGAGCTTCTGCTTCAGGTCGTGGGATTTGGCCAGCAGCTCAAAAGTCGTAGAGGAGAGCCTGCCGCCCTCCTGCTCAGCAAACACCCAGATGTCCTTATACGCTTCTTTTCCCATGTTGCCGCCTCCCCTCATATCAGGCGTTCGGCTTCGAGGGTGTCCACGATGGCCTTGGCCATCTCCTCGACCGAGCCGGTGTAATACTTCGTGTCCGTGTTGCGCTTCGGGGGCGCGAACACGCGCTTGTTGATGGAGGGCGAGCCGGGGATGCCTATCATGTCCGGCTCGCAGCCGAGGTCGGCGGCGTTCCAGACGTGGCGCGGCTTTTTGAGGGCCTTCATAATGCCTATGGGCGTCGGATAGCGCGGCTCGTTGGCCTCGGCGCAGACGGTGATAAGGGCTGGGAGCTTGACGCGGACTTTCTCCGTCCTGTCGGGCAGCAGGCGCTCGCAGAGGGCCCAGCCGTCCTCGATCTCGACCTCGCCGCAGAGAGTGACCTGGGGGATCCCCAGGAAGGCGGCGATGATGGGTCCTGTCTGGGCCGTCTCGGCGTCCGTGGCGTGGCGGCCGCAGATGAGCAGGTCGTATCCGCCGAGCTTTTCCGCGGCCTTTGCCAGCGGATAGCCCGTAGCCAGCGTGTCCGCGCCGCCGAGAGCGCGGTCCGAGAGCAACGCAGACTCGTCGCAGCCCATGGCCAGCGCCTTTTTGAGCACCTCGTCCGCCTGGGGAGGCCCCATGCTCACGGCCGTCACCGTGCCGCCGTACTTTTCCTTGAGACGCAGCGCCGTCTCCAGGGCGTTGGCGTCAAGAGGGTTCATTATGCTCTGCACGCCCTCGCGCTGCAGATTGCCGGTCTTGGGGTCAAGCTTCACGTCCTCCGTATCCGGCACCTGTTTTACAAAAACTATAATTTTCATCTTATTTCTCTCTCAGCGCCTTTATTTCTGCGCAAGGATGGTGCCGCCGATGAGCATGCGCAGTATCTCGTTCGTGCCCTCGCCTATCTCCAGCAGCTTTGCGTCGCGCACGAAGCGTTCGACGTGGTACTCCTTGCTGTAGCCGTTGCCGCCTAGCACCTGCTGGCACTCAAGGCATATCTGCGTGCAGCGCGTGGCGGAAAAGAGCTTGGTCTGCGCCGCCTCCAGCGTGTGGCGCTTGCCCTCCGCCTTCATGCGGGCAGTGTCATAGGTCATAAGCTCCATGGCACGTATCTCGGCGGACATGTCCGCAAACTTGAACTGCACGCCCTCAAACTTGCCGATGGGCTTGCCGAAGGCCACGCGCTCGTTTGCGTAGTTCTTGGCTATTGTCATGGCGTGTTCCGCGAGGCCGGCGGCTATGGCGCCTATACTGATGCGCGCGCCGTCCAGGGCCTGCATCGCCATCTTAAAGCCCATGCCCTGTGAGCCGAGCAGCGCGTCTGCCGGAAGGTGGATGTTGTCGAAGGAAAGCTCGCAGGTCGCGCTGCCGCGCATGCCCATCTTGTCCTCGAACTTGCCTATCGTCAGGCCCTCGGCGTCCTTCGGGACGATAAAGGCGGAAATGCCGCGGGAACCGGCGTCCGGGTCGGTCTTGGCCAGGATTATGTAGTAATCCGCAACGCCGGAGTTCGTTATCCAGGCCTTGCCGCCGTTGAGTATCCAGCCGCCGTCGTCAGCTGGGACCACGGTGGACTTGATGCCCGCCGCGTCGGAGCCCGCGCAGGACTCGGTCAAGCCGAAGGCGAAGATCTTGCCCTGCGCCGCCTGGGGCAGGTACTTGTCCTTCTGCGCCTCGGTGCCGTGGTAGAGGATCAGGTCAGCCGCCAGCCAGTTGGCATCCAGGAACAGGGCCTCGGAGGCGCTGCCCTTGGCTATCTCGTGGATAACGATGATGCTGGTCACGGCGTCGCCGCCGCCACCGCCGTACTTCTCGTCCAGGTGTATGCCCATGAGCCCGGCCTGGGTCAGCTTCTTGTGCAGCTCGTAGTCAAAGCCGTTCTCGTCCATCCATTTGTCACGGGGTTCGACTTCCTTCTTGGTGAACTCTCTCACCATGTCGCGTATCATAACCTGTTCTTCCGTAAAGTTGAACGTCATGTTCTTTCCTCCCGTTATTTAGATTTCCAGCGTCCATCGCGGCCGCCCTCAGCCTGATTATCGCTTTTTTGTCAAGCAAACTCAATATAGTATAGTGCGCAATATCTCTTATTTCTTGCTCTGTCAAATGCTTGACTAGTGCAGCTTAGCAAGATATATGTGATTGGCGCAACATCCCGTTACGCTTCGTTATTTGGTCATAATTTGTTCATTATTGCTACGTTGACGGTGATGTACAGATGTTTTATAATTAATCATGCTGGTTTCAGCTTGATTAAAGCGACCTTAGCGTTTGTTACGCTTTGTTATATGCTTGGCACCCGCGCAATCGTGCTCAGAAGCCGGTGTCATATTTCTTTATATTTTGCTATTGCATTTTGGAGGTGAAAGCCGGTGGAAGCGGACTATTTGCTCTTTGATACAGCTCTGGAGGCAGAAGAGGAATACCTGGCCGCCTTTATCGAGCGGGCCATTGAGCCGGTCGCGGACAGCGGCGCAGAAGGGAGCGAGGAGGAGTATCTCGAACTCTTTATGGCGCACTCGATGGAGGAGCCGGAGACCTTCCTGAATGTCATGTCCTCCCCCGCCGCGGAGAGCGGGCTGGGGCTCAAATACTCCCGCTTCGTCTCATCCTACTCGGAGCTCGACCCGGACTCGGGCATAGGCATCATCCGCCTGACCTCCGCGGCAATCCCGGGCAGCGGCATCAACGTCTATTCCCGGGATGCGACGCTGCTGTGCTACACGCTGCTTGGCGAGGGCGAGGTGGTTGTGGACGGGCGCGGCATTAAGTGCAGAAAATACGACTGCGTGTGGCTCGATTGCAGCCGCCGGGCACACTACCGCGCCAGCCCCGGGCAGAGCTGGGAGTGCGCCTTTGTGCGAGTCCACGGGCGCATGGACTCCCACCTCTTCGCCGAGACCTGCCGCCGGATGCGGGAGGACGGTGTCATCCAGCTCACTTTCGGAGCGGGAACGCGCTTCCGCTCTCTCATCTGGCAGCTGCTCAGCACCAGGACCGAGGCCTGCCCAGACCCGGATTCCGTCTTTGCACACCTGCTGCTGAGCCTCTTCATGGAGGTGGACCTCGCTGTCGTCAGCTCCTCGGCAAAGCAGCTCATTGTACCGGACATCATCGTTGCCATACAGGCCTATCTCGACCGCAACTACAGCCGCAGCATATCCCTGGACGACCTGGCGCGTACATTTAACATCAGCAAATACCACATGTCCCGCGAGTTCAAGCGCTACGTCGGCAAAAGCCCGAACGACTACCTCATCGGAATCCGCCTCGACCACGCCAAAAGCATGCTGGTAGACTCCCGCCGCAGCATAGCCGAGATCGCCCAGCTTGTCGGCATCCCGAACACAAACCATTTTCTCTACCTCTTCAAAAGCCGCGAGGGTCTGACCCCCTCCGCCTTCAGGAAGCAGAGAATATAAAAAAGCACCCGCCCTGTCAGGGTGGGTGCTCAATCTATATCATCCAGCTCCGTCAGGCAAGCGTTCAGGGTTTGGCGGAGGGCGGCGAGGCAGAGGGTTGAAAGCCGCAGGAGCTTTTCCGGCGGGGCGTCGGTCAGTTTGGCGCAGATGTCCTCAGGTTTCAGAAGGACTGTTTTGATTACAGGCATGTCCTGTATGAGCTCCTGCAGCGCGCAGGCGCAGGCGTGTAGCTCAGCGGGGGCGTCCTTTTGGCACACGTAGCCCGTCCGGGCGTAGGTCTTGCGGCGGGTGACGACGCCGATGGCTACAAGGTCGCCTGTCTCGCGGTCGGCGGCGGTGCCGACGGCCACGGCGTCCTCGGGCATGGGATATTTGCCGCGCAGGGCCGCGTATTCTTCAATCTTCATCGTTTTCTCCCCCGTTGTGCGCGTCGCAGTACTCAATCAGCGCGTTCAGGCTGATTATACGGTAGTAGCCGCCCTCAAAGCGCAGCAGACCGCGCTCGCGGAGCTTCTTTATCTCACGCGAGACGGTAACACGGTGCAGACCGCTCAGCGCGCCTATCTTGTCCTGCGTCAGCTTCTCCCCTATCAGCGTCTCGCCTGCCTCTTCCTCACCGAAGGCCAAAGCGAAATCCAGAAACTGTGCGCAGACCTTGGCGGTGGCGTCAGCCTCCGTCTCAAACATCCTCTGCCGAAGGGACATGGCCCCGAGGTCGGAGATGGCGTTTAGCACGTCCAGCGTCACGGAAAAGTCCGCGCGCATGGCCTGGGTCATGTCGTGGCAGGGTATCATCTGCGCCGTGCAAGGCGTCACGGCGCGGTAATAGAGGTCACAGGGCTTGCCGGTGAGCTGGTGCTGCTCCAGCAGCAGGCTGCTCTCCTCGAAAGAGAGCATGAGCCGCTGGCTGCTTGAGCTGTTCACGATGCCGGCTATCACTCGCCCGGTTTTTAGAAAATAGCTATACCTGGGATAGCAGCCCGGCATGGCGATGAGCTGGTCTGCACGGAACTCCACCGGCTCGCCCAGGCGCTGGAATATCCACGCATTCTGACGCGTGCTGATAAAGCTCGGCACCTTTATTCTGAAATTCGGGTTATCCTTCACAGGCATCCTCCACAAGGCTGAGGCTCCGGCGCTCAGGCGCGCCGAAGACGATTTTTCCACGCAGCTCCGGCGAGCGCCAGCTTCCGTCCGCCGCCCACAGCCCCTTTATATAGCGGCCCAGCAGGGCCAGCGCTTCGTCATACCCCGGGGCGCGCTCATTCAGGCGCAGGAAACGCACGGTTATGTCGTACTGCTTGGCCAGCGAGGCCATGACAGCCGCCTGCGAGAGCGTCTCAGGCAGGAGCACGCTCGTCACGCTGACCTCCAGGCCCTGGGCGACAGAACTCCATAGGCCGTTCAGGATCTCATTGAGCAGCTGGCTGCGGCCCGTGATGGCCTCGAAATTCCAGGCGTTGCAGCTGTCTATATGGATATCCACGGCGTCCAGGCCCGCGGCCTTGAGCTCCGTGACCAGCGGAGCCAGGCGCACGCCGTTCGTGGCGAGGCTGAGCCGCTCCAGGCCCGGCTGGGCCCTGAGTTCGCGCACAAGGCCGCAGATATCCGGGTACAGCAGCGGGTCCCCGCCCGCAAGCTCGACATCCGCCGCGCCCTGTGCCGCGCGGAGTACGGCCTCCCTTTCCGCAAAGGGACCATCCTCGCTCCTCCGCTGGCAATATCGGCACTGGAGCTCGCAGCGGCTTGTCAATATTATCCTCAGCTTTTCCATGCTTGTCAACCTCCAACAGTCCCCCGCAGCGCGCCGCGGGGGACTGCTTTTCCGCCGTGTCAGGCCATCAGCCTGAGTACAGACTGCTTAATGAGAGACTGTGCTACCTGAACCTTGTAAACGTTCTTCTCAAATGGTACGGCGCCCTCCAGGGCAATGCGAGCGACCTCCTCAGCCGTCTCCTCGCTGGGGGCCTTGCCGGTGAGGTAGCTCTCCGCCGCCTCGCGCCGGAGCGGCACGGGGGCGACTCCGCCGAGCACCAGGCTCGCGGAGCTTATCTTGCCGCCCTCCAGCTCGTAGGCGCTGGCGAGGCTCACCATGGCGAAGTCCACGCTGTCGCGCAGGCGGAACTTATCGTAGTGCGCGGTGCGGCCCTCGGAGAGAGGTATGGATATCTCAGTGACTATCTCGTCCGGCTCCAGCATGTCCTTGACCTTGAGGCTCTCGGTGAAGAGCTCGGCGGCGGGCAGCTCGCGGCGGCTGGTCTTGACCGTTGCGCCCAGGGCGACGAGGACCGGCGAGAGGTCGGAGGCGTTCACGCTGTAGCAGCCGCAGTTCATGCAGCGGCGCGCCTCCTGCTGCGCGGCCTCGGGGCTTATGGTGACGCTGTCCTCACGTTCGAGCGTGCGCTCCTCTACGGGGATACTGATATCCTTCACGCCGCGGTGCAGCTCGGAGAACGCGGGGTCGAATTTGAGGAAGCCCTCGTGCTTGTATGCTGGCTTTTCGATGCCGGCGCCGGCGTTTATGGCCTCGGCGGCGTTGCGGCCCTGGCGGATGGCGCTGATGACCGTGCTCGGGCCGGAGACGATGTCGCCGCCCGCGTAGACGCCCGCGTGGCTGGTGGCCTGGCTCTCGCCGTCCACGACGAGGCGGCCCCGGGCGCTGGCGTAGTCGCCCAGGAAACTCAGATCGACCTGCTGGCCCGCCGCCATGAGGACGCTGTCGGCGGTGACGACGGTCGTCTCGTCCTCGTTATAGTGCAACACAAGGCGGCCGTTCTCGTCGCGGGTATAGAAGGTGCGCTTGAGCTCCATGCCAGTGACCTGGCCGTTTTCGTACAGCGCGCGCTTCACGCCCCACTGGGGCATTATCTGCACGCCCTCTTCCTTCGCGCGCTCTATCTCCTCGCGCGAGGCGGTCAGCTCGTTCTCAGGCTTGCGGAAGACCAGGGTGACGCTCTTCGCACCCAGGCGCTTGGCCGTTACGGCGACGTCCATGGCCACGTTGCCACCGCCGATGACGACGACGTGCTCGCGCTTTTTCTTGTTCATCCACTTGTTGACCTCGACCAGGAACTGCAGGCCGAACTCGGTGAATTCCTCGCCGTCAAATCCCAACACGGGGCGTTTCCACGCGCCGGTGGCGTAAAAGACCTTGTCGAAGCGTTTTTCGAGGCTTTCTGCGTCGAAGTCGCGGCCCAGCTCCTTGCCGAGCTCGAACTTCACGCCCATTCCCTCGATGGCGGAGGCGACCTCGTCCACGTAATGCTTGGGCAGGCGGTAGTTCGGGATGGCGTATTGCAGCATGCCGCCGGCTTTCTCCATCTTGTCGTAGACGGTGACGCTGTGGCCCGCGCGGCGCAGGTAATAGGCCGCGGTCAGGCCAGCGGGACCGGCGCCGACGACGGCGACGTTCAGACCCGTCTCATGCTCGGGGGCCTTGTAGTAGACGTCCTTGTGCTGCATGGCGTAGTCGCCCAGGGCGCGCTCTACGGTATGGATGGAGACGCAGTCGTCGGCCTCGGAGGCGGCCTGCGTGGCGGCGACGCTCATGCGGTTGCAGTGGTTCTCGCAGGGGTGGGCGCAGACGCGGCTCGTGACGGTGGGCATGGGGTTCACGCGGTAAAATATCTCCGCCGCACCGGCCCAGTCGCCCGCGCGGAGCTTTTCCATGTACGAGCCTATGTCCGTGTTGTTCGGGCAGCCGCCGGAGCAGCCGACGGGGCTCGCGGTCTTCATGCCGCCAAAGATGCTGTGATAGCGGGCGTCGCCCTTGAGTGCAAAGCACTCGGAGCCGCCCTTGCGGGCGCAGTCCAGCCTGCCGCCTATCTCGTTGGGGTAGCGGTAGAACCAGCAGCGCACGTCCTGGCAGAGGTTACCGCCGACGGTGCCGAGGTTCCTCACCAGCGGCGTCGCCACGGAGTGCGCGGCTTCGGCCAGGGCCGGCGCGTTCTCGCGCACGACGGCGCTCTCGCAGACCTCGCCCAGCTTCGTCATCGCGCCTATCTTAAGCGCGCCGTCCTCGACGCGGATGCCGCTCATGTCCGGGATGTTCTTGAGGCTCACGAGCTTCTTGGGATACTTGGGCAGGATGTCCTGCTTTAACGCGCCCAGCAAATCGCTGCCGCCGGCGACGTAGACCGCGCCCTCGGTCATTTCCTTTGAGGCTTCGGCGCAGGAGCCGGGCCGTACATAGTCAAATCTCTTCATCTTTTCCGCTCCTTCCTCAAATCTTGCCCAGGGCCTTCAGGATGACGTCCGGCGTCGCGGGGTACTGAGACACCTGCACGCCGATGGCGTTCGAGATGGCCTGCATCGTCGCGCTCGCCGCCGCCGCGCCCGCTATCTCGCCGACGCCCGTCGCCTTGAACTGGAAGGTATCGAACTTGCTCTCCAGGAAGCAGGTCTCGTACTCGGGGAACTCGTTGAAGGGGCGCCATTTGTACTCTATCATGTCGTAGGTGAGGTTACGGCCCGTACCGGGGTCAATTATATGCTCTTCAAAGGTCGCCGTGTCCAGGGAGGCGGAGCCGATGCCGCCCTGGGCCTGCATTTCAAGACCCGAGGGGTCGATTATCTGGCCGCAGTCCGTGCCGCCCAGCATGTTCAGCACGTCCACCTTGCCCGTCTCCCGGTCAACCTGGACCTCCAGGAAAACGATGAACATATTGGGCGTTGAGAAGTTCTCCAGATGCTGGCCGTAGCCTGTGAGGGTGAGGTCCTGGGGGATGAGCTTTTTCCAGGTGACAAACTTGCCGGGGCGGGCGACAGTGGCTACGCCGTAGTCTGTGAGATACATGCTGTCCTCGGCCACCTCCAGGTAGGGCTTGGCCAGCTCGAACAGCTTGTGCCGCGCATCCTCCGCAGCGCTTGAAACAGCGTGGCCATATGTGATGGTGCCGCGGGAACCGCACAGGCCGAAGCCTGTCGGGTTTATCATCGTGTCTCCCGGTGTTATGTCAACCTTGTCGAAGGGGACGTTCATGATTTCGGCCACCATCTTCACGATGTTGCTGCGCTGACCCATGCCGGACTCGGTGATATTGGTCTGGAGCACCACGCGGGCCTTGTCGCCCACGAGGTCTGGCACGACGCGGACGTAGGCCTCGGTGTTGTCCTCGCCTATATCGGCGTTGCCGATGATGCCGCAGCCGACGCCGCGGACGTAGCGGCCGTCCTCACTGGTCCAGGTGGGGACGCCCCAGCCCTTCCACTTGTCCTTCCAGCCGAATTTCTCCGCCGAGGCCTCGATGGCCTTGACGTAGTTCACGGAGTGGGCCTGCCACTGGCGGCCGTCGCGCCAGGTGTAGACATCGCCCTCGCCGACGTAGTTTTTCTTATAGCACTCCACGGGGTCAAAGCCGCCCTCGCGCATGGTGCGGCCTATGAGCAGGGAGAGGCAGGAATTGAGCTCCTGGCCGCCGTAGCCGCGGACGATGCCGGCGGGCTGCTTGTTCGTGACGACGAGGTTGGTGTCGAGGTCCCAGTTCGGGCACTTGCACATGACCAGCTGGGCCTCGCCTATGCCGACGCCTATCTGCCCCTGAGTGGCGTTACTCAAGCAGCCGGTATCGACCGTCCACTCGGCTTTGACGGCCTTCACAACGCCGTCCTTGTCCATGCCTATTTTGGCGTGCACCTGGCTGCCCAGGCGGGTCTCAAAGCAGCACATCTGCTCGGCCTTGGTCTGATAGAACTTCACCGGGCGGCCCGTCTTCATGGAGAGCACAGCCGCGGAGGAGACTATGGCCACCTGGCTCTGCTTGTTGCCGTAGCTGCCGCCGACGTTGAAGGTGTGGATATCCATGTTGCAGTCCGTTATTACGGAGGCGTTCGTTATCTTGCAGATGTAGCCGGACTGGGTGTCGCACCATACGGTGAAGTCCTTGCCGCCGTTCCAGCGGACTATGGCTCCGGGCGGCTCCGGCGAGGCGGGCGCGGCCATCTTGGAAAACTCCACGGTGTCCTCCGCGATATAGGCGCAGTCCTCAAAGCCCTTGTCCGGGTCTCCCTTCACGAGATGCCAGAAGGGACCGTCCTTTTGGAAGGGCGGGTATCCGGGCGTGACTATGTTGTTTTTGAACATGCCGGGGTAGAGCTGGGGCGCGCCGTCCTTTATGGCCTCAATACCGCTCGTAACGGCGGGCAGGCCCTCGTACTCGACCTCGATGAGCTCTATGGCCTCGTCGGCTATCTCGCGCGTCTCGGCGGCGACGAGGGCCACGGGGTCGCCGACGTAGAGGACGCGCTCGCCCAGGATGGGCTTCATCGGAGGCCAGCCCATGAGCCAGCTCTGGTCTATGTCCTTGTAGGTCAGCACGGCTGCTACTCCGCCCAGCTGCCTCGCCTTTTCCACGTTGATGCTCTTTATCCTCGCGTGTGCATGGGGGCTGCGCTTGGCGCGGCCGATAAGCATCTGAGGCAGGCTGAAATCGTCCAGGAAGGTGCATTTGCCCGTGACTATCTCGCGCGCGTCCTTGCGGGGGACGTTCACGCGGCCAACATAGCGGTAATTCTCCTGTGTGTAGTCCTCGTTGCCGAAGTGTTTCATCTTCTGCCCTCCCATTTCTCGTCGAGCTCCACGCCGCGGCCGGCCACGGAGGCTATGGCCTCAAAGACGTGATACTGGCTGATGCAGCGGCAGTAGTTGCCGGAGAGCGCGTCGCGAACCTCTTCCTCCGACGGGCTCGGGTTCTTGTTGAGCAGCGCCGTAGTTGTCATGATGATACCCGGCGTGCAGAAGCCGCACTGGAATGCATTGTAGTCGAGGAAGGCCTGCTGTACCTTAGACAGCTCGCCGGTTTCCGGGTCCGCAAGGCCCTCCAGGGTGGTTATCTCCGCTCCGTCGCAGTCGGCGGTCAGCACCATGCACGAGGGCACGGCGTCGCCGTCCTTGATGACGGTGCAGCAGCCGCAGGCGCCCTCATCGCAGGCGCGCTTCGCGCCCGTCAGGCCCAGCCTGTCCCTCAGCGTGTCCAGCAGCGTCTCGCTGTACGGCACCTGGCCGAAGGCGTCGCCCATCGAAAACACGCGCTTCACGCCGTTGACCGTCAATGTGGTGGTATCCACGCCCATTTGAATTCCTCCTTGCCAATTTAAACACGGGCGGTTTTTACGTCCCGCTGACTGAATCATAAAGCAGGCGGAAATGGCGTTCAACGGCATATGTAGCCCAGGCTACATGAAAAGTTTATTTTTTGACGAAGCCTTATTCTCCTCCCCGTCATGCACAAAAAACAGGCCCCCTGCCGGATACCCGGCAGGGGGCCTTGGAGGGAGAGGGGCCTACCGCCGCATGCCCATGCGGCTGACCGCTATGCATATGCTGTCTATGCCCAGCAATATGAGGTATACACCGGCAAAGCAGCGGATGGCTGTGATGGTGAACAGCGGGCTCAGGAACATCAGGAAGCCCAGGATGAGGCCGATGACGTTTATTATCAGAGTTATATAGTACATCCCATCGCCGGCTGTCATGCGTATGTGGTTCAGGTGCGTGAGCCGGGATATGCAGTGGGCAATGAACCAGATGGGAAACAGCAGCGTAAGCGCCAGCACGCCTATGCCCGGATAGACCAGCAGCATGACGCCGCTCATGACGCTGAGTATGCCTGAGACGAGCGAGATTATTGGCCCGAAGCCAGTGAAGCGCTCCACCCTTATATACAGGATGATATCCGCAACGCCCATGATGAGAGCCACGGCGCCGTAGGCGTACACCATGCCGGTCAGGGCGAGATCTGGGTCCGCGAAGACCCATATGCCCAGGATCACGAGCAGGATGCCCAGGACGAATTCGAGCCAACCGTAGCCGGAGCGCCTTCTCATTTTCTCTCGCCTCCCGTCAGTATTGCCATGAACTCTTCCCCTGTTATCGTCTCCTTCTCGTAGAGGAACTCGGCAAGCTCATCGAGCTTTTTGCGGTTATCCTCCAGGAGCTTTTTGGCCTTCTCATGCTGGGCACGCACGAGCTCGACGACCTTGCGGTCGATCTCCTTCTGCGTGTCGGGAGAACAGGTCAGGGAGGCGTCGCCGCCGAGGTACTGGTTCTGCACCGTCTCCATGGCAACCATGTCGAACTCATCGCTCATGCCGTAGCGGCTTATCATGGCGCGGGCGATCTTTGTGGCCTGCTCTATGTCGTTCGATGCGCCGGTGGTGACGGAGCCGAAGGCGACCTCTTCCGCGGCGCGGCCGCCGGTATAGGTGGCTATCTTGTTCTCCAGCTCCTCCCTGCTCATCAGGTATTTGTCCCCCGTCTCGACCTGCATGGTGTAGCCCAGCGCGCCTGAGGTGCGCGGGATAATGGTTATCTTCTGCACGGGAGCCGAGTTGTTTTGCAGGGCCGCCACAAGGGCGTGGCCTATCTCGTGGTAGGCGACGACGCGCTTCTCCCGGTCCGAGAGCACTGCGTTCTTCTTCTGATAGCCGGCGATGACGACCTCGATGCTCTCCTCCAAATCCGCCTCGTTCACTATAACGCGTCCGTCGCGGACGGCGCGCAGGGCGGCCTCGTTTATGATGTTTGCCAGCTCTGCGCCGGATGCGCCGGCGGCCATTCGGGCTATGGTGTGGAAATCCACGTCGTCCGCGACCTTGATCTTCTTCGCGTGGACCCTCAAAATGGCCTCTCTGCCCTGCAGGTCCGGCAGCTCTACAGGCACGCGGCGGTCGAAGCGCCCCGGGCGAGTCAGGGCCGGGTCGAGGCTCTCGGGCCGGTTAGTGGCCGCTAGTATCATGACGCCCGTGTTCTCCTCAAAACCGTCCATCTCGGTCAGCAGCTGGTTGAGGGTCTGCTCCCGCTCGTCGTTGCCGCCGTTCACGCCGGAGTTGCGCTTCTGGCCGATGGCGTCTATCTCGTCTATGAACACGATGCAGGGGGCCTTCTCCTTCGCCTGGCGGAAGAGGTCGCGCACCTTGGAGGCGCCCATGCCGACGAACATCTCCACGAATTCGGAGCCGCTTATCGAGAAGAAGGGCACGTTCGCCTCGCCGGCGACGGCCTTTGCCAGCATGGTCTTGCCAGTCCCTGGAGGGCCGACGAGCAGGATGCCCTTCGGCATCGACGCGCCCGCCTCGGTGTACTTCTGCGGGTTGTGGAGATAATCCACTATTTCCGCAAGACTCTCCTTGGCCTCGTCCTCGCCGGCCACGTCGGCAAAGCGGATGCCCTTGGTGGACTGGACGTATACCTTGGCGCTGCTCTTGCCCATGCCGAAGGAGAGGGAGTTCTTGCCGCCCGCCTGTTCTATCAGCTTCTTGCTCATATACTGTCCAAGGCCCACAAAGATGAGGATGGGCAGCACGAAGCTCAGCAGGAAGCTCCATATAGGCGACATCGGCTCCTCCACCACCCGGGCAAACTTCGCGCCAGCGTCATGCAGGCGCTCCGTAAGAGTGGGATCGTCCATGGGGCCGGTGGTATACACAGTGTCTTCCGCCTTATTGGTGAAGAGTATCTGCGTATCCTCTATCTGCACTACGCCTATATCACCCTCGTCTATCATGTCCATGAAGGTGCCGTAGTCCACCTCGG
The DNA here is from genome assembly GCA_900544295.1 of uncultured Eubacteriales bacterium. Lineage (GTDB taxonomy): Bacteria > Bacillota > Clostridia > Oscillospirales > Oscillospiraceae > Scatomorpha > Scatomorpha intestinigallinarum. Next base: position 61,810 of record UQUO01000007.1, on the reverse strand, counting down.
CGACCTGGCCACGCGACAGCAGCGGCGTGATGAGAAGGTTAAAGAGGACTATTATAAGCAGCACGATGACATAGTAGTATATCAGCGGTTTTTTTGGTGACTTTACTTCCTTCATGAGTATCTTCCTTCCTCCTGCCTGAGCCGGCAGGCGTCTATCGCGGTCATCGAGAGCAGCAGGGCTTCGTCCGCTGCCTGATACGCAAAATCCAGCGCATATTCGGCCAGGAGTATTTTTTCCTCGACGGCGGTCTCCTCATCCGGGCTGCTGCTGGCCAGCTCCTCCAGCTGACGGCGGGAGTCACGCACTATGCGCTCCACCTGACCATAGCCCCTGCCCAGGATAGTGGCCACGCAGGAGCGGGAGCGCTCCAGGTCCTCGCGCATGGCTGCGTTTGCCGCGCTGCGCTCGCTCTTCAGGACGCCGATCTCCCGGCTCAGGCTGCTGTGGTCAGCCGTCTCGCTCATGCGGATCCGGCTGTGCAGCTCTGCGAGGCGCTCTTCCAGCTGGCAGAGCTTTACGGAGAGTATTTCGTGCGCCATGTCCGCACCTCCTTTACGCCTCACATTCTAAACGACTTTTCCCGGCAGCTCAATTTGCAAAAACACCGCACTGTATAGACAAAAAGGCCAAAGTGTAAAAGGCTTTTACACTTCGGCCGTTCTGTAAAACACAAAATTCAGTTGCCGCCCAAGGGGGATATGCCCTCCGTCATAAGGCGATATACCACGCTGACGATTTGGTCCAGGTTCTTGGTGTCCGCCTCCGTCCAGCTGCGCAGGATGCCTATTATCGCCTGGCTGTGGTAACGGAGTATCAGCTTTACCTCGATGCGTGTGCAGTCCTGATACAGGCCCTCTTCATCGCAGACCTGCTCGAACAGGCGCTGTATGTACTCGACCAGGAGCCGCTCCAATTCCTCGCGGTAATTGCTCTCCATGCCCTTTTTTACATAGGGCATGGCGTTTATGGCAACGACAAAGAAGCGGTGCAGCCGCGCCTCGCCATTCTCCTGAGCCCTGGCTTCAAGCAGATTCCGCTCAGTATCGCGCTCAAACATCCAGCGAAAAAGCGCAGGGATGTCCTCAAAGTGGTAGTAGAAGGCCTGGCGCGTGATGCTGCATTCTTCAACGATGTCCTTCACCGTCAGTTTCCTGACGCCCTTCTCCATCAAAAGCGACTTTGCCGCCTGCGCTATTGTATCTTTCATATCCGCCGGCACTAAGCTGTCACCCCCAAAGTATCTGTCCTCATTATACCCCCTCTGCCTCCCGCTTTCAACCGCGCTTTATTCAGGCACATTTCGGCCAATCCGACAGGCGGAGTTTTGCTGCTTCAGCTTTACTCAGGCAAGGGTCACGCCGTTCTTCTCAAACTCTGCCGAAAAGGCGGGTTTGAGGTCGTGCGGTACCTTCTCCTGCATATTGACGAGGGGGTCACAGCAGGGGTGCTCATGCGAGAGCTGGGGCTCTCGCAGTCCACGGTCGCGGGCATACTCAAGCGGCTATGCGACAAGAGCAACATCGAGCGCAGGACGGATGAGCGTGACCTGCGGCGTGGCATCATCCGGCTCACGGACAAGGGGCTCGCACTCGAGGAGGAATTGCACGGCATTGCGCTCAGGACCGAGGGCATACTGCGACATCTTTTTCATAGGCAGCACTAAGGACCCCTACAAGGCAGCGGCGCTCGTCTATTTCGCCGTGGTATATTACAGACTGAGGGGCGTTGCGGTGCTGTCGCTCTCTGTTGGGCGCGTAGCCGCCGGGGCAAGGCACGCCGGTGTCATCGTCGCCGTCGGCTTTCCCTAGGCCATAGGAAACCTGCTCTCCTGCGTCGCCAACATGGTCATCAACAAGCTGGCCTCGGGCTACGGCGATATCGCCGTTGCGGCGCTAGGCATCGTCAAGAAGATAGAGATGCTTCCCATGAACGCAGGCATGGGACTGTGCCAGGGCATGCTGCCGCTGGGGGCCTACAACTACGCCTCAAAGAACTTAGGGCGCATGAAAGAGGGGTCAGGAAGGCCAGCCTCAGTGGCATGGGTTTTGCTCTGCTCTACGTGCTGGTTTTTGAGCTGTGTGCACAGACTTCTATCAGGATTTTTATTGACGACGCACAGGCTGTTTCCATGGGCGCGGTGTTTCTGAGGACAAACCGCCTTTCTACTCCGCTCATGATCTGCAACTTTCACATCAGCTTCATGTTCCAGGCTGTGGGCAAGGGGCCTCAGTCTCTGCTGCTCTCCTCATGCCGGACGGGACTCGTACACATACCGATGATCTATGTCATAAACGCCCTTGCTGGCCTGAACGGTCTGGCCTGGACGCAGGTCATCTCCGAGGACGTTACCCTCGCCCTGGCGCTGCTGCTTTACCGCAGGTTCGTGCGAGAGTTTGAGGCGGCGCGGTGAAAAAGCGGAAGCCCGCCGGACTTCCGCTTTTTCATTATCATTTCCGAAAGGTCGTCCCAGCCACGCGCGGTGGCAAAGCGCTTACCCTCCGCGGTGTTTTCGACCTTGTAGAAGTCCTTTTTCCGCGCGGCGAGGTAGGTCATCACCGAGGCGTGGACGCCCTTTTTATAGGCGTACTCCTTCCAGGTCTCGTAGTCCGGCTCCACGTCTATGCGTTTGAGCCTATCCCAGGTGACGGTGTCGAAATCACGCACGGACTTGTTGTACTCGGGCGGGTTGCCCGCGGTGACGAGTATCCAGCCGGGCGGCACGCGATGCTGGCCGAAGACCTTGTACTGCAAAAATTGCAGCATACAGGGCGCAAGCGTCTCGGAGACACAGTTAATCTCGTCAAGAAACAATATGCCCTCGGTGAGACCCGTCTCGCGCATGAGGTCATAGATGGAGCCGATTATCTCGCTCATCATGTACTCCGTAACCTGATAGCTCCTGCCGCCGTACTCCTTTTCGGTGATGTATGGCAGCCCCAGCGCGCTCTGGCGCGTATGGTGGGTCATGGAGTAGGACACGAGGCCGACGCCCAGCTCAGCGGCTATCTGCTCCATAATGGCGGTCTTGCCTATGCCCGGCGGACCTATCATGAACACCGGCCGCTGTTTTTCGATGGGGATGCGGTAGGCTCCGAACTCGTCCTTGGTGAAATAGGCCTTCATGGCAGATTCTATCTGATCTTTGGCCTGTGCGATATTCAATGGCTCAGCCCCCTTTCAGATATCGAGGTCAAATTTGTCGAACGCGCCGCCCTCGAATCCGCCGGCGCGGTAGTCGAGCAGCGCCACTATCTCCATGGCGCGCGAGCGCTGCGCCTTTTCGAGCACACGCTCAAAGTCGGCGCGGCCTATGAGCCTGCGCGCGGTGAAATAGCTTAGGGCATCCGGCATGTTGCGCTCTACTGCGGCCTCGAGTATATCTACGCAGTAATCCCCGAGAAAGCGCTCCTAGGCCGCGCGGTTGCGCCCGTCATAGCTCCCTTCCCTGCGGCAGAAACCCAAGGCTGCACTGACACGCTCCGGAGCCGTATCAAATACCTCCGGCGGTATTCCGGGCGCGACGATGGAGATAAGGCTGTCACAGCCCTCGAATGGCGCTTTTCCGAGCTCCGTCACGCACCCCGGCAGGACTATCTCCCTGAGCGCACGGCAGCAGACGAAGGCCGCTTCACCCACGCGCTTTACGCTCCCGGGCAGAGTGAGGAAGATGAGGCTCTGCTTCTCCCGGAAAGCTCCGGGCGCTATGGCGCGCACTCCCTCGGGCACGCGCAGGTCGCTGTCCCGCGTTATGTTACCGCAGCAGACGCCGCCGAGAGTGACGAAGCCGTTTTTATCGGCCAGCGCCTCGCAGCCGTCAAAGGCGCCCGCGCCCATGTGCTCAAGCGCGGCGGGCAGCTCAATTTCGCTCAGGCTTTGGCAGCCAGAGAAGGCCTCTGCTCCGATTTCCCGGGTCTGAGGCGAGAGGCGCAGGCGGTGGAGCGATGCGTCGCCCTTAAAGGCCCTGTCGCAGACCTCGGCTGCGCTGTTCGGCAGTTCGAGGTTTTCCAGCCGCTTACAGCCGCTGAAGGCGCGGGAGCCTATTCTCGTGACTCCCTCTGCCACCGTGACCCGCTCCAGCGCGTCGCAGCCGAAGAAGCTGTCGTCCGGCAGCTCGCCTATGCCGCCGGGCACGTCTATCTCCCGCAGCAGGCGGCAGCCGGAGAACACGCTGTCTCCAAGGCCCGTCACCGTCTTCGGTATGGACGCCCGCTCAATGCAGCGGCATCCGGCGAAGGCCCGGCGCTCGATGGTCTCAAGCCCCTCCGGCAAGTCGGCGCTCTCAAGGCATATGCAGCCCGCAAAGGCGTCCACGCCTATCTTCCGGAGCCCGGCGGGAAAGTCCACGCTCCGGAGATTCTCGCAGCCGGAAAAGGCCCTCTCCCCCACCGCGGCCACCGGTCCGGCAAAGCGCACGCGCTCGACGTTGTTGCTGCCGAAGAACACCCAACCGGGGAGCTTCTTGAGGCTCGCAGGGAAGTTTACATAACGTATAGAGCGACAGCTTGCGAAGATGCCGTTCTCCATCTCCTCCACGCCCTCGTCAAAGCTCACCTCGGCAAGCCTTCCGCAGCCTTTGAAGCAGTGCCAGCCGAGCCGCCGGACGCCTGAAGGTATGTGGATTTTTGTGAGCGCAGAGCAGTCCGAAAACGCCCGCCATCCTATGTCCCGGACACTCCCGGGAATGTCCACGCGAGAGAGCAGCACCCGCCCCGCAAAGGCGTCAGGCGCGATTGACATAACACCGTATGGTATGGCCACCTCACGGAGGTTGCGCCGCGCCTTGAAAAGCACGCGGCCTAGTATGAGGAAGTCGTCCTTCCAGTCAGTCTCATTGGTGTCGTAGTAGCGGTAGAAAGGCGTCCCGGAGAAGGCGTCCGGGCCTATCTCCACTAGGCTCTCGGGCGCTTTCACGCTCTCAAGATTTGCGCACCACTGGAAGGCCTCCGAGCCTATGCGTGTGACGCCTTCAGGTATGACTATCTCGCAGAGATCCCGACAGTCCTTGAACGCGCCGTCCGCTATCTCGGTGATGCCCTCCGGCAGCTCCGGCCAGGGGTCGGAGCCGCGATAGCGCACGAGGCTTGTTCCGCGTATCTCAAAATTGTCCATTGCTCTCACCGCTCTGAGATGTCCTCGACCTCGGTCGGGGTCATCCTTATCTTTATCGCCCAGGGCGGCACGTCGGGCAGTTCCCGTCCCGTGTCCATGAACACGAAAGCCGTCTCATACTCCGGCGGCACGGCCGGGAAGGTACCGTAGCCGTCGGTGAATAGATGAGGCCCTTGAGATTCGCAAACTCGTGCTGCTTTATGAGCGCGTCCACGTGCTCGAACACGGGTCGGAAGTCGGTGCCGCCGAAGCCGCGCAGCACCATGTGCTGCATGTAGGCGTCGAACTCGTCCTGGTCGCGTATCTTGGCGTCCTCCTCCACCCTCGCGCCGCACTGGAGAATGTGTATGTTCACCTTTGTGAAGAAGCTCTCCGTCTGTTTGAGGATATTCCAGGTCTTTGTTACAAAGCTCTGCACCAGCGAGCCCGCGACAGACTCTGAGGTGTCAAGCGCAACGACGAACTCGCGCACCAGCTTGACTTCCTTGTACTCCAGCGGCTCTATAAGCGGCATTTTGCCGTAGAGCTTCATGCCGTAGGTGTAGAAGATGTAGTCGAACTCGTCGTCGTTCACCTGAATGTTCGCGCCGAGGACGGCAAAGCGTCGTAGGAAGGCGGCGTAATCCACCTTTTCGCGGTTTACCTCGCGCAGCGCGGCGATGAATCCGCCTGCGTTCTCGCCGTAGGAGGACGAGGCAGTGTCGAGATCCACCTCTATGCGCTCACTGATGTCCTTCCATAGGCGCTCCGTCTCCTGGGGGGGAGAGCGCCTTCTTTTCACCGGGCTGGCTGTTCTCGCTGTCCGGCATGCCCTCGCCGGAGTCGTCGCCGTGGTCGCGTTTTTCGCCCGTGGCGCGGCCGCCTCTGGCGGATTGCTCCTCACCGTCGCCGTCCTCAGGCGGGGGCAGCTCGTCGCTGCCGCCTGGTGCGTCGCCGATATCCGGCTTTTCGCCGCCGGAACCCTTGTCCTGGGTATCCCCGCCCGTGCCGGAGGCCATTTCAGGCGGATTATGCCAGACGCGGTGGTCGTCGGCGTAGAAATAGCCCCTGATTCGGCCAACCTCCTGCGGAGGCAGGTCCTGTTCAATGAGCCAGTGGTATATGCGCTCCGCCGTCAGCCGGGGCATGGCCTCGCGGAGCTTTTCTATGAGCCAGCGCTGCTTCTCCTGGCGCTCGCAGTACAGGCTCTTGATGTCAAGTTCGTTGATAAGGTTCTCGACCGCGATGTCGCAGGCGAGGTCCCAGAGGTCGCCTATCAGCTTCCGCCCCACGAAGAGGTGTCGGAACACGCAGTGGAGCGTGACGTGTAGGTAGTCCCTTGCCGGCAGCTCCCGCGCGCGTTTGAACAGGCGACAGACGTGGATGGAGTTATAGTAGAGATAGCGCCCGTCTGTGGCCAGCTCGGCCGTTATGGATTCGTCGCCGTTCGCGGCGAGACGAACAAGGGCGGGCTCCATGAAGCGTAGGTGTATGAGCAGCGTGCTGCGGGCAAGTCTGAGTATCTCGCGCGCGAGCTGCATCGTTGCCTGTGCTTTGGCGTTATCCTTGTGGTAGTCGGTGCGGGCCGCATAGCCGTGGGCGTTTGCCAGCTGCTTAGAGCTGACGTCCCATTCGTCAAGTCCGGGCATAGTGCCTCCGTTTCAGTAGGGCGAAGGCCCGGATATGTGGCCTTCTCCCTCTCATTTCGTGCCTAAAGCTTAGTCGCGCGGCGGCAGAGGGGGCATATTTGCGAATTTTTCGGGCAAATCCTCAGCGCCAAACTCAGTCTTGCCACTGCGCTCATGCTCGCGCAGGCAGCGCCAGAGCTTTTCGGGCGTGATGGGCAACTCCTTGAGCACAAGGCCGGTGGCATAGTTGATGGCGTTGCCGATGGCCGAGCCGACGGGCGCGGTGGAGCCCTCGCCGGCCTCCTTCGCGCCGAGCGGGCCCTCGGGGTCGTACTCGGAGCAGATGAAGGTCTTTATCTTCGGCATATCCAGGGCCGTCGGGAAGTGGTAGTCGCGGAAAGAGGGGTTCAGGTGCTTGCCGTCCTTGTCGTAGACGCACTCCTCGTAGCAGGTGAAGCCGAAGCCGAGCAGGACGGAGCCCTCTATCTGGCCCTCGACAGCGCGGATGTTAAGCGGACGGCCGCAGTCATGGCCGAAGGCAAAGTCGTCGAGCGTGACAGCGCCCGTCTCCATATCTACGGTGACTTTCGCAGCAGAGGCGGAGAAGGAGTAGGCGGTGGCGTAGTTGCCAACATTCTTCACGTAGATGTCCTTGTCACCCTCGTGGGCAAAGGAGCCAACGCCCGCGACGCAGCGGCCGAAGTTTTTCTCCTCATAGCCGAAGCAGGCCTCGTTAAAGGAGATGTTCTTCTCAGGGTCGCCCTTTATGAACACGCGGTGGTCCTTCATAGTGATGTCCTGAGGCTTGCAGCCCCACTCTTCAGCCCAGTGGCTGAGCAGCTTGAACTTCGCGTCGCCGACGGCGCGGCGGCAGGCGTTGCCGCCGAGGAAGGTGACGCGCGAGCCGAAGGAGCCGGCGTCCCAGGGCGTGGCGGTGGTATCAGACTGTATGAGCTTGACCTCGTCCATGCGCAGACCCAGCTCCTCGGCGACTATCATGGTCATGACGGTATCGCAGCCCTGGCCGATGTCGTTCGCGCCGGAGAACACGACGGCGTAGCCTTCGCGGTTGAGGCGGACGATGGTGGAGGAGGAGCAGTAATGCGGCGTAACGAGGACCGGGGATCCTGTGCCGGACATGAAGCCGGAGCCGGAGAGGCCCACACCCTGGCCGCTGCCGAAAGGATAGCGGTCGCGGTGCTTCCAGTCGATATAGTCCGCGACGGCGAACATGCACTCGTCGAACTTGCAGCTCGTGAACTCCAGGCCCGTGGGCCCGGTGTAGTAGGGGGTTATCTCGTTCTTGCGCCTGAGCTCCAGCGGGTCAATACCCAGCTCGTTTGCAACCTCATCCATGTGTATCTCATGGGCAAAGTGCACCTGACAGGCGGAGTAGCCGCGCATCGCGCCGGAGGCGGGGTGATTGGTATAGGGCCTGCGCGCGGTCATGTCAATGTTCTCGACCTTGTAGGGGAAGGTGGCGCAGATGAGGGAAAGTGTGTTAGCCGCGACGCCCGAGCCGCCATAAGCGCCGCCGTCAAGGATGTGCTTGCAGCGCTTGGCCAGCAGCTTGCCCTCCTTGGTGAAGGCGGACTCTATCTCGAAGGAGATGGGGTGGCGGGTACGGGTACACATGAACACCTCGTCGCGCTTCAATATGCACTTGACGGGGTGGCCGGTCATCTGAGCAAACTTGCAGGGGCAGAGCTCGTGGGCGAAGACGTCAAGCTTGCCGCCGAAGCCGCCGCCTATCATGGGCTTTATCACGCGCACCTGGCTCTCTGGCACGCCGAGTCCCCAGGCTATCCAGTAGCGGCTGACATAAGCGCCCTGGGTGGTCGTCCAGACAGTCCACTCGTTGTTCTCGCACTTGGCGACGGCGCCGTGCGGCTCAATGGCCGCATGCACCATCTGCTGAGTGCGGTAATAGCGCTTGTCGGTGTAATCGGCCTCGGCAAAGGCCTTATCCGGGTCGCCGGCCTTCATCGTGGTAAAGATAGAGAGGTTGCTGGTGCCTGGGTAGTGGATGGCCGGGGCGTCGGGCTGCATGGAGTAGAAGGGGTCAAGCACCGGTTCAAGCGGCTCATACTCCACCTTGACGAGGGATGCGGCGAGGGTAGCGGCCTCCTCGGTGGTGGCGCAGACGGCGGCGACCTCGTCGCCCACCATGCGCACCTTCTTGCGGCAGAGCGGCTCCTTGTCCGCCAGCTCCTTGAAGGCCTCGGGGTTGCCGAGGTTGTGGCCCTCGGGGAAGTCCTGTCCGGTCAGCACGCCCTTGACGCCGGGGACCTTGAGCGCCTCGGTGAAGTCTATGCTCTTTATGAGCGCATGGGCGTATGGCGAGTGCACCAGCTTGCAGTAATACATGCCGGGCAGGTCCACGTCGTCCGTGTAGACGGCGGTGCCGGTGACCTTAGCCTCGGCGTCTATGCGTATGTATGCATTGCCCTTTCCGGCAAGCTCATAATCCTCAGGCTTCTTGTATACGCTCTCAATGTCGGCGTAGTACTCCTTGGACATTATCGCCATTACGCATTGACCTCCTTTGCCCTCGCCAGCTTCTTTGCGGCGGCATCTATAGCCTCGACTATCTTGGCGTAGCCGGTGCAGCGGCAGAGGTTGCCCGCGATGCCGTCGCGGATTTCCTCCTCGGTGGGGTTGGGATTCTCGTTGAGCAGCGAGAGCGCCGACATTATCATGCCAGGCGTGCAGAAGCCGCACTGGAGCGCCCACTTGTCCATAAACTCGCGCTGCAGCGGATGCTGCACGCCGTTCACGCGCACGCCCTCGATGGTGGTTATCTCATGCCCGTCGGCCTCCACCGCCAGCATGATGCAGGAGGGCACGGCCCGGCCGTCGAGCAGAATGGTGCAGGCGCCGCACTCGCCCTCCTCGCAGCCGCGATTCGTGCCGGTGAGGTGCATCTCCTTGCGCAAGAAGTCCACCATGGTCATGTTCACCGGCGCAAGTGCCTCGACGGGTTCGCCATTCAGGGTAAAATGGATTATCTTCTTCATTCTTCGTCCTCCTTACTCGCCCCTCATCGTGGCGATGGCCTCGTTGATGGCGCGCTTCGTGTAGACACGGATCATGTCGTAGCGGTACTCCGCCGAGGCGCGGAGGCTTGAGCGCGGGTTCATCTCGTCCGCCGCCTGCACGCCAACCTTTTCGAGCACCTCGTCGGTTATCTCGCTGCCGATGAGCAGCTGCTCCGCCTTTTTCGCGCGCACGGTGATGACGTCGCCGCCGCCGACGGCGATGCGGGCGCCCTCCACTTTTCCGTCCTTCATGCGCAACCAGGCTGCGACGCCGACGATGGCAAGGTCCATAGCCTTGCGGACAGAACGTTTGAAGTACGTGGAGCCCTCCCCGGGGCCGAGCTCGGGGATGAAAATTTCGGTCACGAGCTCGCCCTTGGACTTATCTACATTTATCTTCTTGAAGCCCGTCCAGAACTCGTCTATAGGCACCACGCGGCTGCCCTCGGGGCCAGTGACGGTGATGCGAGAATTCATTGCCAGCAGAATGGGCGAAGTGTCCGCCGTGGGCGAGGCGTTGCAGATGTTGCCCGCCATGGTGCCCTTGCGCCGGACCTGGTTGGAGCCCACGTAGTGCGCGGCTTTCGCAACTGCGGGCATCTTCTCCTTCACTATGGGTGAGGACTGAATGTCGAAGAGCTTGGTGTTGGAGCCTACGTGCAGCCCCTCGCCCTCCACAAAGTCGAGCCGCGTGAGCCCCGGGATGGTCTTCAGGTCGATAACGGTGGTCATGCCCCTAGATACGGACTTGGGTATCTGCAAAATAATGTCCGTGCCGCCCGACATGACGACGCATTTGCTGCCCAGAGACACCATGAGGCCGGAGGCCTCCTCCAGCGACTTGGCGGCAACGTAGTCGAATTCAGGTAACGCCATAATTTTTCCTCCTTAATTGGTTTGGAGCCAAATTCCAATGAGCATGTTTATTATTTCACGATGCCGGAAAGTCTGGCAATGCGCAAAAACATACGCAGGCGCAAATGCACCTGCGTATGTTTACAGTTTGTTCACTTTTTGTCGAAAGGACTATTCCTCCAAAAGCTCCTGATGCCGCCTCAGTGCCTCGACAGAGCGCACGCAGGAAAGCCGTTTATGTGCTCTATGAGTCCAAGGTCGCGCAGTGTGCGCATTGAACGGACGGTAGTGGAGCGGTTTATGCCAAGTATTTGAGTCAGCAGCTGGATATTGATGCGCTTGTGTATGAGCACCTTGCCGTCGTAGGCGGCGCCGTAGCGTGCGGCAAACTCCAGCAGCAGCTCACATAGCCTCCACTCCGCGCCTCGGCTCTTGGCCTCCCTCAGCTCATCCATAGCCTCCAGGAACTTGTCCGAGACGGAGCAGAAGAGCGCAAACAATGCCCGCGGCTCGGCGTTCACGGTCTCCAGCAGCTTCTCCCGGCTAATACTCAGAAGCTCCGACGCCTCCAGCGTGCGGAAACTCACGGGCGAGGGCCTTGAGAGCAGCACATTGGCTTCGAGCAGCATTGCGTTTGTCTCCATCACGTAGCAAATTAGCTCGTTGCCGTTTGCAAGCTCCTCATAACCTGCTACTGTGCCTCTTTTGACGATATAAAACCTGTCCGGCACTCTGTCCCGTTCCAGAAGCACATGGTTTTTGGGGTAGGATTCAAGTGTGCCTACGGCGTCCCAGTCGCTCACGTCGGAGTCAGGCCGAATGATGCACGAGCTGCTGAAGCTCGCTCCACCAAAGTTATATACCTCCCCGGAAAAGCGACCCTCGTCCGTCACATTGCTTCTGTCCACTGCTCATCCCCTCCCCTGCTTTGCTCATTTTATTGTATTTTAGCTCCGAGGCAGGTTAATTGCAAACAGTTCTTCAATGTCATACGCCTCACGCGCCTTTTTGAATCAGGCGGCTTAAGACTGCCTTCCAGCTGAGAGCCGGGCTTTCCTGCACGCGGAGCTGGCGGTAGATAAAGGAGAGCAGTCTCCTAAATCCAGTCAAATCGGCGGGATAATTTAACCACCCCGCCGATTGCATTTGTTCATTATTGCCATTCGCGTCTGAGGATTCGCATCATGATAAAATCGCTATATTCATTGTTGTAGTAATACGCCTCTTCCATAACGCCTTCCTGCTTGAATCCAATTTTCTTATAGAATTCCAGCGCATCTGTGTTAAGCCCCACTACTCCGATTGAGACCCGATGCATCTCATATTCATTGAAGGCCATATCGAGCATTATACGTATCGCCTCTGTACCGTATCCTTTGTGCTGCATCTTCGGGTCTGGAATTATGATTGTAAGGTCGGTCTGATGCCACGCAGGAAACATGCGCAACAGGCCGGTCTCACCGATAATATTGCCGTCGAGATCTGTAATAGTGAACCATACCGAGTCCTCTGATTTATGGCTTACGTTAATGCAGGTTTTGACCTCTTCTTCATCGGTTGGCTTCTCAAAGCCGCATTGAAACATGACTTGCGGCTGGTTAAACCAATAGGCATAATATGGTGCGTCCTCTTCTCTCTGCTCGCGCAGGATGAGCCTTTTCCCTCTGATTTCTTTGTTCATGCGTTTCACAAACCTCTCTTTACACCTGTTGATGAAATACTATAGCACATAAATGCGAGCATTTCCACCGCGCAACTTGAGGCGGTTGTTTTCAGTGGAAAAATCCCCGAAACGCCTGTGTTTTCAGGCATTTCGGGGACTTGAAGAAGCTAATTTATTATTCCCATTCGAGTCTCAGAATGTGTTTTTCAGTGATTATGTACGCTTTTTGTGCGTTTTTCGCTCAGATAGTCCAGCTCATGCAGACATTTTTGACAGTCCGCGGGATTTTTGTAGCCAATGTGTAGCCAGCGGGTATTATGCTCTTTTAGTTCATCTCAACCTTATAATTCCATTTGAACCACTATTCCCGACTATAAAGCGGAAAGGAGTATGCTTATGTCAGAGCTTCTATCATGCAAATTCAACATCGACACCGCCTGCGTCGAGCTGCGCTACGCTGACGGTGGAACCATCAGGATCTACACTCCCGGCATTGAGGACAGCTTCGATACCACCATAGCCATGAGAACCGAAATGGACTGGCTCATCTACAACGCTCCACTCGAGTATGCGCAAATGGTTCTGGATGGCACCCTGGAAAGCTATCTGCGTAGAGTATCCGGCACGCATAGCTTGGAGCTGGACGATTGACAAAGCGAGAGGCTGGCGCATAGCGCGTCAGCCTCTTTTCAAAAGCGTTATCTCCAGCAGGCCCTTCCCTGCCCTGCGCTGGGCGTATTCCAGCAGGTTCGCCGCGTTGCTGGCCGTGTGCCAGACATAAGCTATCAGGAAATCCGCCTGCTCGACCATCCGCCGGTTTGCACGTACTATTGCCACGCTTTGCGGCACCTTTTCTGTGCCGAAAGGGTAATATGTGTAGTCAAAACCAGCAGGTCTGTATATTGGCCGCTCAGCCGGATGATGCGGCAATAGCAGGACAAGCTCTATCCCCTCGTGTTTGGCCTTCGCCTCAATAACCGCCTCAGCGGCGAGGCGGTCAAAGCCGCCGTAATGCCCGACCACGAACTGCGTCACACCAAGCTCGCAGATGTGCCGCTCTACTTCCGACAGCAGCGCCGGATATATCTCGCGCGACGCCTCCCTGTGACCTATGAAAAAGCAGCATTTTCTGTCCATCGCCCTCACCAACCCTTTTGAGTTATTTTAACTCAAAAGGGTTAATCTTTTCAAGGGCAAACGGTTATCATCGTCTTGAAATGAGGTGATGCCCGTGGACATTGGGGAGGCGGTAAAGGAGCGTATTTTGGAGCTCTGCCGCGAGGAGAACATCTCCATCAACAAGCTGTGCAGCATGAGCGGAGTGACACAGTCCACAGTGAACAACATAGTCAGCGGCCGCAACCACAGCGCGACCATATCGACGATCAAAAAACTCTGCGACGGCCTGGGCATCTCGATTGAGGACTTCTTTCACTCGGAGCTGTTCAGGGGCTTGGAGCAGGAGCTGAAATGAAACCGGCGTCCCATGGTGGACGCCGGTTTTGCTTGCACCGCATTATTTCGTTACTTCAAGTTGTACGTACTTCTTGAAATATTTGTCAAATTTGTCGTCCTTCATTGCTTCTATATATGCTTCCATCAATTCATGTATTTTCTTCGCCTCATCGGTGTAGCACAGATCCAAATACTTTTCCTTTACTACTGGCTTCAGTAACAACTCTAGCTCTGTTTTGACGCCGAATTTTGCTGATACAATTCTAAAGGCATTGCCTATGACAGAATAAGCCTCTCCGCTGTTACAATATGAATTGAACTCTTCATAAAGTTCCACAAAACAATTGTATGTACGTTTCAACACCTCGATTAGTTTATCATCATCGAGCATGAGCTTTGCATGGTTATACGAAGCTGTCATTTGCTCATATGCCGTTTGCAGTTCTTTTGACCACATATCCAAAGATTTTGGCATAGAGAAAACTTCAGCAACATTCCCGACAGCTTGATGCACGACCCTCAGTCCATTAAAGAAATCGTTGTATATAGCCAGTGCGTTTTGTCTGAGTATGTTCTTATAGTCTCGATCGGCAATTTGCTTTTCCAGAGCCTGGTTTTGCTTATGCTGCTGGCATGCAATGAACACGGAAATCGCCGTGAGGATCAGAGGGCCAAGTGCGCTCAGATATAACAGCCAGGTCGGATTTTGGCTCTCTTCCAGTATCTGAACTATGTCATTAAGCGCCTGAAGGATGTCTTCCATATCTATTCTCCCAATACACAGTTCTTCAGCCCTAACTGGTAAACTGCGGCCAGGCCGAAGTAGTTCATTTCCTTCGGGAAATGGTTTGCCGGGTGCCAGTAGTCGAGGACAAGCACCTTGTTGCCATTTAGCTCCATCGTGTAGTACAGGTTTTCGTTGTACGTATCGCGCACCTTTCTTCCAGTCATGCGCTCTGCGATGATGTCAAGCGCTGAGCCGGTGTAGCCGCAGACGATGACGGTCGGATCGCAGAGAGAAAGCTGTTTCCACAGCCGCTCTGCATCGAACCAGGCGTAGCTGCGTATCTCGTCCATACTTGAGCTGTTATTGCCGCCGCTCTTTTTTACGTTTACAACGGCTATGCGCCTCAGGTGCTCATTGCCGTACTTTGACACATCCAGCCCGGGATCATATGGAGCAAGCTCCTCTGCCGTGGTATTGAGCAGAGCGTATGTCCAGTGCGAGACCCTGCGCCACATCCTCGAGGCGGAGTTGCCCGTCAACAGATGGTCACTGGAAAGATCCCAGTCCCCGTCGCCGTTGTATGCCTCCTTGAGTAGGAAAAGCGGACGTGTTCGCTGCGCGAACCACAGCTCCGGGCAGACCACCCCGTCGCGGATGAACACCGTATTTGCGTGGTTTATCTCGGTCGCGGCGATGCCATATTCCTTGCGGTCTGAGACGGAACCCATGATCTTCTTCCACTCCGCAAACAGGGCATTGTTCTCCTCAATATATCCCATTGCATATTCTCCTCGGTCACTTCATCACTTTTTACCGCTCTTTGCTTTCTTCTCCGCAAAGTATTTCTCAACTTCTTTGAGCGCCTTTTTTGTTGGGATGAGGGCGGCCATTTTTTCGAGTTTCAGGTCGCTCTCGCGCATGATCTGGTAGTGGCTCTGGTTCTGCGAGCACACCCAGCGCGGCTGGTTCTTCATGGCGAATACATATGGCGCTCCACATTTGCAGCGCAACACGCCGTCCACCGGGTATTGCTGCTCTGGATGCCTCGTATAGCCGCAGGACGAGCAGCTCCAGTATATGCCGCCGCTATCGCTCTCTTTTATCAGCATTTCGGCGCCACAGATGGGACAGGCAAGCTCAACGCTGCTCTCTACAGCTTCGCTTATGTGTCCGATATCGTAGAGCTTCTCAAAATCACCCGTCAATTCGCGGCTCTCGTGCCTCTGCATGACCTCACCCGTTAGCCCGCTGAAGCTAAGCACGTTGAGAGAGCCTATCCATGTCGCATCATCGTCAACTATCACCAACTTCTCGTGCATTCCCTTCTTGTGGACGATACTCACCCCGGAATCAGACAGAGCTTTTTCACAGAGCTTATACGAATACAGCTCCCTCTTGCCCCGCTCACTCAGCGCTTTTGTCACGACTATGATACGTTTTCCAGCGTTTGCTGCGTCCGCAAAATATGGCAGCAGCTCTGCCAGACGATTCTCGGTAATAAATGGCGAGTATATTATCAACCTATTCTTGAAGTTTACGAGATCGCCTTGGAAGTGTTCAAAGAATGAGTCCTCCCTGCAAACCATGCTGCGACCCGCATGCCCTGTTACGACGACATCACAGGCACCCTTTGCATATGTGAGACCCGGCAGAAGCTCCTTTGCGTCAACCTTTTTGAGCTTCAGATTATCTAACAACATATCCAGAAGCTCTGAAAGGGCATTGTTCTTTGCTCGTTTGCGACAGTATGCAAAGTTTCCGACCACATACAGCTTGAATCTAGCTCTTGTAACGGCCACATTGAACATTTTCCTCAAACTCGCATTCACTTCAGGTTCAGGCCTGAACACCCCCGCCTTGTAGTGGGGCTCGTCGATAACGAGGTCGAATATCACGATGTCGGCTTCGCTGCCCTGAAAGCTGTGGATGGTGCCGGCCCTGATATAATTCAAGTTTTCCTTGAACCCTCGGCTGCTGTATTCCAAATCTATCAGCTTGTTGAGCCTTGCGGTGTGGGGCTTGTACGGTGCAATTATGAGCACACTGGCCTGCTCAACGGGTTTTGCAGTATTCGGGTCAAGTTCGGACAACACGTTTTCCAGGCATTTAAAGGCCAGGTCAACGTCCACGGCGGCCGAAAAACAGTTCAGGCGGCTGTGGCTCTTGCCCTGCGGTACGCCGGTGACCCAGGCGTGCAGGCTCTCCGTGTCCACGAGGTGTATGCTGTGTTTTGTGCGTTTGCCGGAGTACCAGCCATAAAACTCTTCCCGCTGTTTGAGACGGTGCTCATCGTTGTCATGGGATATGAGTCCGCCATATTCTCCGTAATAGATATTTGCAATACCTGCGATTTCAGATTCCATGCGGAACTGGTCGTTAAGCATTATGAAATTCTGCGGCCGCCTGTCCTTTATGGCTTCAAGCATCCCGCTGTGGAAAAAGATGTCCTGACCCAGCCATTTTTGCGCCACGGGCGTGTTGGCCATGACGATAGGCGGCAGCTGCAAAAAGTCGCCCACTATGACGACATTTTTCTCTGCCAGCAGTGCAGCGCACCAGAGCGCGGGTATCGACGCCATGGACGCCTCGTCGAGTATTACCGTGTCGAACGTGCGAGACCTGAGTGTGTCGCTCAGGTATGATTTAGCCAGCGTAGTGCCGACGATCTTTGCGCTAAGTACGGCCTGCCACTCCAGCTCATGCAATTTTGCTTCGACCTCGTCCAGTTCTTTGATTGTCTCCGTCTGCTGTTCAATAAGCTTTGACTTCTCAGCCTCAAGTGCGGGAATATCACAGCCGGAAAGCTCAGCTTTAATTGTGACCTCAAGCGCCTTGAGGTCTTCATAAACCGACTTTGCATCCTCAGCCTCGAGTTCGTAGTCGAAAGCCAGGCAGAGCGAGCGCTCGCGTGCTATGTCCTCCTGCAGGGCTGACTCAAGCTCACTGAGCTTTTCTCTCTTTTTCTGAGCCGAGTTTTTCAGCTGAGCGCAGAGCTGCTGTTTTTCCTTGAGCTTGCCTGTCGCGGCGTCTATTGCGGCGAGCTGTTCATTAATCTCACGAAGCTCAACGGTAAGGTCGTCCCTCTCCTGCCTAAGCTGAGGCAGCACCGCCCGGGCTTTTTCTGCGGATGCCGAGAATTCCTGAGCCTTGCCAAGCCAGTATTCCGCGCTCTGGCTGGGTATCACTCTCTTTAGCTGCTCACTCAGAAGCAGAACCTCGTCGAGCTGGTTCTTATATTCCTCCTCGAGCATCTCCTCGCATCTAAGTTCCTCTTCTGCCTTCGGCACTCTCAGGGCTATCTGCTCCGCCCGTTCCTTTGCCTGGAGGTAAGAGGCCTTGCCGGAAAAGAATTTTCCGAGGGAGCTCTTGCCCTCGTAATCTGCTATTTCGTGAAACGCGGTCTTTGCCTGGGACGCAAGGGAATCGAGCTCCGCATTGAGCTTTGCGATGGTCTCCGCACAGCTGTGCAGCTGCTCATTTAGGAACTGCTCCGACATGAGCTTTTCTTTTTGCTGCCTCAGCTGTCTATAGACGTCGTGCTTCCTGGCCTCATCGCGCGCCCGCTGGATCTTGTGCGGAGCCTCATCGAGCATTTTCTCCGCGCACAGGATGTTCTGACAGAGTGACTCTAGTTCCTTTCTCTGCGCCAAGGCTTTCTTGTGCAATGAGGCACGACTCTTATACTCGGGGTGCTCTGACAGCTCCTTTTTAATCTCGCCGTCAAGCTTTTCTGCCTCACGTTCCGCCGCGGCTATTTCCCTTTTCAGTGCTTCTATTATCTGCATATCTCCCGGAAAGAGAGGGAGATTCGTCTTTTCAAGCCAAGTGTTTTTGCTCAGCAGAAGCCGAATTTCGTTCTGATTTCTCTGCAACGACGCAAGCTGGTTTTTCAGAGCAGCTTCTCTTTCATACAGCTCCCGTCCCAGTACGTCTGTGTGCGTTTTCAGCAGCACGCGCTCCGGCAGAGGTCTTGACGGGATGCCCAAACGCAATATTGGATAGATGCCGCCCTCATCCAAACCGTGCTCGCTGAAATACGTCCTGTCCGCTTTCTCTATCGCGCCATCGACGGCGGTGTTAGTGTGGGATACGACCAATACAGAGCGTCCATGCCTATATAGCCCGTCAATAATTTGGCCGATTACGGTGGTCTTGCCAGTTCCCGGCGGGCCCCAGATGTATGTGATATCGTTGGCAAGCGCGGCTTCCACCGCACGGTTCTGGTTCTCAGTGTTGCCGGGATATATAAAAGGCTCGTCGTATTGGAATATCTTTCTGGCCTCGTATACTTTACCACCCTGCAAGAGCATACGGTCACCCGCCGGGTTTGGCTTTTCGGCGTTTTCCTCGATGCAGCCGATGAGCCGCTCCATCAAAACTGTCGCGCCGTTTTCGAGACGCGCCTTGCCAAGCGCGCCTGTCAGCTCGATTTTAGAAGATATGATAATGGAGTTTTCGTCAAAGCTGACCACGGTGACATTGAATTGCTCCTTACCGATGGTCAGCTTGCATGGCGTATCCGCCGGCATCGCCGGGGCGTACTCGACCCTGAATCTGTACCAGAATTCAGCGCCCCTGCTATCTATCCGCCTGCCGGCAAACAGCAGCGTTGACGACAGCCCACTGCTCTTGACCTTATGTATTTCCTCTTCCAGTGCCTGCCTGAACTCCGCGAGCATACCATGCAGCTCAACGCGCTCATTATCCATTAGATCAGGCATATCCCACACCCTCACCTGGTTTTTGTAGATTATAACACAGTCAGCCTAATATTGCCATAACAACAAGCGCCAGCGCTGCACGAAGTTTGATCGTGTCCGGACACGGACATTGCTTGCACGATATTGCCACAAGGCTCTCCCGGCCACAAAGCCGGGAGAGCCTCTGGTCTGTGCGACGGTTGCGACGGTTGCGACGCTTGGTTTGGGGTGTCGGTTTTACCGTTGCAAGCGTCGCAAGCGTTGCGTTATGCGGTCACTTCATACGCCTGGACTATCACCGGGACGTGCGTCAGGCGGATGCGGCGGCCTTCGTGTTTTGTCTTGAACTCGTACTTTACCTGATGCTCGTCCAGCAGGCGGCCTGCGTTCACGTTCAGGTGGCGCGTCAGGCGATTTACCGCCATACTCGTGTTTATCGCCCTCGCCAGCTCGCTCGGGCTGCCCTCCCACTCTCCGGCGCTGATGCTCAGCTTTGCCACCGCCTCCAGCACCGGGTCGGGCGGTTGCCGCCAGGGCTGGGTGTCGGCGCACTCCAGCTCCCAGGTCAGGCTGTCGGCGTCTTTCTTCAGATGCAGCCTCTGGTCGGGCTGATCGCGGCCTGCAACGTCGAGCGTTGCGGTGAGGTCTGTGCGCTTCTCTTTGCGCATAAGCAGCGCGCCGTCCGCGCAGCCGAACAGGCCCGTCGTGCCCGAGATAGTCTCAAAGCAGTCGTCAGCCGTCTGCTTTCTCGTGTGGTGCACCGCCAGTACGCAAACGCCGTGGCTGTCTGCGAAAAACTTGAGGCGGTTTATAAGCTCGTAGTCGCTGCCGTAGCTGTAATCTTTCGAGGCCTCGCGCACCTTTTGCAGAGTGTCGAGCACTATCAGCTTTGTCTCCGGGTGCTCTCTCACGAATCGCTCCAGCTGTGCGTCAAGGCCGTCTCCGAGCATCTTTGCGTTGACGGAAAAGTGGAGCTCGTCCGTGCCCTCAACGCCGAACATACGCGACATCCTGTCCTGCAGGCGGCGGAAGTCGTCCTCCAGGGCCAGGTAGAGCACCGTCCCCTGGTGAACGTCGTAGCCCCACAGCGGCTGGCCTGTGCTTACGTGGTAGGCAAGCTGGGCGACAAGAAAAGACTTGCCTATCTTCGGGGCGCCTGCCAGTATGTACGCCCCGGCGTACAGCAGGCCGTCTATGACGGGCGGCCTGCTTTCGTACACGTTTTCATAGAGTTCATTCAGCGACACTGTATGTAAATAGCCGGGGCTGTTCATTCTCTGCATCTTTTTGAGCAGCCCGCCCAGCTTGGTTTCTTCATTGGTTTCTTCAATAATTTCTTCAGTCACACAGTCCTTCATATGGAGTCACCGCCTATCTGAAGGCCGTAGAACTTCTTTTTGAAGTACTGCACCGGACATTTTCCAGAAACGGTTATGTACCCCATGCTCTTCAGCTCCCGATTCATCTCTCTCACAATCTGATACGCTTTGCTCCTGCTGACTCCCATGATTTCGGCTACCTCCTGAGCCGTTACAAATTGTGCCTGCATTTTACCTCCTGATTGTAAAGTATATGAATCTCAAGTGCGCTTACATTTCACCTCCTATCATAATGCGCACTATCAATACGTATAGCATTATATGTACTATCGGTGCGTTTGTCAACAGTATCAAATTTAATTATGTACTTGCAATTCGCATTACTATCTGATATACTCTGTTCGAGGTGAACTGAATGGAGCACAACTACGACGATTTCGACTACACCGGCGGAAGCGGAGAAGCCTTCGACTCAAAGGAGATCGGCAAACGAATACGCCTTGCGCGCAAAATGAGGCACATCAGCCAGACCAAGCTGGCTGAAATGCTGGACCGCTCGCTGAGAACGATACAGAAATACGAGTGCGGGGACATAGACGTTTCGATTTCGGCGCTTGTAAGCATCTGCGCTGCGCTGGACGTTCCCCTGTCGTACATGATCGGTCTCGGAACGAGGAGGGCGGTTTTGACCAGTCTTGCCGACGTCATGGACTTTCTGTTCTTGCTCGACACGGCAGATGAGCTGGACTTCGACATTGAAGTTGAGAAGCCGCCAAAGAGCCAGAGCTGGAAGTGCTCGCTCTCTTTCGGCGGCACGGGGACGAGCGCCGAGCTCAATCCCTCGTTCTGCCTGCTGCTCGAACAGTGGAAGGAGCAGCGCAGCAAGCTGGCAAGCGGCCAGCTGTCGGCAGAAGACTACGCGGCCTGGAAGGACCAGACCATAACTTACAGCTCGTCTCACGAGCTCCATCTCCCACCGGCGGAAGGCGGCGATGAGCCCCAAGCTGAGGAACCGCTGACTGAGGAGGACATACAGATGGTGCACGAGTTTGTAAAGAACAATCCCGGATTAGTTGCGAAGATGAAAAAGGACAAAAAGCAATGAGCACATACTGAGACTCGAGAGAAAGGAGCGATTCATGTCAGTAACAAAAGACGGAAACACAGGCAAATGGATGTCTCAGGTGCGCATTAGGGACTGGACAGGCAAGGTAATACACAAGAAGAAGCGCGGCTTTGCAACCAAACGCGAGGCGCTGCAGTGGGAGCGCGACTTCATAAGTCGGGCGAATGCCAACCTCGGGATGACGTTCAAGGACTTCATCGGGCTCTACCTTGAGGACATGGAGAAGCGGCTCAAGCCCTCGACTCTGGCCAACAAACGGTTCATGATCGACCTCAAGATAACGCCCTTCTTCGGCCGGGTGCCGCTCGACGAGATCAAGCCGACCGACATAAGGCGCTGGCAGAACGAGCTGACCAGCTACCGCGACGACAAGGGCGAGCCGTATTCCCAGACCTATCTCCGGGTCATCAACAACCAGATAACCGCCATCTTCAACTACGCGGTCAAGTATTACGGTCTGAAGGAAAACCCCTGCCACAAGGCCGGGAGCATGGGCAAAAAGTCGGCGGACGAGATGCTGTTCTGGACGCGGGACGAGTTTACGAAGTTCATTGAAGCGCTGAAAGACCGGCCCGCCTCCTACGCCGCATTTATGACGCTGTACTACACCGGTATGCGAGAGGGCGAGCTGCTGGCTCTGACTCCGGCGGACATCGACTTTGAAAAGTCGGTCATCGCCATCAGCAAGAGTTACCAGCGGCTCGGGGACAAGGACGTTATCACCTCGCCCAAGACTCCAAAAAGCAACCGGGTGGTCACGATGCCGGAAGTCCTGAGCGCTTGCCTGAAGGGGTACATGGAAAAGTGCTACGGCCTCCAGCGCGGCGACAGGCTGTTTCCGTACACGAAGCATTTTCTCTACCACGAGATGGAGCATGGCTGCAAGGTCTCCGGGGTCAAGCGCATCCGCGTGCATGACATCCGGCACAGCCACGCGAGCCTGCTGGTGGAGATGGGCTGCTCTCCCCTGCTCATTGCCGAGCGGCTCGGGCATGAGAAGGTGCAGACCACGATGGACACATACAGCCACCTGTATCCGAACAAGCAGGCCGAAGTAGCCAGACAGCTCGACGCCATAGCTCGATGAGCTCTCTGGCTACAAAAAGCCCGTTCGATGTAGCCAAGTTGTAGCCAGCAAAAACAGCAAAATCCCCGAAACGCCTGTGTTTTCAGGCATTTCGGGGACTTGAAGAAGCTAATTTATTATTCCCACTCGATACTGCCAGAAGTTTTCTAAGCAGATTTGCTTATAGAATTTAGCTCAGGGTATTGGTATTCTTTTCATTATTCAGATAGTAGAGGCTATCTGATTTTTTGTTGCCATGGTGTTGCCAGCAGTGTAGCTGCAAAACTCTATGCAAAAATTATTATACCATACAAAAAGTCGCTCAACAAATTTATTACCGCGCTAATCTTGAATACTTTCTGCTATTCACTTCAAGTATCTATCGATTGCTTATTTTGCTGTTTTGCCCATTCATTAGACTCATGCACATATTTGGGATCTTTATAATACTCACGAATGGAAGGCAATAAAATTCTGGCAAAGCTCTCAATCTGGCATTTTGACAATTCAAAATTCCCCAAGTTATATTCTTCAGTATACGTTGTCTCAAAGTTCTCGTCAAAATGTACGACTATCATCGGCACTTTTGCTTCTTTAAACTTTTCTTCAAGTTCCATATTTATCCCTCCAAGACAAAAAAGATATAAATATCTAACTTTTTAGTTGTCAGGTATGAACTTTCGCATACTAAGAATAGATGTGGTTAAGCACGAGACCAAAGAAGCGATGAAATTTTGCAACACTTTATGTTGACGGCTGCGGCATCCAACTTAAAATGATGTGTAAGTTTACTCGCTCATATAATCCAGCATTTGCTGATTCAATGTTTCCTTTACTACTCGCCACTCCGGGAAAAAAGCGTCCATATACTTCTGGAATTGCTCATGGTGATTTCGCTCCAGCAAGTGCACCAATTCATGGGTCACGACATAAGCGAGACACTCTGGAGTTTTCTTTGCAAGCTGGAGGTTAATCCAAATCCTTTTTCGGTCTATATTGCAGGTTCCCCATTTGGTACGCATGTTTTTGACCTTCCACTCAGATGCATGGACACCTACAACCTGTTCACATTTTTGAATCACTTCCGGCAGCTTGCTTTTTAGCTGCTTCCGATACCAATCATTCAAAACACGCTCGCGCTGCTCCGGGGTGCTTTCAGGCCTCACTTGCAAAATCAGATGCCCGCCTGTAAGGGACACCTCATTCCTAACATTTGAGTATTGCACATCCAGACGATAACGACGCCCCCAGACATAGTAGCTCTCTCCGGTCACATACTGTCGCTTCGTTTGTCGTGCCTGTGCTGCGAAGTTTGCACGCTGCTTTTTGATCCAGGAAATTCTGGATACAGCAAACATCCTGATCGCATCGTCCCCAGCAGAGTATGGCGCAGTAATTTGGACTTTTCCATCGGGCGGCAGAACACGAATGTACATATTCTTGATATTCTTTTTTGTAATGGCAATACTCATGTTGCCGATTTGCAGTTCATCCACTAGAATTCACTCTGCTCCTTTACTAATGCAAGTAACTGATCGGCTTCCTGATCATCTTTTACGACAGCACGAATAGCACGCCAGATTTTGCGCTCTTTGATTTTGCTTCCCCGGAAATTGTCCTGTTTGCTGGACATGACAGCGGCATATATCTGATTGGCCACAACCGTATCCCCGTTGAGATGGTCATAAAAGGCTCGCTTGGCGGCACTCTCCCGGATTTCCGGAGGATATTCTGTGCCGCTTTCTGGTTTATGTACCTTCCTTGCCAGTTCCACAATCTGACGCAAATACTCCTCATAGTTGATCACGTCATTTTTGCGTTTTTCAATCAACTCATGAAGAAGTGCAGACATCTTCTCGTAATATTTGGGGTTGCTTTGGGTTCTCTCAACAATTTCCTTGCCAATATTGTTTTCAATAGTCTCTGCAACCGCTTCCTGCTCTTTGGGTGTAGAGGCAGGCATATCCTTCAATGTGGAAATCCCGTTGTCTACCAATAGCTCGACCAGTGTTGCTCCTCCAAAGGAGGTCAACACACGACTTGGATCAGCCGACAAATAAGTATCGATTAAATGGCGCATGTCCGGATCATATTTCTTCAAATCCACATAGTCACCGCTGGCCAGACGCACATCGTCACGCACTTTGATGTAGTAGGTAACTTCTCTCTCCAGCGCCTTGATCTGTTCCACAGTATAGTGGTACTTTTCTTGCAATTCGCCCGATACTTCACCAAAAGCGCGAAGAGCTGTCGCTGACAGATTGTAAAGCTGTTCCCGCTTGGGCATATTCTCTTCCAATTCATCCAAGTCAAAGGCTTCGGTGTTGGCACCGCAGAAATAATGGTAGTAGTCCACCATATCTTTAGGCGGAGCCACAGGTTCGCACAGTGCACGAAGAGCTTCCAGCGAATCCTCCAGCTGTTCCTTAGCCTTGTCTAAACGATCTGTCAGCAGGCCGGAGACATCTTCCTTATCGTAGCAGTCAAATGCTTCGGAGGTATAGTCTGCAACCGCATTTTCCAAGGATCGAAACAGGTCTTTGTAGTCAATAATATACCCAAATTCCTTATCTTCACCATCCAGACGATTGACGCGGCAGATTGCTTGGAACAAGCCATGGTCTCGCATAGACTTATCAATATACAGATAAGTGGCAGGCGGAGCATCAAAGCCTGTCAGGAGCTTGTCAACCACAATCAGAAGTTTCATCTGTTCCGGCTGCTTGATAAACTTTTCCTTGACCTCTTTTTCAAATGCCTTCGGGTCTTTCCCACCCAGCATCTTCATGTAGATCTCGTATTGCTCCACAGCCTCAGTCTCGCCATCATCGCCCACAGTTTCGGTACGAATATCGCCCACCGCTGGTTCGTAAGAGGTCACGATAGCGCACTTCCCCTTCAGCTCGGTCTCCTGGAACAATTCATAAAATTTGCACGCCTGATAGATACTGCCAGCCACCAGCATAGCATTACCCCGCCCATCGTGCAGGCGTGGTTTTGTCTCCATATCGAAAACAATATCCGCTACAATCTGTCCCAATCGGGCCTTGGAACTGAACATTTTTTGCAGATTGCCCCAACGCTGTTTCAGCTTAGCTTTTGCCACACCGGTCAGCCCGCGCGTTTTTGCCTCAAACCAGGCGTCGATCCGATCCTGCTGGACAACATTCTGCTCCACTTCTCGGGCCTCATAGCGCAGATCCAAAACCACTTTATCCCGCACTGCTTCATCAAACTTGTAGCGATGAATGTAAGGGCCAAATACCTCCAGACTGGTCTCCTTATCCTTTTTCATCAATGGAGTACCAGTGAAACCGATAAAGGTGGCATTCGGCAAAATGGTTTCCATCGCTTTGTGGAGCTTGCCGGACTGGGTACGGTGACATTCATCCACAAAGACATAGAAATCTCCTTTGGGAGAGAAGTTTTCCGGCAGCGAGCGTTTCAGTTCCTCAATAAATCCAGTATAATCGGACTCGCCGCTCTTGCCTCTGTTTTTCTTGCCGAACTTATGAATCAGGGAGCACATCATAACCGGCGATGTGTCGTTAATCTTCTGGATCAATTCGCTTCCCCGGCGAATACGGACAATCCCCTCATTGACCCCGGCAAACACCTGCTCGATTTGCACATCCAGCTCATCACGGTCAGTGATAATCAGGATACGGCTGTCAGAAATATTCTCCTTAATCCACTTACCGAGCCACACCATGGTCAAGGATTTTCCGGAGCCTTGGGTGTGCCAGATGATACCACCCTCATGCCGCCGCACAAAATCCCGTGCTGCCATATTGCCAAAGAACTGATTTGGCCGGCAGGTCTTTTTTACTCCACTGTCAAACACAATGAAATTATGCAACAACTCTACAAGGCGCTCTTTCCGGCACAGAGAAATCAGGTTCTTGTCCAGACGCAAAGGGTATTTTTCGATTTGAGCGCGCACCGCTACAGAAACCTCATCTCTGGCATTGGGATCTTCTTTCCAGGAAAGATAATACTTTTCTGGTGTGCCGGTGGTACCGTAACGCAGCCCCTCCGAATCATTGCCGGCCAGGACAAGCCCAATGGTGGCAAAGAACTGCATAATCATATCCGGGCGCTGATTAGTCAGGTTCTGGCGGATTCCCTCCGACATGGAAACCGTGCTGCGCTTTAGCTCTATGACCGCAAAAGCGATACCGTTAATGTACAGCACCAAATCCGGGCGCTTGTGCTTGATGGTGACTTCCTCAGCGATGTAAAAGTTATTTTCCAGCGGATGCTCCCAATCCACAAACTGGACGGTGGTTTTGTGTTGGCCGACAGACTCGCTGACCTTGACGCCGTAGCGCAACTTTTTATAGGTCTGCTCATTCAGGTCATAGAGGTTCACCGACTGATCTCCGGCAGCATCCTGCAGTTCCTTCAGGGCGCGGTTGATAAGTACCGGCGAATAACCCTTGCGGGTCAGAAATTTCGTCAGCAGTTCGGTTTCAATATTGGAATTTTCTCTCTCGGTGAAATCGCCCAGATAGGTGTACCCAAGTTCCTGGACAAATAGTTTTATGACACGCTTCTGCGTGGCTTTTTCCCGTTGGCCAATACTCATAGCTCTCCTCCTTCGTTTGAATATAATTCATCGAAGCAAGCTGCGTGTCGCGAAAAATCCAACTCGGCAATATTTTGAAGAATTGCTTGGTTCCAATACTGGTATCTTGGATTAAAAAACAGGTTCTTGCGCATTTCCTTTGGGTATTGGGGATCAAACATATCCATCACACAAAAGGTTAATGCCCAACTTTGGATTGGAACAGTAAACTTTATGTTTCGCGTTCCTATTTTTTTCAAGAATCGTGCGGACTGCGTTAATATCCACTCATTTTCAGGTGACCACTCCGTTTTTGTATTCCAGCATCGTACGATGGTATTTATTATTTTACAAAAGATGCTTGCGACATTGTCTGCCAGTTGAATCAGTTCCTCTGCTTGACTATCTGCAAACTTAACAGCCACATCGAAATGTTTAAGTTCTTGTTTTAACATTTCATCGATACCTGAAATATTATCATGAACAATATCAATTTTTCTGGTATCACAGTTGCGCTCAATTTCAATTACTTCCAACAACTCTGAGAGAGCATTAAGATTAATAAGATTAGCAAACTTCCGATTTGAATAACTTCCAAACTTTAGAAAGTCATTTACAAACGTTTCTTCAATTCCTCTGTTCTGAATCTCTGAAACAGCCCAAACTAATCCATTTCCAGACGTTGGAATATGTTGATATGAATAGTTCTTTAAGTATTCAAACAGTTCGTGCACACTTGTCTCTGTAGCTCGCTTTGTTAGTTTGCAGAATGTAGCAAATAGCTCATCTTTTTCTTGCGAAAGGTCACTCACCAACGAGTAATATTCTACTGGGAACTGTTCTCTTGCTTGTTCTCCCAAAATGGCAAATAGCAAAAGCGATGCCAGGTAGAATTTTTTATCATACAAACATATCGAAAAATGGATATCATCTAAAATATTGTCCAAGAAGTATTCTAGAGCATTGTTATTTTCTTTTGTAAACAGGGAGTTTCCTTTCAGCTCTTTCTCAGATGCAAATTGACTCTTAAATGCTGTATATTTCTGACGAAGCAGCTGTTCACTTTGCATATCATGAGTAACAACAGCTGCCAAACAAAAATGGCGCTGTGTTCCATAATTTAGTTTTTTATTCTTATCAGTTATGCCACCAGTGTTTCCTGCTTCATCTAGAAATAGACGCATTAAACATGTCACCTCCCGTGGATATTAGCTTTCAAATAGATCTTCGCACTTTTTAATTGCTTGCTGAATATCCGAATCTCGGAAATAGGTCTTTTTCAGTTTATCTCTCCATTCCTTATTAGAACGAATCAAATCTTTAATCGAGGCTACGGAAATTTCCTTACCTTCCCGCCGCAAGTCGCAGATTGCCATATCTACCGTTGCCAAAAGCTCCAGCTCATTGACACTTGTGTACTGGAACTGCGACACCAGCCAATCCACATCTCCCTGCTTTCCCCAGTCCTGCAAATAGGTCAACGCCTGTTGCATTTGCACACCTTTTTCAAAACAGCTACCCTTTTCGCTTCTTCTGACCTGGATATACTTGTTTTTCTGAGCAATCGGCTCGCCGCCTTTATAGCGGACTTCATCAGCGTAGGGGCCGGCCGCTTTTTTATGGAAGGCAGAAATATCCGCCTGCTCCTTGCGTCGAACCAGATAGAGTAGTTTCTGAACTTTTTTACGCCCCAAAGGATACTTCTCGGAATAGAAAGCATTCACAATTCCTGCAATCATGACTGCATCATCAAAATGCTGATTGTGTGCCGGTTGAGACTGCTTTTCCTGAAGAATCTGAGTTTTCGGCTGTTCTTTGCCATCTGCATCCACCAACCGAATCCGTCCGGTGAGCAACTCCTGCATCATGCCCTGCTTGATCTGCTGGTACTTGGCCAGTTTCTTTTCCAACAGCTCAATTTCGCTGTCCATATCAGAAAGGACTTGAGCGATTGCTTTCTGTTCGGTGAACTCTGGAACAATTATATCGAGTTCAGCCAAATCTTTTTTCGAGATTTCCAAAAAAGTAGAGCCAATGGCTTTTTCCAGCATATTGAACTTCAAAACATGCACCATATAGTATAGCCACTCATTGCTAATGTTCTGATGAACAACCAATGACTTAAAGCCTTGATTAGTGCAAATCGTATTACCTGCAATTCGCACTTCGCCAATCGTAGCTCGACTGCAAAGTAACAATGCACCTTTTGGCAGGAGTGTTGCTGAACTAGCTTTCAATCCGCTTTCTGTGATTTTGCTCTCGGTAGTGTAAATATACTTTGTTGAGCAGCTTGTAATATCTGTCGGCGTACACCACAAAATCTTTCCATTCCAAAATTCTGCTATTGAAGTTGACGGTGTTCCTCCATTGACAATATTGCAAATATCACCTAACTGCTGTTTTGACCACTCCCCAGAAAACCCCGGCAGTCGTTTTTTGCCGGTGAGCAGTTCCTGCATGGTCCCCTGCTTGATGGCTTTCTTTTTCTCAATCAGCTTTTGCTGGGAGGAAATCAGGTTGTCTATATCGGAAAGAGCCTCAGCAATAGCGGTTTGTTCTTCTTGCGGAGGCAGCTCTATTTCCATTTGCGCGATATTTTCTACTGTTACGCCTTTAATAGATGTACCTTGAGTTTTTTCTGCCATTATTTTCATTTTGTTCTGAATACAATAGGCAAGAAAACGCGCATCATGTTTTTTACTTACCAAGTTTGTGAAATCTTGGCTTGTGCAAACTTCAAAAGGAGCTATGGCGACCTTCCCAACCCCAACACGAGAGACCACCAGTACAGTGTTTCTAGGGCAAATATGAGTCGCCGACTTAGCAACTGCTTCTGCTGTTATATGGCGAGTGATATTAATTTCCCATATGGAGCTTTCTATTAGGTCCGATGACGAAATCCAAGGTATATTTCCACACCAGAAATTTTCTACTTGCTTGCTAGGAGTTCCGCCCCCAATAAAATCACAAATGTCTTTCAGCTTGACAGTATTCCAACCGCTTTCCCTCACCATACAAACCCCATCCTTTCCAGATGAGATTTGACCTTGGTCTCGTACTGGTCTACTTCATCCTCACATTCCTTCAGGGTATACTCATACCGCTCTACCAGCTGGGTCACACGAGCAGAAAGGTGATGAGACACCGCCTCGTGAATGGCATCAATTCCACTGTAAATAGCGGCAAACCACTTTTCCTCCACCAGCAGATGGCTAATCTCCTCCAGCGTCAGCTGGGGGTATTTTTTCTCCAGTTTGGTATCCAGGTCTGCCTCGGCCTGCTTAATTGCCTTTTTGTAATTGCTTTCGGCATCCAACAGGGACATATACTCCTTTAATGCAGCCAATTCTTCCTTGGCGGCAGGGTCTTTCTTGATTGCCTTGATCCGGGCACTGATAGTGGCCTTTTTCAGATCATCCAGCTGAGCAAACAGTCCGTCCTCACCGTCATTTTCTTCGGCCAGTTCTTCCAGCTTGGCGGACACCTCATCCAATTGGCCGCGAAGGGTATCCAGCGCCTTGACATCCTCCTCAAAAAAGTGTTCAGCAATCAAAACCTTGGGGAGCAGCTTACCCTCAAAACCCTTGATCTTATCGGTCTTGACCTCGATGGTCTGGCCATTTTCTTTTTTCTTCTTGGTCACATACTCATAGGCAATTTCTCGCCCGGCCTCATAGCCGTCATAGCAGACCGCATACACATCGTCCTGCATGGTCTCCGCCCAATACTCCATCAGCACTTCATAGACATCGTATTTGTCGAGAAGCGATACCTGGGCAAAATCATCCAGAAGCTGCTCGGAAATTTTGGCAATCAGCTCTTTGGGGTGAATGTCCCGGCTGAGTTCCATCAAATCGTGGGTAACGGTCTCCTTCCATCGGGCATAGGCATCGTCCACCTGGTCGGCATGGCGGATAAACTCCGGATGGGAGATAATCGTGGAAACCACTTCGTCCTTGCCCACCGCCGGACGCAGATACCCCGGACGCAGCGGCTGAAACAGGATTTCCTTCAAAGATGGGTATACCGCCCAATATTCCGCTATGCTGTCCACATCGCTCTCCGGAATGCCGCCGTTCAGGTGGGCATTGATGTCCTGTAAATCTTCCGGCTCGCTGCTGTCAATATAGCGCGGGATATTCAGGTTGTACTCGTTGGTGACTTTGATCTCCTCGTTTGGGACAAACCGGGCATACTTAGGGTCCGATTCATCCATTGTAAGGAAGGTGGTCACGATCTTGTGAATATCCTGTTCCCGCAGGCGGTTCTTGTTTCCATCCTTCACATAGCCTTTGCTGGCGTCAATCATGAAAATGCCGGTACGATCAGCAGCATCCTCTTTGTCCAGCACCAGGATACAGGCAGGAATTCCTGTGCCATAGAACAAGTTAGCAGGCAGACCAATAATGCCTTTAATATAACCCCGGTCAATGATCTTTTTGCGAATGTCAGCCTCGGCATTGCCACGGAATAGCACGCCATGGGGCAAAATGATCGCCGCCTTGCCGTTGGATTTCAAGGATTTCAGGACATGCAGCAGCCAAGCATAGTCACCGTTTTTCTCCGGCGGCACGCCCAACACAGTCTCGCTGTATCTCCCATAAGAATCAGGGATCGTAATGCCATCCATCCAGGATTTATCCGAAAAAGGTGGATTGACTACGATGTAGTTGAAGGTTTTCAGCAGTTCAGGGTTGTTCTCATCTTTATACTGGGGTGCAGACAAGGTGCTTTTATTGCCGACAATGACGCCAGCGCCCTTGTTGTGTAGGACCAGATTCATGCGGGCAAGACCAGCGGTGGAGTTATCCTTTTCCTGTCCATAGATAGAGATCTCGCAGGGGGCCTCATCCGCCGCACGAATCAGCAGCGAACCGGAACCGCAAGCAGGATCATAGACTGTCATGCTGGGATCGGTGGCTTTATCAATACCAATCACCTTTGCCATAATCCGAGAGACTTCGCCCGGCGTATAGAACTGGCCCTTGCTCTTGCCGGAATCCTGGGCAAATTTCCGCATCAAAAATTCGTAGGCGTCGCCCAAAATGTCATCTCCGCCAGCGCGGTTGTTGGTGAAGTCCAACTCCGGTTTCTGGAAAATTTCCACGAGACCAGAGAGCTTATCTACCGCTTCCTTGTCGGTGCCCAGTTCCTCGCTGTTGAAGTCGGCAATGTCGATAATGCCTTTTAAGTCGTTGGCTTCTGCCAGCTTGCCAATGATGATATTGATGCCTTCACCAATGTTTTTCTTATATTTGAGCACAGCAATATCGTCAAAACTACCGCCTTCCGGTACTTCAATGTCCCAGTTATCGCTGCTCTTGAAGCGGTCGGACACATACTTCACAAACAGCAGTGTCAAAATGTAATCCTTATAACGAGCAGGTTCCACACCGCCCCGAAGTTTATCACATGCAGCCCATATCTGGCTGTAAATTTCGCTCTTTTTGATTGCCATCGGTACCTCTCCGTTCTCTTTTTAATTTCCTGTCAGGTTCCCATTTACTCCTCTGGCGGAACGGGGATGTACACCATTTTCAGGGGGATCATTTTGCGGTATTTGACACTGAGCTGATCGTAATATTTCAAGACGAGATCCACAAGTTCTGTGCCGTTAATGCCTCGAATAATAGGGGTGCTATCCAGATATTTCTGCGCATTTTTGGTATAGTTGGACAGTGTCACGAACAGACCATAATCTCCTTCACGCATAGCGCCTTTCAGGGACTGGATGGTTGTCTCTTTGATGTCTCCGTCCTGGCTCTTCACCTGAACAACAATGCGGGGCGGCAACTCATCTTTATAGGCAGTAATGTCGATGCCGCTGTCCCCACCATGCGGAGACAGGATCGTGCGGTAGCCCATGGCCTGCAAAAGATTTGCGACAAACGGCTCCAGATCATAACCTTTCAGATTTTTGCTCAGCTCTTTCAAGATAAAATCTCGGGTAGCCTCGATGATTTCGTCTGCCGTTTGCGCCACTGTCTCATCGGTATCCGGCTCCAGAATATTGCCTTTGAAATCTTTATCCAGAGCCTTAAAATACTCATCTGCATAGTTTTTCACCTGGAAAAAGCTCAGCGCCGAGCCAACTTCATGCAGAGCGCCCTGGGAAAAGGCTGTACGCGGCAGATGTTTGAGCCACTTTACTTTCCGGCGATTAGGATACAGTGCTGCGGTAGCCTCATAGAAATAGGCACTCTCCACGACCCCAATATTGATCTTACGGTCAATTTTGGACGGGAACACCACATAGTCTCCTTCCTGTACCTCGTGGACAAATCGGTACAGCATTCCAGCACTTGTGGCAATCGAACCTTTTTTAGCGTCCGGATAGGCCGCGATATATTTTTCTTTGTAGGCATCACGGGATGTACTTATAGCCGACAAGTCGCCCATCTCTTCCCAGCCGATTGCAATTAGATTCTGATTCAAAAAAAGAGGATCGTCCATCGTATGGATTCCCCAAACCGTTTTGCTTGCTGCCGCCATCACAGCCACACTCCTATCCGTTCTTTCACAGCTTCTCAGCCTGCGAGAATCTTGTATCCTGAAAGTCACCTTCAAAATCAAGCCACTTTGTCAAAATTCTTACTTATTTTTCTTCCGGAACAAACTCCAGAATATCGTCCACGCCGCACTCCATCACGCGGCAAATCTTCTCGATACTTTCGATAGAAACATACTCATTGCGCTTTAAGCGGGTGATAATATTGGCACTAAAACCGGCCTTCTCTTTTAGCTGTGCGTTGCTTATCTTTTTATCAATCATCAGATGGAATAAGCGGTCATAACAAATCGCCATTTTAGTCCCTCCAAAGCAAGAAATGCTTGGATTTATTTTATCACACTTTCGTGAAAAGCTCAACTTCATGTCAAATCATTATGCTTTATCACTGTTATGAAAAGAGGGGCTTTCTTTACTCGCCTTTTTGCATACTCCACCAGCTCCCGTGCATTACTTGCAGGGTGCCACGCATAGGCGATGAGGTAGTCTACATGATCCACAACATAGCGGTTTGCTCTCACGATTGCGATCTTGCGTGGAACGCTTTCCATCCCCGGTGGATAGAATGTTCCGTCAAATCCATCGGGTGTTGGGATGGGCCGCTCTGCCGGATGATATGGCAATAGCAAAGTGAGCTTCACTTCTGGGTAGAAACGCTTTGCTTCTTTGACTGCTGACGCTGCAAGACGATCAAATCCTCCGTAGTGGCCAACGATAAATTCTGTAACGCCATATTCCAAAATGTGCTGCTCCACAGCCGCATACAATGCCGGATAAATCTCTTCTGATGCCTCTCGGTGTCCGATAAAGAAACAGCTTTTTCCGCCCAAATTTCTCCCTCCTTTGTAGTTGCGCTTATCGTTAAAATTATACGATATAAATGATTAAATCACAACGATTTATCAAAGTATAATTTACGAAGAACACAAGCAAAGGAGTGATGCAGGTGAAGGATATTCTCTCGGTTATAACCGCGTATCGAGAGGAGCGGGGCTGGACAGAGTATCAGCTTGCAGAACGCTCCGGTTTGCCGCAGTCCACGATCTCCTCATGGTATCGCAAGAACATGGTTCCGACCATTCCATCCCTGGAGAAAATCTGCACAGCCTTTGGCATTACGCTGTCTCAACTGTTTGCCGAAGAAGATGCACCTGTTTCCTTGACTGAGGCGCAGAAAAAGCTTCTAGAACGCTGGTCAAGATTGAGCGAAGAACAGCAAGCTGTTGTATTTGCTTTGATTGATAAGATGTAAAAAATCCGTCAGAGGCGCACCCTTTAGAGTGTTGCTTCTGGCGGATTTTCTTTGCCATCAATCTAACGGAGTTTTCTTTGTTACTGCTTTTAGATACAATTCAGGGTCCCCATTCAAAATGAGTTCGGCATAGGACAGCGGATCATTATAGATCAGCCAGTCCAGTTCTGACCGCTGGTACATACTGTTCGCTACCTCGTTCTCCACGGCGGTGCAGTCGATGGACAACAGGGTTCCATCTTCCATGCACAGCTCCACGCAGGCAGTGTCCGGGTTGAACTCACAGGACAAAATTTTTCTCATACTCGTTACCTCCCAATACTTGTATTTCAGTTGATTTTCCGCAGCGGTACAAGGGCCATTTCGGTTGTTTTAGATACAGGCAAGCAATGCGTGTGGATAGCCACACACACGACGGGCAAGCAATGCGAGTGTTAATACACACTCACATTTCCTGCCGTCTGCTTGTTGAGGGCAGCGCCCCCAAGCCCCTTTTGAACACAGAATTTCATTCTGTGGCTGCGCGTTCTCCGAACGCTTTTTGCCCCTGTACCCGGTACCCTGTTTCGAGGCATAGGATGTCGTGAAACGCGACATGGTAGTTGCTTTTAGAGTGCCCTAAAATGGGGCACCTCCTGGAAGATGGGGTGGTAAAATACCACCCCAGTTTTTTCGTTCCGCGACGGTTGCGACGGTCGCGACGGTGCAGGGAGTACCCCTCAAAACACCGTCGCGACCGTTGCGAGCGTCGCGCTTTACTCGATTACTTCAAACGCAGGTGCTTCCACCACCATGTAGGTCAGCTGGATACGCCGTCCGGCGTGTTTGGTTTTGTTCTCGTACTTTACCTGATGTTCTTCCAACAGGCGGCTGGCATTCACATTCAAATGCTTGGTGAGCCTGTTCACCGCCATATCCGTTTGAATCGCTTGGGCCAGCTCGGTGGGACTGCCTTCCCATTCCCGGTTGTCAGCAGACACAATTTTTGCCACGGCTTCCAGCACTGGGTCCGGAGGCTGCTTCCAAAGCTCATTCTCTGCATGGTCGAGACCCCAAACCAAGCTCTCTTGGTCTTTGCTCAGATATAACCGCTGATCCGGCTGGTCTCTGCCTACCACCTCCAGGGTAGCCTTGCTATCCGTTCGCTTCTCCTTCTGCATCAGGAGCGCCCCATCCGCACAGCCCAGCAAGCCGGTTGTACCAGAAATCATCTCAAAGCTGTCTCCCGCAGGCTGCTTTCTAGTGTGGTGGACGATCAGGACGCAGACGCCATATCGGTCAGCAAATTGCTTCAGCTTGCCGATCACCTCATAATCGCTGGAGTAGCTGTAACTATCGCTCACCGCCTCTCGGACCTTTTGCAGGGTATCCACGATAATCAGTCTGGTGTCACTGTGCTCCCGGACAAACTTTTCCAGCTGTTCATCCAGGCCACCGCCGATCATCTTAGCGTTGGTGGCGAAGTGAAGGGAGCTTGTCCCCTCCACGCCAAACATACGGAACATCCGGCGCTGCAAGCGACTCTCGTCATCTTCCAGAGCAAGATAGAGGACGGTTCCCTGGTGGACTTTGTAGCCCCACAACTCCTGACCGGTACTGACATGGTGGGCGATTTGCGCCACCAGGAAGGACTTTCCGATTTTGGGAGCTCCGGCAAGGATGTACGCTCCTGTATAGAGCAGGTTCTCAATCACCGCGGACTTGCCCTGGAACACATTATCCATCAGCTCATCCAGGGTCACAGTATGCAGATAGGCTGGGTCGCTCATGCGGCGCATTTTCCGATAAAGTTCCTCCAAATCTCTTTCGGGGGAATTGCTTTTTTCGTCTGGGTCTGGTATAGTGGTCTTGGAATTTTGAGAGATTGACTGCCCATCATCTGCGCCAACAGATGAACCATGGGCGGTCATTTTCTTTTTCTCATCGGTCATAGGCAAAGTCCTCCTGCATCCCGTTCATAATGGTGGCAATCATCTGGATGGTGTCCAACAGTTCATCGTTCACGCCCTGCCCAGCTTCGATCCGGCGCAGTTCGTCCAGTACGGCGGCCAGCTGATCCCGCAGTGCCTTATAGACCCTGGGGTTGCCCTGCACCACCACATCCCGGCACAGCAGCCGACGGATGATATAATCTTGCTTGGTCAGGCCGGTGAGCTTCACCGCCGTTTCGATCTGGGTATCCTCTTCCGGGGAGACCCGAAAAGCCACAGTCTTGTTCCTCCAACGGTTGTGCTTGTCCAAATTCTTTGCTGACATTTTTAATTACCCCTTTCCATGTTCAATTTATCCGCCATCTCCGTCTGCTTGGACGGAAACAGGTGTGCGTAGTTATAGGTGATGTCGATGCTCTCATGTCCCACCCGGTCAGCGATGGCCGTGGCAGAGAACCCCATGTCGATCAGGAGTGAAACCGCGCTATGACGAATATCGTGGATTCTGATGCGCGGCACCCCGGCTTCTTTGGCTCCCCGGTCCATCTCCCGGTGGAGATAGCTCTTGGTGACGGTAAACATCCGGTCGTCCGGCCCGATGCCATAAAGCATTTTGATGTAATCCTGGATTTCCTCAGCCAGAAATTGCGGCATGGTGATGACCCGATTGCTCTTTTCCGTCTTGGGGGTGGTAATCAGGTCCTCGCCGTTCAGACGCTGATAGGACTTGTTGATAGACACGGTGCGCTTCTCAAAGTCAAAGTCCGCCGGGGTCAGGGCCAGCAGCTCCCCCTCCCGGATACCGCACCAGTAGAGCATCTCAAAGGCATAGAAGGATAGCGGCTTGTCCATCATCACCTCAGCAAATTTCAGGTACTGCTCCTTGGTCCAGAACATCATCTCGCGATTTTTGTTTTTTCCCATACCACCAGCCTTTTTGCAAGGATTTTCACGGAGATTATAGTATCGAACTGCATGGTTAAAGATAGCGCTAAGCTGATTGTGCAGCGTCTTTAAGTACACCGGCGAGTAGGGCTTGCCATTCTCGTCCTTGTGGTTCAGCATCTCGTTCTGCCAGGTGATAATCTGCTGGGCAGTGATGTTACACATTTTCAGCTTGCCGAAGTAGGGTAGCAGCTTGGTGCGGATGATGTGATCCTTGGTGGCCCAGGTGTTTTCCTTGAGCCGGGTCTTCATATCCGCCGTGTAGAGATCCACGAAGCTCTTAAAGGTCATGTCCAGATCAGCGCTGGTCTTGTTGAGCTGTTCGCGCTCCCAGGCTTGTGCCTCCCGTTTGGTCTTGAATCCCCGCTTCTGGGTTTGTTTGCGCTCGCCGTTCCAGTCAGTATAGCGGTAAACTGCCCTCCAGGTATTGGTCTTTTCTTCCTTGTAGACTGCCATGATTAACCCTCCTTTCCCGTCTTGCCGTAGCAAAACTTCTCCATGAAAAAGTTTCGGTTGACCCGCCCGGCGATGGTCAGATAGCCCTTATCCCGGAGTTCGGCGTTGAGCTTGTGGATCACCTTGTAGGCGTGGGACTTGGAAATGCCCAGCTCCTGAGCCACTTCCTCCACGCGCATAAAGTTTTGTGCCTGCATTGAAAATACCTTCCTTTCCTCGTTGATGGCTGCTGCGGATGGATAGTGTGTTTCATAAATGCCTCCTCACTTTTGTCCGCCACTTTTTCCCGGATGTATAACCAGGGATTGCGGCAGTTCTTTTTTATTTATTGATTCTAAGCTATTATGCTTAGTCTATTGTCATTATACTAAGCAAAGTAGCTAGTGTCAATCGAAGTACGCAAAATAAATTAAATAAAATTGTTTAGGATCCTCTTGACTTTACTAAGCATTTCTGCTACGCTTTTTCTAAGGACTACCAACGATTGGAGTTGATGATATGGCGATTGGCGAACGAATTCACTTTTTCCGTCTCCTGCGGGGGATGACTCAGAAATATCTCGGCATGGCGCTGGGCTTCCCGGAGAAGTCTGCAGATGTGCGTCTAGCACAGTACGAAACAGGATCAAGAACCCCTAAAGCAGAATTGACTGCTGCCTTGGCCCAGGTACTGGATGTTTCCCCGCACGCACTTTCTGTCCCAGATATAGATTCCTATGTTGGGCTCATGCACACCCTGTTTACCCTGGAGGACAACTACGGGCTTAAGATCAGCGAGACGGATGGAGAAGTCTGCTTGAAGGTCGATGTGCGGAAGAATAAGGACGCCGCCCGACTGCATGAAATGCTCTGCTCCTGGCAGCAGACTGCTGCCATGTTGGAGGCTGGCGAGATCTCCAAAGAGGATTACGACAAGTGGCGCTACCGCTACCCGGAGTTTGACAAAGCCCAGAGCTATGTGAAAGTGCCGCCCCAGGACCTCTTTTGACCCCTCACTTGTAGGCCACGGGAAAGGCCGTTTGTTGCATAAAATAATAATAAAAAGAAAAAGAGAGCTAACTGACTAATCAAAATCAGTTAGCTCGCTTTTTATGAATAATGAAAAAGTGTTGCCAAATCGTTGCCATGAGCCTTTTCAAAAGCCAAGGAATCGCTTAACTATGCGGTTTTTCAAGGCTTTGAAATTATTCAAACTCGATCGTCGCGGGGGGCTTGGGGCTCATGTCGTAGAGGACGCGGTTGACGGTGGGGACTTCGGACAGGATGCGGTCGGTTATCTTTTGCAGCAGCGGCCAGTCGGGGGTCGCTACGGTCGCGGTCATGGCGTCTATCGTATTTACGGCGCGGATGACTACCGGCCAGGCGTCTACGCGCTTGCCGCCGCGCACGCCAGTGCTCGTGATGGGCGGCACCACTGTGAAGTACTGCCACACAGTCTTGTCCAGGCCAGCCTTGGCAAACTCCTCACGCAGTATGGCGTCGCTCTCGCGTACGGCCTCCAGACGGTCGCGGGTTATCGCGCCAACACAGCGCACGCCAAGGCCAGGACCCGGGAACGGCTGGCGGTACACCATGTTATCAGGCAGGCCCAGCGCCTTGCCGACCACGCGCACCTCGTCCTTGAACAGGAACTTCACTGGCTCGACCAACTCGAACTTCAAATCCTCCGGCAGGCCGCCCACGTTGTGGTGGCTCTTTACCGGGCCGGACTCAATAATGTCAGGATATATCGTGCCCTGGGCCAGGAAGCCGATGCGCTCCAGCTTGCGGGCCTCCTCCTCGAACACGCGGATAAACTCCGCGCCTATGACCTTGCGCTTCGTCTCCGGGTCGGACACGCCGGCCAGCTTGTCCAGGAAACGGTCCACGGCGTCCACATAGGTCAGGTTCGCGCCCAGCTGGTTGCGGAAGACCTCGATGACCTGCTCGCTCTCGCCCTTGCGCATCAGGCCGTGGTTCACGTGCACGCACTCCAGCTGCTTGCCCACCGCCTTGATGAGCAGCGCTGCGACGACAGACGAGTCCACGCCGCCAGACAGGGCCAGCAGCACCTTGCCGCTGCCTATCTGCGCGCGCAGGGCCTCTACCTGCTCCGCGATGAACTTCTCCGCCAGCTCAGGCGTGGTGATTCGCTCCATTTCCGGCCTTTTGTTCCCTTCCATACTTATAACAGCCTCCAATACAGGTAAAAATATATGCGGGGAGTGATTACTTGGCTATAATTATTATCCGCACACTCGTCGTATATTTTGCGCTCGTCATCTCCATGCGGCTCATGGGCAAGCGCCAGCTCAGCGAACTCGAACTGCCGGAGCTGGCTATCGCCGTGCTCATTGCTGACCTCGCGGC
This sequence comes from uncultured Eubacteriales bacterium, assembly GCA_900544295.1. Classification (GTDB taxonomy): domain Bacteria; phylum Bacillota; class Clostridia; order Oscillospirales; family Oscillospiraceae; genus Scatomorpha; species Scatomorpha intestinigallinarum. Next base: position 21,137 of record UQUO01000007.1, on the reverse strand, counting down.
GCACCCATTACAGGACATCGGTATACCGCTGATGAACGGCCTCCTACCCATCGTCGTGCTCTCCTGCTGCGAAATCATCATCTCCGGCGCGGCCTTGCGGCATGCGGGACTGCGGACGCTGCTCTTTGGTCGGCCCTGCTTTCTCATACGCCGCGGCGTAATCGACCAAAAGGAAATGCGCCGCTGCCGCCTCAACCTCGAGGAACTCTGCGAAGAGCTGCGCACCCAGAGCATCACCGACGTCGCTCATGTAGAATACGCCGTGCTCGAAACGGACGGGACGCTATCAGTCATCCTCTTTCCCGAGTTCCGCCCGGCTACAGCACGGGACCTCGGCCTCGCGCCACAGGACACGGGCTATCCCGTCATCATCATAAACGACGGAAAGCTCATGCGCGAAAACCTCCGCCTCGCCGGAAGAGACGAGGCCTGGCTGCGGCGGGAACTCAAAAAGCGCGGGGCCTCCGGGCCGGGGGACGTCTACCTCCTGCTGCTCGACAATGCGGGCGGGGTCTACTACGCGGCAAAGGAGGTGGTCTGATGAAGCGGGAGCTTGCGGCGGCGGCCGTGCTCATTCTGCTGCTGGCAGGCAGCTGGTGGAACCTCAAATACCTCCGAGACTTCACCGGCGGACTCAGTGAGACGCTGGATCTTTCCCGCGCCTATTGCGAGGCCGGACAGTTCGAGCTCGCGGAGCAGGAGCTGGAAAAAGCGGCGCAAGACTGGCTCGGGGCCGACGGCTACACACACATCTTCATCCGACACTCGGAAATAGACAGCACAACAGACGCCTTTTTCGAGCTCATGAGCGACGTGCGCTCCGGCGACGCGCAGAGCGCCTCCGGCGCCTACGAAAAACTGGCCGCGCACCTCGACAGCCTCTACACCATGGAGCGCGTGACGCTGGGCAGTATTTTTTAACTCATTAAGTATATCACGCGTAAAGCAAGCTCTGCAATACAAAATAGCGGCCGTTTCGACGCGCTTTGCTATGCAAAGCGGCGAAAACGGCCGCTGTATTCATTTCTGTCCCGAATAGATGGACCGGCCTCCGTTCACGGCATAGGACAGGGCGCATACGGCGAAAAAGTGCGGCGCCGCTGCCCAGCCGAAGACCTCGGCCCCTATGAGGGCCGGGGCGAGCAGGGTGTTCGTTGCGGAGCCGAACACTGCGGCGTAACCCAGCGCCGCGCAGAAGGCCGCCGGCAGGCCCAGGAGGCCCGCCAGGGCCGCGCCCAGGCTTGCGCCTATGGAGAAGAGCGGCGTCACCTCGCCGCCCTGGAAGCCCGCTGAGAGCGTCAGGACGGTGAGCGCCAGCTTCAGCGCCCAGTCCCAGGCGTAGATGGGCTCTCCCGCAAGCGAGGCGTTTATGAGGTTCGTGCCGAGACCGCAATATCGGCCGCGATATAGCAGGTACAGGACGGCCGAGAGAGCGACGCCCATGACAAGAGCGCGCAGGACCGGGTTTTTCAGGCGGTTTTGCGCGAGTTTTTTTGCCCTTTTGAGGCAGAAAGCAAAGGCTGCGCCTGTGAGGCCGAATACTATGCCCAGGGCGGTAAGCTCAAGCGCAAGTTCCGCGCTCCAGTTTCCCGGCGGTCAGCACTTCCATGGCGAAGGCCGTGGCGGCGAACGGTGTTCCGAAAAGGCCGGAAAATCCTGCGGCTATGCCTGCGATGAGCATTATCCTCTGCGACTCAGCGTCCCTCAGCCAGCCTCCGATCCTGTGCGATATGGCTGCGCCGAGCTGGACCGCGACGCCCTCCCTGCCCGCGCTGCCGCCGAAGAGATGGGTCAGCCAGGTGGCGCAGATGACGAAGGGCACGAGGCGCAAAGGGATGGCCTCACGCTCTGCGTGGCCGGCCTCAAAGACCATGCCCATGCCGTTTTCACAGCCTGCGCCGTACCTCTTATACGCCCAGGCCATGAGCGCTCCTATCAGCCCCAGGAAGGGCAGGAACCAGGCCGTGTGCGCGTCACGGACTGCGCCGAGATACAGCAGTACCCGCCCGAAAACGGCGTCCACCGCGCCTACGGCTATGCCTGTCGGGACGGCAACTGCTATGAGAACGAGCGTTTTGTTCATAATTTCCACCTCATAACGGCAAAAAGCCGATGCTTCCGCGCGCGGCGGCTGCCGCGCGCAGAAGTCATCAGCTCAAGGCGGTTTCGGCCTGCGGCCGAGGGGGACCTCATCCCCTGTGTTCATTTTTTGAGGAACCTGGCGCCGGTGTTCATGTAGACGAGGGTAAAGATGGCGACGGCAAGGGAGGCGATAAGCCCGGCGTAGAAGAGGGCGAAGCTGTCGAAGAGGCCCGCCAGCAGCCAAAGGCCGCCCATGCTCACGGCAAAGGCCCACATGACGAGGTCGATGAACTTCAGGACCTTCTCCCTGTCATAGCGCTCCCTGTCGCCTATGATGTTCACATAGCGCCAGCCGCGGCCATTGCGGAATGCCGCGCCCACGGCGGCAAAGACGACCGTCACCATTGCGCCAAGCACAATTAAAACCGCGTTCATTCCAAATCCTCCCTCACGAGAGAATAGAGCCTCATATCGCGCACCTGCCCGTTTTTCACGGCGTTGCGCCTCAGCACGCCCTCAAGCTGGAAGCCAGCCTTCTCCAACACGCGGCAGGAGGCGGCGTTTTCCGCAAAGGGCTCGGCAAAGATGCGGAGCACATCCGTATTCTCAAAGGCGAAGCGGCATATCTGCCTCACCGCCTCGGTACAGATACCCGCGCCCCAGCGGCGGCGGACGACATAGTAGCCCAGTTCCGCTGTGCGGCGGTGTATATTCTGCTGCCTTGTCAGCTGGATGCTGCCCACGGCGACACCGTCCTCAGCGATGGCGAAGGCGTAGGCCCCCTCCCCCGCCGTTTGGGCAAAAGCTATGTAGTCGCGCGCGTCGGCCTCCGTATAGGGTGTGGGCAGCCCGTCGCGGAGGTTGTCTGTGACCCCGGCGTCGTTCAGGGCCTCGGCTATCACCGAGGCGTCCGCCTCAGTCCAGGGCCGGATGGAAAGCTGCAAGGTTCAGCCCTCTTTCTGCTTGAGAAGCTTAGTCAGCTCTTCCATGAAGGTATTTATGTCCTTGAAAGAGCGATAGACCGAGGCAAAGCGGACATAGGCGACCTCGTCCACGTCCTTGAGGCGGGCCATGACCATCTCTCCTATCTCCGTTGTGCTTATCTCACGCTCCAGCGCGCTCTGGAGCTCCTGCTCGATATCGTCCGCTATCTGCTCCAGCGAGGAGAGCGCGACCGGGCGCTTTTCGCAGGCGCGGACCATGCCGTTTATGAGCTTGACCTTGTCGAAGGTCTGGCGGCTGCCGTCCCGCTTTATGACCACGAGGGGCAGGCGCTCGATTATCTCATACGTGGTGAAGCGCTTCTGGCAGGCGAGACATTCGCGCCTGCGGCGGATGGTCGCGCCTTCCTCGGCGGGACGGGAATCTATTACGCGGCTCTCGGTATAGCCGCAGAACGGGCATTTCATGGCTTTTCCCCCCAAATTTAACTCTCCATATGAGTATAGCACAGCCCCGTGGCCGCGCCAACACCAATTTTACTGCTTTCGGCATTTTTCCGCTGGGAAATATTTTGCCTTGCCCCTACCCTGCTTCGGCGGCTACAATGGTAGGCGGAGGTGAGGACCATGAAAGTCTTACGCCGGATGCTATCTATGTGCGAGCTCTCCTGGGAGCTGCTCATGCGCGGCCTGCAGCTGAGTTGCGTACTGCTCTTTGCAGCGTTTCTGCTGCTGCTTGGCGCTGGGGAGTTTTCCGTCTGGAACTGCGATACATATTCCCTCGCCCGTGAGCTTTTGACGCTGCCACAGGCCATCCTGCTCGTCTGCATACTCGCGGGGGCTATAATTGAGGAACGGAACCTGTGATTTCGCGCAGCTCGGCCTCGGTATAGAGGGCGTTGAGCACGTCGAGCAGCGCGTTGGCGCTCAGTTTCTCCGGCAGGTCGAGCTCTTTGAGCAGCGCGCGGCGCTTCTCAGCGCTGCCGGGGCCGCCGGAGAGGCCCAGCTCATAGAGCGTGGCCTTTGTAATGCCTCCGGCACGGCGCGCGGGCTCCTCCCCGCCCAGGGTCGCGCCCGCGCGGCGCAGGGCCTCGATGAGCACCTCCGGCTTCATGCCCTCGACGCCCAGCTTGCCCTCCTTGGACGGGGCGCGCTTGCGGCGCTCGCGGCCTGCGATATCCGGGATATACGCCTGCTTCACGAGCGCGGGGTCGATGGCGCCCTTCAGGAAGTTCCTGATGACAAAGCCCGCGCCGTCGCTGTCCGTCAGGACGACAAGGCCCCGCGCTTCGGCCAGGCGGCGCAGGAGCGCGAGCTTCTCCCTGTCGTTAAAAACACCGAAGCCCGAGGTCTCGACTATCACGGCGTCGAAGACCTGTGAGAGCGTGTTCCTGTCATAGCGGCCCTCGACCACTATGACCTCCTTCACGCTTATCATACGTCCTCCCCCGCCGCGAGGCGTATCAGCAGCAGCGTCAGCTGCTCCGCGCCGTCGCCGCCGCTCTTCATGGCATAGTCCGTTTCGGCACAGAGGCGGACTGCGCGCTCCAGCGTGCGCATGTCGAAGCCGCGCGCAGAGCGCATGAGCCTGTCGAGCATGAAGTCGAACTTGACTCCGCAGTTTTCTCGCACGAAATTGCTGCCCAGCTTCTCGTCCAGGGCCACGCGTGCGGCGTAGAGCCGCCGCATCTGCATGCCGATGACGGCCAGGATGGCGATGGGCTCCTCGCCCATGGACATGAGGTCTGCCAGCGTGCGCGCCGCGCCGTCATAGTCGCGCGCGGCGAGGTAATCCGTCATTTCGAAGACCCGCGCCTCGGGTATGCGCAGTGCCAGGCGCGAGACGTCCTCCGCTGTCACCAGCTCGCCGGCGGTGCCGGCGGCGATTTTTTCTATTTCGGGTATCAGCCCGTTCATCAGCTCACCGCTCAGATAGATGAGCGTCAGGCAGGCGTCCGGCGTGGCGTTCTTCCCCAGCGCCGCGAAGCGCTTGCGTATCCACTGCACCAGAGGCCCCTGGCCCTGGGATGTGAAGTCGATGAGCTTGCCGTATTTCGCAACGGCTTTAATTATCTTTGTGCGCTGGTCCGGCTCAAAGTCCGTATCCTGCACGAAAACAAGGGTGCAGCAGTCCGGGATATCAGATATCAGCCGCTCCAGCGAGGCGGCCTCCGCGTCCCGGCAGCGGGCAAAGTCGTAGCCGCGCACCTCGGTCAGCGTCCGCTCCGTCAGAAACGGGAGGGCGTTAACCGCGTCCGAGAGCTCGCGCATATCGAGATTCTTGCCGTCCAGGCGGTGATAGCTGAAGTCATCCTCGCCCTCGGGCAGGCAGAGGGCCTTCAGCTCCCCCAGGAAAGCCTCGCGCAGATAGTCCTCTCGGCCATAGAGCAGATACAGCCGCGCAGGGCCGCCGCTCTTCAGCTCGCGGCTGACCTCGCCGTAATTGAGGCGGTTATCCGGTTTTGACTTCTTTTGACGTTTAGCCATATGTATTCGCCCTCACTGTGATGTTGCCGTTCTCGTCGGTCCTGAAGACCTCGATGTCGAAGATGCCGAGGCGGCGCAGGGCCTCGTAGGTAGGGTGCCCGTAGCTGTTCCAGCCGACGGATATGGCGGCCCAGTCCGCGTCTATCGCCTCCAGCAGCTCGAAGCTCGTGGAGTATTTGGAGCCGTGATGGCCCACCACCAGCAGCTCCACGTCCGGCAGCTCCCGACTCTCGACCAGGCGGCGTTCCACTGCGGAGTTCACGTCGCCCATTATGAGCGCTTCAAACTCGCCCATGGCTGCCAGGACGATGACGCCGCGCTCGTTCTCATCCCCGGCGTCGAGCGGCGCATAAAGCGTCAGCTCCAGTCCGCCGTATGCGGGCGTCAAATCCTCTCCGCCGACGTAGACCACCTCGGTCCGCTGTCTCTCCGCACAGGCAAGTATTCCCCCGAGCAGGCCGTCCGAGTCATCCGTGTCCTCGGGCAGGTACAGCGTGCCGACGGATATCCGCGTAAGCAGGCGTTCCACGCCGTTCGCGTGGTCGGCGTGCAGGTGTGTGAGCACCAGGGCGTCTATGCTCCTGCGGCCCCGGCTCAGGAGATACTCCGCCGCCGTGTCTCCTGCGTTATCCCACGTTCCCTTGCCGCCGCAGTCTATGAGCACGGCATTTTCACCGCAGACGGCGGCGACGCATTGGCCCTGGCCCACGTCAAGGACTGTGACCGAGCTCTCGCTCCGCTCCGCGTTCCAGGCCGTCACAAGCACGACTGCCAGCGTGAAGACCGAGGCCAGCGCCGGGGCCAGAGGGCGAAATCCCCTCCTATCCCTCAGCAGCCAGCACAGGCCGAAGACAAAATAAACGAAAACCAGCCACCAGACGATAAGCCGGTCCACAGTATACACAGCCGAATACGGCAGTCCGGCCAGAGCCTTTGCGCAAAAGGAAATATACCGGGCCGGCCAAGCCACGAGCCATCCGACCGAACCTCCAAGCGGCGCGAAAACCAGTCCCAGCAGCACCGCCGCATAGCCGAACGTGAAAGCCGCGGACACCGCCCAGAGCGTCAGCAGGTTCGTGACCGGCGAGATGAGCGAGACATACCCGAAGCAGAGCGCCACCACGGGCGTTGTAAAGGCCATGGAGCCTATGGAGCTGGACACGCCCGCCATCACAAACCTCACAAAGGAGTTCAGGCGGCGCTTTTCGTCGCCGCGGCGGAGTTTTCTGTCCAGCCATTTATAGACGCGCGGCGTGAGCAGTATTATGCCCGCCATGGCCGAGAACGAGAGCTGCAGCCCTGCCGCGGCTATGGAGAGCGGGTTTGCGATAAGCAGGATCAAGAGGCCCGCGCACAGCGAGGTCAGCCCATCAGCCTCCCTCCTGAGCAGCGGGGCCAGCATCACGAGCGTCAGCATGACGCAGGCGCGCACCACTGAGGCCGTGCAGCCCGTCATAAACGTGAACAGCACTATTACAGGCACGCCCAATATCGACGCCCGACGCTTCCCAAGCAGATACACCAGCACGGCATACAAAAACGACAGGTGCATGCCCGAAACGGCGACTACATGGCGTATGCCGGAGACGGAGAGCGCGTTGTCAAGCTCAAAGTCGTCGTACAGCCCCGAGGTGTCTCCTATCAGCAGGCCGAGCATAAAGCTCTGGACGTCCTCGGGGAACACCTCCCTAGCCGCGCTGCGCACAAGGTTCGCAAGCTCCATCGGAAAGCTGAGGAAGCTGCGGCCGTCCCGGCGTATGTCCTCCGCCGCTCCGGCAAGGTAGGCGCGCAGCAGTATGCCGCGGGAGGAATATATATCCGTCTCTTCGCCGTACTTTTCAAGCGCAGATATGAACTCCAGAGGGAATTCCGCCACGTCTCCCGGCCTCAGCTCAGGCATGAGGCCGTCATAGTCATAGACGGCCGCCTTGACGCGCGGCAGGCCCTCCTGCTCTATACGCAGCTCGACGGAGGCGTAGCCCTCGTCCCGCTCCGGGTAGTCGAGAACACGCGCCGTGACCACCAGCTCCCGCCCTGCCAGCTCCGACGCCGGGGCCACGTACATCAGCGTATACGCCCCGTACCACCCGAGCCCCAGCGATGCGGCTATCAGAATTATAAGCGCACGCAGGCGCGCCGTGTCCTTCAGCAGCAGCGCCGCCGGCAGACACAGCAGCAAAAGCCCTCCGGCGAGCCAGAACAGCACGCCCTCGGGCAAATAATAGTGAGACACCGCCGCCGCGCCCGCAAACGAAAGCGCGGCGCATACCAGCTTACGCACGCTGCCCCGGCTCGTCAGTCAGGCCGAGGATATAGTCCGTAGATACGCCGTAGAGCCCGGCCAGTTTTATGAGCGCCCACACGGGTATCTCGCGTATGCCTTTTTCGTAGCGGCGGTATACCTCTCTGTTCATATTCAGATAATCTGCAATGGCTATCTGCGTCTTGTCATTGTCAATACGCAGATCCTCTATGCGCGGAAAATACATCGACATCACCGTATAAATGCTACTATTTTGTAGCATTTATACGGTGATTATGCTACCATACGAGTGTATTTGACGCAAAATGTATTGACAGGTGCTCCCTGTCAATACATTTTGCATTTTCTGTTCAGCCAAATCAGATGAGTTTTTCGGCCATGTCCTCGCCGGCGAGGATGTGGAAATGCAGGTGCGGCACGGTCTGGCCGGCGGCCTTGCCGGAGTTCGTGATGACGCGGAATCCGGCGTCCAGGCCCTCCTGGGCGGCTATCTTGGCTATGACCTCGAAAATGTGCGCCACTGCGGCGGAGTTCTCCGCTGTTATCTGCGCGGCGGAGTCCGCGATGTGCTCTTTCGGGATGACGAGGATATGCGTGGGGGCCTGGGGGTTGATATCCCGGAAGGCCAGGACGCTCTCGTCCTCATATACCTTGTTCGAGGGGATATCCCCTTTCGCTATCATGCAGAAAAGGCAGTCTTCCATTTTACTTATCCTCCTTCAAAAGTCCCAGCTTCATAGCCACGAAGTTATCCACCATGGCGAGGGCGTTATCCAGCATGAGCATATCCTTGCCGCCGCCCATGGCAAAGTCGGGCTTGCCGCCGCCCTTGCCGCCGGTCATGGCGGTGACCTGCTTTATGAGGTCGCCGGCCTTGACGCCCTTTTCCACGGCGTTCTTGCCGCAGACGGCGAAGAAGGTTATCTTGTCCTCCTCCGTAGCGGCGAAGACGGCGACGAGATTCGGCGCCTTGTCACGCAGGAAATCGCCCGCGCGGCGCATCTCGTCCGCCGTGGAGCCGGGGCGCGTGGCGGTGATGACGCGCAGGTCGCCCACCTTCTTGGCAGAGGCGATGAAGCCGTCCAGCTCGCCGGAACGGAGCTTGTCCTGCAGCGCCTCGACCTTGCGCTTGAGCTCGCGCAGATCGCTCATTGCGGCCTTGGCTTTCTCCACCACCTCGAAGGGGCTGGACTTGAGGACGTTCGCCATTTCGAGCAGGCGGCGGTTGTTCTCCTCGTTCTCGCGGAAGAACTCCAGGCCCGTCACGGCCTCTATGCGGCGCACGCCGGAGGCGACGGAGAATTCGGACTCTATCCTAAAGGGGCCGATCTTGGCGGTGTTATCCATATGCGTGCCGCCGCAGAGCTCGCTGGAGAAGCCACCCATCTTCACGACACGGACTACCTCGCCATACTTCTCACCAAAGAGCGCCTGTGCGCCCTGGGCTCGGGCCTCATCTATGCCCATCTCCGCTATGGAGATGGCGTCGCCGCGCAGTATTTCGCTGTTCACTATGCGCCCGACCTCAAGCAGCTCCTCGCCCGTCATGGCGGAGAAGTGCGTGAAGTCAAAGCGGAGCCTGTCCGGCTCGACCAGGGAGCCGGCCTGGTGTACATGGTCGCCCAGCACCTGACGCAGCGCTGCGTGCAGCAGGTGCGTTGCGGAGTGTGCGCGCATGATGGCGCGGCGGCGCTCGGCGTCCACCTTCGCGGTGACGGCCATGTCGAGCCTCAGCTCGCCGGAGCGCAGGACACCGCTGTGCAGGTACTTGCCGCCTTTGGTCTTCTGTACGTCGCGCACCTCAAAGGTGACGCCTTCGGCCTCTATGACGCCGTGGTCGGCCACCTGGCCGCCCATCTCGGCGTAGAACGGGGTCCTGTCCAGCACGACGGTGCCTTCGACTCCCTCGCGCAGCTCGCCGGAGAGCTCGCCCTCTACCACGAGGGCCTCCACCTTCGCCGCGTCCTCCAGCTTGTCATAGCCCGTAAACACGGTCGGCACGGCGTCCAGGCCCAGGTCGAGACCCGACCAGCCGCTGATATCGCCGCGCGCAGCCCTGGCGCGCTCGCGCTGCTCCTGCATGAGGGCGTTGAAGCCCTCGGTATCCGCGGTCATGCCGGACTCGCTCAGCACGTCCTCGGTGAGGTCCAGCGGGAAACCGTAGGTGTCGTAGAGTTTGAAGGCGTCCGCGCCGGAGAGCACGGTCTCGCCCTTGGCTTTCAGCTCGTCCATTAGCTCCGCGAGGATGCGCATGCCGCCGTCTATCGTGCGGGCAAAGCTCTCCTCCTCCGTGCGGATGACGCGGGTAATAAAGCTCTGCTTCTCCACGAGGTCGGGGTAGGCGCTGCGGTTTTCGTTTATGACGGTCTCGCAGACCTTATAGAGGAAGGGCTCGTTCACGCCGAGGAACTTGCCGTGCCGCGCGGCGCGGCGCAGCAGGCGGCGCAGGACGTAGCCGCGGCCCTCGTTCGAGGGCAGCACGCCGTCGCCTATCATGAATGTGGCGGAGCGGATATGGTCCGTGATAACGCGCAGGGAAACGTCGTTCCTGTGGCTCTCGCCGTAGTGCGCGCCGGTCAGCTCCGAGACCTTGTGCGTGATATTCATGACGGTATCGACGTCGAAGAGGCTGTCCACGCCCTGGCAGACGCAGGCCAGGCGCTCAAGGCCCATGCCGGTGTCGATATTCTTCTGCGCAAGCTCGGTATAGTTGCCCTGGCCGTCAGAGTTGAACTGGGAAAAGACGTTGTTCCAGACCTCGATATACCTGTCGCAGTCGCAGCCGACGGTACAGTCGGGCTTGCCGCAGCCGTATTTCTCGCCGCGGTCATAGTATATCTCGGAGCAGGGGCCGCAGGCGCCGGTGCCGTGCTCCCAGAAGTTATCCTCCTTGCCGAAGCGGAATATGCGCTCCGGGGCGATGCCTATCTCGTCGCGCCAGATGTTGAAAGCCTCGTCGTCGTCCTCGTAGACGGAGGGGTAGAGCCGGTCCGGGTCGATGCCAACCCACTCAGGGCTCGTCAGGAACTCCCAGCTCCAGGCGATGGCCTCGTGCTTGAAGTAGTCGCCGAAGGAGAAGTTGCCGAGCATCTCGAAGTAGGTGCCGTGGCGCGCGGTCTTGCCTATATTCTCGATATCACCGGTGCGGACGCACTTCTGGCAGGTGCAGACGCGGCGGCGGGGCGGGGTCTGCTCGCCGGTGAAGTAGGGCTTCATCGGCGCCATGCCGGAATTTATGAGCAAAAGCGAGGGGTCGTTCTGCGGGATGAGCGAAAAGCTGGGCAGGCGCAGATGTCCCTTAGATTCAAAGAAGGAGAGGAACATCTCCCTGAGTTCATTGAGACCAAATGCCTTCATAAATAACCTCCAAGGACAAATATCCGTATTCACTCATAATAAACACCGGAGCAAAAATTGTCAAGGCGCGGGCGAAAAAAACGGGACCCTCCCGTAGGAGGGTCCCGCTGGAAGCTTATGTTCTCAGCTCTGGCCCTCGGCCTTGCACTTTTTGCGCCAGGCGTCGAGGACGGCGCAGAAGACGAGGGAGAGGTAGGTCTCCTCCTCATTTGCGCTGCGGCTGGTGAGAGCAATTGGCACGCGGGCGCCGACGACCGCGCCGCAGGTGACGGCGTGAGCGTGGATGAGCCAGCTCTTCACCAGGGTGTTTGCCGTGGACAGGTCCGGGGCTATGATGCCGTCGAAGCCGCCGCCGGACCAGGGGCAGTCGTAATTCTTCAGACGCGCGGCCTCTTTGCTGAGGATGAGGTCGTAGGCGATGGGGCCCCAGAGCTCGCAGTCCGCGAAGGGGCGCTGCTTCTGCTCGGACACCAGGCGCTGTGCCTCTACCGTGTCCTGCATGTGGAAGGTGACCTTCTCCACCAGGCTCAGCAGGGCCAGCTTCGGGTTCTCGTAGCCGAAAGCCTTGAGCGCGTCCGCAGTGTTGCGGATTATCTGCTTCTTCTGGCTCATGTTGGGCTTTATGATGACCGTCATGTCGCTCAGGGCCAGCAGCTTCGGGTACTCCGGCAGGCTGGCGAGTGAGACGTGGCTCATGAGCCGCTCGGTGCGGAGCTTGTTGGTCTTGTCCAGCACGGGCATGAGGAAGTCACGCGTGGGGATGTTGCCGCGCATGAGCACATCGCCGTCGCCCGCATTGATGATGTCGATGGCCTCCTGGGTTATATTGTGTCCGGGAGGCGTATCTACCATGGTATAGGGCTCGCGCTCGAGGCCGAACTGCTCAAGCACGGTGATAGTCCTCGCCCTGTCGCCTACCAGGACGGGCTGGACAAGGCCCTTCTCCTGCGCGGCGAAGATGCCCTTGAGCATATTCTCGCCGTCAGAACCGGCAAGGATGACGCGCATGGGCCGGGACATTTTGGGAACGCGCTCCAGGATCTTATCGAAATTCTGCAGTTCCATTTATCACATCTCCGTTTTTCCATAATGGCGAGGCAAATCCTACCCCTTATACCATTATATACGACCCAGACGCAGAAAACAAGCCCGAATTGGTGCGAAATAATCAAAGGGGCGAACTTCTCGTCCGCCCCTTCGCGCATTATTCGCTTTGCTCTATTTCCGACTTCAGGTCGAAGAAGCCCTTGCCGCAGGCGCGGCACAGGGAGACGTTCATTGTGGCGGCTTCGTCGAACATGGACGAGCTTTTGACCAGCTCCACTCCGCCGTGGCGGGCGATGTTCTTTTTCGTGTAGATAACGGCGTAGTCCGCACCCTCCGGGTACCAAAGGATGCTGCCGCTTTTGTGTCCGCAGTAGATATAGCCGTCTTCGGCCGGGCGGCCACAATATGGGCAGTTCACAGCTGCATCGCTCCTTATCCCGCAGTGTAGTCCTGGGTGGCGGTGAAAGCCTGGAAGTCGTTGTAGTTCGTGAAGAACTTGTGCGTGCCCGTCTCGGTGTCGAGCGCGTAGTACAGATAGCTCGTGCTAGCCGGATTCAGGGCGGCGTTGAGTGACGCGAGGCCCGGGTTCGATATGGGTCCGGCGGGCAGACCCGTGTTCGTATAGGTGTTATACGGGCTATCGACCTTGAGGTCCTCCTCGGTGAGGTACTCCTTGTGCTCGCCCAGGGCGTACATGACTGTCGCATCTATCTGCAGCGGCATATCCTGGGCCAGACGGTTATAGATGACGGAGGCGATGGTCGCGCGCTCCTCGTCGTTCGCAGCCTCGGACTCTATCATCGAGGCGATGATGACAGCCTGGTGCAGCGAGATGCCGAGGTTGTCCGCCTGCGTGTACATATCCGCCGTCAGCTTGCCGTGGAAGTTCAGCAGGAACTTGTTGATGGCGCTCGACGCCTGCATGCCCTGATAGAACTCGTAGGTGTCCGGGAAGAGGTAGCCCTCCAGGCGGCTCGCTTCGCCCGGCTCCGACCAGTCGAGGAAGGAATAATTGTAGACGTAGTTCGCCGCGGCCTCCTCGAGGTCCTCGACGGAGCAGATGCCCTCCTCCTCCAGCTTCTCAAATATCTGCTGCATGGTATAGCCTTCGGGGAAGGTTATGGTCGTCGTCACCATGGAGATGGACGCCGTCTGCATCCTGAGCACCAGGGCGTTGTAGTCGCACTTGGTATTGAGCTCATAGGTGCCTGGGTCCATGTCGATATCCGCGTCGGTGAACCGGCAGAAAAACTTGAAAAGGCCCTTGTATTCGATGAGGCCCGCGTCCTTGAGCGCGTTCGCAACGTAGTCGAGGTCCGCGCTCATGACGGTCTTCTGCGTTACGCTGCCGTCCTCGTTCTCGACCTCTATCTCCTTCTCGGTGAAGATGCTCTCCGGGAGCGTTACGGTGCCTTCGGTATATTCTTTATTGAGCGCCAGCACGTCCGAGGCCGCCATCCAGCCTACACAGGCCAGGATGACGCTCAGGCTGATGACAAAGACGAAGTACATGAGCCCGCCAAGGCAGCCGGTCTTACCGTCGCGTCTCGGGCGGATGGGCATGAAGTCCCGCTCCTCCAGGGGCTCGTCCTCAAAGTCCTCCTCCGGCTCCTCGTCCTTTCCGCCCTCCTGACCCTCGTCCTTGTTTTTAGAGTGGTCATAAATGAGGTCGTCAATGAACTTCAGGGGATTTCGGGCGGACCTTTCCTCAGGCTCGGGCTCCTCCTGCTCTTCGGGCTGCTCATCACCGGTCTGCTCCGGCTGCTCCTCCTTGGCGCGCTTGCGGCCGAAAAGCCCGCCCTGAGGCTTGATGGAGGGCAGGATCTTGGTCTCGTCGTCTGCGTGGCCGTGCTCCTGCCCGCCCTCCTCCGCCGGCGCGCCGGCGGCTGGGGCTTCAGGCTCCGCGGCCGTGTCGGGCTTCTGCTCCGGCTCCGTTTTGCCTACGCCGAATATCTCATTGAGCTTGTCAAAATTATTCTGCATTTTCCTCGGTTCTCCCAAGTAACGTGTTTGCCGCGGCGGGCATATTATGGCTCAGACGGTGCGAACCGGCGCCGGCACCGCCCCGAACAGGAAGACAGCTCTCCTCGCCCGCCCCCCGCGCGGGGCCGGGCCCGGGTAAATCACATAGCGCGGAGAAAGGTCGATTAAATGTTCTGCGGAAATGGAAACGGAAGCTGCTTCTGGATCATCATCATACTCCTGCTCATCTTCTGCTGCGGCGGAAACTGCGGCTGCAGCACGAGCTGCGAGAGCAGCAGTAACTGCTGCAACAGCTGCTGCTGAAGCGGCTTAGTCCAAGGCACAGGGCTCGTCAGAGCCCTGTTTTTATTATGCGCCGCTCAGTTATGACGCAGGCAACGGCAAAATCGTTCCAGTCGCGCGGAACTTTTTCCAGCAGCAGCCGCTCTCGGCAGAGGCAGGCTGTTACGGCGCGGTGTTCCGCAAGATAGCGGTCATAGTAGCCGCCGCCGTGGCCCAGGCGGACGCCCGCCGCGTCACAGCACAGTGCGGGGACCAGGATGAGGTCCCCTTCCCCGGGTCTGAGCTCCGGCGCGTCCTCCGGCGGCTGCGGGATGCCGTACAGCCCCTCCGCCAGGCGGCCGTCATACAGGGCGAAGTCCATGGACCCGCCCGGGCGGCTGCGCGGCAGGGCTACGGCGCGCTCAGATTCCATCAGCGCGTCTATGATGCGGCGAGTATCGCACTCGCGCTCCACGGAGAGATAGGCGAAAACCGCGCCCGCGCGGCAAAATTCCGGCAGGCTGAGGACGTTTTCGAGGATGCCCGCGTCGCTCTCGCGCAGATATTCCTCCGGGAGCGCGGCGATGCGCGCCCTTATCTCGCGCCGGAGAGCAGCCTTTTGCTCCTTCACAGCGCGGCGAGTACGTCGGAGAATATCTCCTCGTGCTTCTCGTCAAGTTCGCGTATCTGCCCGTCCTTCTTGAAGTCCACGCGCTTCCAGCCGTAATGCTCGGCGGCGCGTGAGCCCGTGGCCAGGCAGGCAGCGAGGTAGGCTACGTCCTTCTCGTGGATATCCCCGTCCTTGCCGGTCTTCTCCTGACGGTGCTTCATACGCTCCAGCGAGGTCTCCAGGTCCACGTCGAGGTAGACGACGAGGTCGGGCCTGGGCAGGCCGAGTTTAACATATTCCAAATCGTACAGCCAGTCGAAAAAGGCGGGCTGCTCGCTCTCGGGCAGCTTGGCGCCTTGGTGTACAGCGTTGGAGGTGGTGTACCGGTCCGAAAGCACGACGCCTCCGGAGCGGTAATACTCTCCCCAGTCGGTCATATACGAGGCGTACCTGTCCACAGCGTAGAAGATGGAGGCTGCACAGGGGCCGACGTCCGAGGGGTTTTTGCCGAAGCGGCCTTCGAGATACATACGTATGAGCGCCGAGGACTCCTGCTCGTAGCGCGGGAAAACTATCGTCCGGCAATCTATGCCCTCGCGCTCGAAACGGGCCTTGAGGCGGCGATACTGCGCGGACTTGCCGCTGCCGTCTATGCCTTCGAGCACTATGAGCTTGCCCTTATCTGCCATTTTACTTACCTCTCAGCCTCTCCCCGGCCGCTTCCAGCACGAAGAGGGGCAGCTTCATCATGCGGCCTATGCGCCGCGGCTCTTTTATAAGCCTGTACAGCCACTCCAAATCGAGCTTCTGCCAGGCCACGGGAGCACGTTTCACCGTGCCCGCGAACACGTCCAGGCTCCCGCCCAGGCCGACCATCAGGCCCAGGGGCAGCTTTCCCGCCATCTTCGCCATCCAAAGCTCCTGCTTAGGCGCGCCCAGGCAGACGAGCAGCATATCCGGCGCGGCGGCGCTTATCTTCTCTATTATAGGCCCGTCGTCCGAAAAATAGCCGTCCGACGTGCCGCTTATTACCAGGCCGGGAAACATCCCTTTCAGCGTCTGGCCCGCGGCCTCGGCCACGCCGGGCTTCGCGCCGAAGAGGTACACGCTGCCTCCGCGCTCCGCCAGCTGCGCCATGACGCCGCAGGCGAAGTCTATGCCCGGCACCTTCTGCTTCATGGGCCGGCCCAGTATGGCCGCGCCCTTGACTATGCCCGCGCCGTCCGGCAGGACCATATCTGCGCCCGCGAGGGCCTCGCGCAGCGCCGCGTCCTCCTTGGCGAGCATGACTATCTCAGGGTTCGGCGTGGCACAGTACGCGCAGCTGCGCGCGGATATGAGCTCCAGCGCGCGCTCCACGGCCTCCTGCATCGTCACATTGTCGAATTCCACGCCGAGTACGTTCGTGCGGCTCATACTGCGGAAAACACCTGCCCTATCTTCTCGTGGATTATGAGGTCCGCGTACCTGTCATACGGCGTCTCCGAGAGGTTCACGAGCACCATCTTCCGGCCGCGGTAGTAATTGATCAGCCCCGCCGCGGGATAAACGCCCAGGGACGTGCCGCCTATTATGAGCACCTCCGCGTCGCGGATATAGCGCACGGCGCGCTCCATGACGTCCATGTCCAGCGGCTCCTCGTAGAGCACGATGTCCGGGCGCACGACTCCGCCGCAGGTGCAGCGCGGGACGCCCTGGCAGTGGTTCATCTCATAGGCTGGGTAGGGCTTGCGGCAACGGGAGCAGTAGGCGCGCAGGATGCTGCCGTGAAGCTCCAGCACGTTTTTGCTGCCCGCCGCCTGATGCAGCCCGTCGATATTCTGCGTGATGACCGCCCTGAGCTTGCCCTCCTGCTCCAGTTCCGCAAGGCGCAGGTGCGCCCTGTTCGGCTTTGCGCCGTCCACTACCAGCTTCTCGTGGTGGAAGCGGTAATACTCCTCCGGGTCGCGCTCGAAAAAGCTATGGCTCAGGATGGTCTCGGGCGGGTAGGCCCATTTCTGGTTATACAGTCCGTCCACGCTGCGGAAGTCGGGGATGCCGCTCTCCGTGGAGACGCCCGCTCCGCCGAAAAACACGATATTGTCGCTCTCCGCTATCCAGTCTTTGAGCTTTGCTACGTTCTCGTCCATTGCACCCTCCGTTTCCGCGCCGCGGGGCTCAGCCCTGCGGGTTCATGGTGTAGTTCGGGGCTTCCTTCGTGATGTAGATGTCGTGCGGGTGGCTCTCCTTGAGGCCAGCGCCGGTTATGCGGACGAACTTGGTCTTGGTGCGCAGCGCCTCGATGTTCGGGCAGCCGCAGTAGCCCATGCCGGAGCGCAGGCCGCCCATCATCTGGAAGATGGTATCGGACACAGGTCCCTTGTAGGGCACGCGGCCCTCGACGCCCTCGGGGACGAGCTTCTTCGAGCCGGACTGGAAGTACCGGTCGCCCGAACCCTTCTGCATCGCGCCAATGCTGCCCATGCCGCGGTAGACCTTGAACTGGCGGCCCTGGAAGATCTCGCTCTCTCCGGGGCTCTCCTCGCAGCCGGCGAGCATGGAGCCCATCATGACGACCCTCGCGCCCGCGGCGAGCGCCTTGACGATGTCGCCCGAGTACTTGATGCCGCCGTCGGCTATGACGGGGATGCCGTACTTGTCGCCCATCGCGGCGGCTTCGAGGACTGCAGTTATCTGCGGCACGCCTATGCCGGAGACGACGCGCGTCGTGCAGATTGAGCCGGGGCCGATGCCGACCTTGACGCAGTCCGCGCCCGCCTTTATGAGCGCTTCGGTGCCCTCGGCGGTGGCGACGTTGCCGGCTATGAGCTGCACCTCGGGGAAGGCGTTCTTCACGAGGCCGACGCAGCGCATGATGTTAGCAGAGTGGCCGTGCGCCGAGTCGAGCACCAGGGCGTCCACGCCCGCCTGGACCAGCGCGCCCGCGCGGTCAAGGATGTCGTTCGTCACGCCGATGGCTGCGGCGCAGAGCAGGCGGCCGTGCTTGTCCTTCGCGGAGTTCGGGTATTTCACGACCTTCTCGATATCTTTTATGGTGATGAGGCCCTTGAGGCGGAAGTTGTCGTCAACTATCGGCAGCTTTTCGATCTTGTGGCGACGGAGGATATCCTTGGCCTCCTCCAGCGTCGTCCCCTCGCGGCCGGTCACGAGGCCCTCGCTGGTCATGACCTCGCTGATAAGGCGGTCCATGTTCTCCTCGAACTTCATATCCCGGTTCGTGATGATGCCGATGAGACGCCCGTCCGTATCCACTACAGGCACGCCGGATATGCGGTACTTTGCCATGAGGGCGTCCGCCTCGCCAAGGGTGTTGTTCGGCCCGAGGTAGAAGGGGTTCGTGATGACGCCGTTTTCTGAGCGCTTGACCATATCCACCTGCTCGGCCTGGTCGTCTATCGGCATACTCTTGTGGATGACGCCGATGCCGCCCTCACGCGCGATCGCGATGGCCATGCGGTACTCCGTCACGGTGTCCATGGCCGCGCTCATTATGGGCGTGTTGAGCCGGATGGTCTTAGTCAGATTCGTGGACAGGTCGATGTCCGGCGGCAGGACGCTGCTCTCCGCCGGGACAAGCAGCACGTCGTCAAAGGTCAGGCCCTCGCCGACAAAGCGCTCGGAAAAGCTGCCAAAACGATTCATATGAAACGCACCTCCGCAAAAGATTTGGTTTTTGCTATTCCTCATATTTTATCACAGCCGCGCCCCAAGTCAACCATTTCCGCCCCATTCCGGCGTATCGGAAACAGAAAAAAGCGCGGGCCGCGGCCTGCGCTTTTTGACTGTTATCCCGGTTTATCTGCATTTGAGCCTCTCAGCGGCCGGAGGCCGTCTCGCGGGCGTGATAGAACATATACTGCTGCGCGAGGCCCGCATATTTGCCGAGGGACGATGGCTCGAAGCCTTCCGGCATGTTCTCGGCCAGGGCCCTTTTTATCCACACGTCCACGGGGAAGGCGTCAAGCTGGTGCAGGCCGAAGAGCACGACGCAGTTGGCGACCTTGTCGCCCACGCCGTTTAGTTTCTTCAGCTCCGCGCGGGCCTCGGTGCAGGGCAAAAGTCCCGTCTTTTCCAGGTCCAGCTCCCCCGCCGCTACGGCGCGGGCGGCGGCGAGTATGTAGGGCGCCCGGTAGCCCGCGTGCAGGGGCGCGAGGTCAATTTCCTCCAGCTCCGCCACGCGTTCCGCCGCCGGGAAGGCACGCGCCTCGCCCCAGGGAGCCTCCACCGGCTCGCCGTACAGGGCGCAGAGCTTTTCCACGATGCCCTTTATGCGCGGGATGTTGTTGCACTGGGAGATGATGAAGGAGCACAGCGCCTCCCACCTGTCCTGACGCAGGATGCGTATGCCCTCGCCGTAGGCCGCGCAGTCGCGCAGGTAGTCGCAGACTTCTATGCTCCTGCGCGCGGCCTCGTAGTCCGTCTCCATGTCCAGGTATTCGCGCCAAAAATCAATATCTCCCGGCGCGCACTCTATCCACGCGCTGCCGCCCTCAGTCCAGACCACAGCCGCCCGGCCCGAGGCCACGCCGCGATATTTGCCGTCCCCGCCCTCGTTCCAGCGGAAGCACTGTCCGCAGTCGAAGGTTCGGCGGGGGCTCAATTCACGCTCTCCGCACAGCTCAAAACACCGCGTATCCACTAAAATCCCACCGTTCTTTGTCTGTTTTGCCTTGATTATAACCCGGGATTTCGTATATTTCAACAGTAATCGGCGCTTGCATGGATGATTGATTTGTGGTATAATATTACTTATTTAAATCACAAATGAAAGAAGGTGCAGCTATGAGCTGGCAGAAGGAATTGGAGAACGGCGTCAGGAGCATGGACGGGCTTGTGCAGAAGCTTGGGCTGTCACCGGAGGAGGCCGCCAGAAGAGAAGAGATAGCAGAACGTTTTCCGATGATGATAACGCCTTACTACCTTTCCCTTGTAGACACCTCGGACCCGGATGACCCCATTGCCAGGATGTGCATACCCTCGACCGATGAGATGGACCCCGACGGAGAATTCGACACCAGCGGCGAGGCCTCGAACACCAAGTTAGAGGGCCTTCAGCACAAATACCCGCCCACGGTGCTGCTGCTCTCGACCAACCAGTGCGCCATGTACTGCCGCCACTGTTTTCGCAAGCGCATGGTCGGGCTGACGGTGGACGAGCTGAACCGCGTTGCGGATGAGGCCATAGCCTACGTCTCGGAGCACGAGGAGGTCACAAACGTCCTCATATCCGGCGGCGATTCACTTATGAACCCGAACAGCGTTATTGAGCGCTATTTGGAAGGGCTTTGCGCCATCGACCACCTAGACTTCATCCGCTTCGGCTCCAGGCTCCCCGTGACGCTGCCTGAGCGCATTTACGGCGACCCGGAGCTGCTGGACATGTTCGAGCGCTATGCTAAAGAGAAAGCCCTGGTGGTCGTTTCGCAGTTCAACCACCCGCGGGAGCTGACGCCGCAGGCGCGCAGAGCCGTCTGGGAGCTGCTCAGCCGCGGCGTGCAGGTGCGCAACCAGACCGTGCTCCTGCGCGGGGTTAACGACAGGCCGGAGGTGCTCGGCGCGTTGCTCGCGGGCCTCACGGCGATGAATGTCGCGCCCTACTACATCTTCCAGTGCCGCCCTGTGCGCGGCGTCAAGGGCCGCTTTCAGGTGCCTTTGGCAGAGGGCATAGGCATTGTGGACGGGGCCAAGTCAATGCAGAACGGTCTTGGCAAGGCCGTCCGCTACGCCATGAGCCATCCGAGGGGGAAAATTGAAGTGATCGGCCGCCTGCCAGGCTCGGACGAGGTGGTTTTCAAGTTCCACCAGAACAAATATCCTGAGGACAGCGCGAGGATCTTTACCAGGAAGCTCGGAGAGCACGACACTTGGCTGGATGAGGAGCTCATGCCGGAGTGAAATGTGCCGGCAGTGCGGGCGCCTTTCAGGTGGTGGGTTTTGACGGGGGTTGGCGGAACTCGCCGGTTTGTTCTGCTGGACTTTAGGTTGTGCTGCATGTTCCACCCCATTTCTTTGGTCTTGCCCAAAGAAACGGGGTGGAGCCCCAAAGAAAAACGCTTTTGGGGTGGTGGCGCCCCCGTGAGGTTTCGGGGCCCACCCGCCTCTCCCA
>UQUO01000006.1 GCA_900544295.1 uncultured Eubacteriales bacterium | reverse complement strand
CCTCCGGTGGTTTGATGGTGTGGTAACTTCATTCTACCATGGGCCTGTATGAACTTCTTTTTATCCCCCTAAAGTGTTGCACTTGATAGTATAATTCACCGTTTTGAAATAATAAAAGACCGCCTTCCGGCGGTCTTTTATTTTAGCTTGTCGAAGCAGGCTCCGGCGCTCACAGGCCCAGGATGCGGCGGTACTCCTCCTCGGGCGCGACGCGGCCCGCGGCGGAGAAGGACATGGTCTCAGGGGCGAGCAGGCGGCGCGCAAGGCCGAGGACCTCCTCCCCCGTCACGGCGTCGTAGCGCTCAATGAGCTCGTCCGGCGAGAGCGCGCCGCCGAGGAAGAGCTCGCCATAGCCCAGGCGGTTCATGCGCGAACCCGTGGATTCGAGGCTCATGAGTATGGTGGCCTTGACCTGTTCCCTTGCGCGGGAGAGCTCCTCTTCCGTCACGCCCCCGTCCAGGAGGCGGCGCAGCTCGTCCATGATGAGGCCGAGGGCGCGCGCCTCGGTGTCCCTGTTCGTCGCGGCGGCGACGGCGAAGAGGCCCGTGTCCTCAAAGCCCGCCGTGAAGGAGTAGATGGAATAGCAAAGCCCGTGCTTTTCCCGCACGCTCTGGAAAAGGCGCGAGGAGGCGTTGCCGCCCAGGATGCCGGAGAGCAGCTGGAGGGCGAAACGCTCGGAACTTGCCGTCTCAAGCCCGGGGAAACCGAAGACGAGCTGGTTCTGCTCCGTGGCCTTGCGCCGGAGCGTGAGGCAGGGGCGGTAGGCCGATCTTTCGGGCTTTTTGGGCTTTGCCGCGGGCATGGCGGAAAAGCGCCGGGCGAGCTCCCGCAGGTCCTCATCCGTGAAGCTGCCCGAGAGCGCGGCGACGACCCGGGGCGCGGCGTAGTGCCGGGCCATGAAAGCGCGCAGGCTCTCGCCCGTCTGCCGCGCGAGGCTGGAGCTCCGCCCGAGGACGGGCCTGCCCAGCGCGCCGGGGAAGCAGCCCGCGATGAGCCGCTCCGCCGCCACGTCCTCGGGCGTGTCCTCGTACATGTCTATCTCCTCCTGGATTATGCCCTTTTCGTTTTCCACGTCCTGCTCGTCGAAGCGGGAGTCGAAGAACATGGCGCAGAGCGTATCCGTGGCCAGGGGCAGGTGCGTGTCGAGCACCCGGGCGTAGAAGCAGGTGTTGTCCCGCGTGGTGTAGGCGTTCATCTGCCCGCCGACGGCGTCCATCCGCTCGGCGAGCTCGGCCGCGGACCAGCGCGAGGTGCCTTTGAACAGCATGTGCTCAATGAAATGGGCGCTGCCCGCTTCGGAGTATCTCTCGTAGCGCGAGCCGGCCCCGACCCAGATGCCCAGGGAGGCCGAGCGCACCCCGTCCATATGCTCGCAAACTATCCTCGCGCCGTTGGGCAGAACTATCCTCTCGTACATTGCTGGCACCTCTCAGAGTCTTTTTCGCTTATTCTACCACCATTTTTCCCAAAAGCGAAGAGGGTTTTGCTTCCGGAGCTTGACAGGGCGTGCCTGTTGTGGTACTATGCTCTACACCCGTGAGGGAGTAGTCTTCCGCAAAGGGCGGAGGCAAGTCAACAGCATGGCGGAAAATGAGGTTTCGCCTGGCTTGCATTAAATGACAAGACTCATGGATAGGATAACCCTATCCATGAGTTTTTCTTTATGTAAAGAAAGGATGGTTGCGTTGAAGTTCTATTGCGAGGACGCTGAGAGCGTACTGCGCGAGGTAGGCAGCAGCGAAAAGGGCCTGAGCGCCGAGGAGGCCGCAGGGCGTCTCGAACGCGACGGCAGAAACGAGCTGGAGGCCGCAAAGAAGCCCTCCCTTATCAGCCAGTTCTTCAAGCAGATGGCGGACCCCATGATAATCATCCTGCTTGTCGCCGCGGCGATAAGCGCCGTGACCTCCATCTATCAGAACGAGAGCCCGGCTGACGTCATAATAATCCTCTTCGTCGTCATCGTGAACGCCGCCCTGGGCGTCTACCAGGAGAACAAGGCCGAAAAGGCCATAGAGGCTCTCCAGGCCATGTCGGCGGCGACGAGCCGGGTGCTGCGCGGGGGCAAGGTCACGGTCGTGCCCTCGGCGGAGCTCGTCGTGGGCGACATCGTGCTGCTTGAGGCGGGCGACGCCGTGCCGGCCGACGGCAGGCTGCTCGAAAGCGCGAGCCTCAAGATAGAGGAGGCGGCGCTGACGGGCGAGAGCGTCCCCGTCACGAAGTTTATCGACATCCTGGACCCCGGCTCCGCGCCCGACGTGCCGCTGGGCGACCGCAAGAACATGATGTACATGGGCAGCACCGTCGTCTACGGCCGCGGCAGCGCCGTAGTCACCGCCACGGGCATGGACACCGAGATGGGCCGCATAGCCGACGCGCTCTCCCGGGCCGAGCAGGGCCAGACCCCGCTGCAGATAAAGCTCAGCCAGCTCTCGAAGATACTCACCTGGCTGGTCCTGGGCATCTGCGTCGTCATCTTCGGCGTGCAGGTGCTGCGCGCGGGCGGCTTCACGGGGGACGTCATCCTGGACAGCTTCCTTGTCGCCGTGTCCCTGGCCGTCGCGGCCATACCGGAGGGCCTTGCTGCGGTCGTCACCGTCGTGCTCTCCATAGGCGTCACCAACATGTCGAAGCGCAACGCCATAATCAGGCGGCTCACCGCCGTCGAGACCCTGGGCTGCGCGCAGATAATCTGCTCCGACAAGACCGGCACCCTCACCCAGAACAAGATGACCGTCGTGGACAGCTTCGGCCCGGATACCCAGCTGCTCGCCACGGCGATGAGCCTCTGCTCCGACGCGGAGGAGGACGAGAACGGCCAGGCCGTCGGCGAGCCGACGGAGTGCGCCCTTGTGAACTGGGCGCACGGGCTGGGGCTCGACAAGGATGAGCTCAAGGCCTGCGCCCCGCGCATTGGCGAGGCGCCCTTCGACAGCGTGCGCAAGATGATGAGCACGGTCCACGCTTCCGGCGGCAGCGTCGTGCAGTATACGAAGGGCGCGCCGGACGAGGTGCTCAAAAAGTGCGTCTCCTACCTCGACCACGGCGAAGTATGTCCCATGACGGAGGAAAAGCGCCGCGAGATACTCGCCGCCAACAAGGACATGGCCGACAGGGCGCTGCGCGTTCTGGCCGCCGCCGCCCGCTGGTGGAAAGAGGCCCCGGAGGATTTCTCCCCCGAGGCTCTGGAGCAGGAGCTCTGCTTTGTCGGCCTCACGGGCATGATAGACCCGGTCCGCCCCGAGGTGAAGGCGGCCATAGAGGAGTGCCGCGGCGCGGGCATCCGCCCCATCATGATAACCGGCGACCACATCGACACCGCCGTCGCCATCGCCAAGGAGCTTGGCATCCTGAAGGACGCCTCCGAGGCCGTCACCGGCAGCCAGCTTGACGCCATGGACGACGAGGAATTTGAGCAGCGCTTCCGCGGCATCTCGGTCTACGCGAGGGTCCAGCCCGAGCACAAGACCCGCATAGTCACGGCCTGGAAGCGCGCGGGCATGGTCACGGCCATGACCGGCGACGGCGTCAACGACGCGCCCAGCATCAAGAGCGCCGACATCGGCGTCGGCATGGGCATAACCGGCACGGACGTCACCAAGAACGTCGCGGACATGGTCCTCGCGGACGACAACTTCGCCACCATCGTCGGCGCCGTCGAGGAGGGCCGGAGGATATACGACAACATCCGCAAGGCCATCCAGTTCCTGCTGGGCTCCAACATGTCGGAGGTCATCAGCATCTTCGCGGCGACGCTTCTGGGCTTCACCATCCTGGAGCCGGTGCATCTGCTGTGGATAAACCTCGTGACGGACTGCTTCCCCGCCCTGGCCCTGGGCATGGAGAAGGCGGAGCGGGACATCATGCGCCGCCAGCCGCGCGACGCGAAGGCCGGCGTCTTCGCCGGCGGCATGGGCGCAGACATAGCCTATCAGGGCATAGTCGTCTCCCTGCTCACCCTGGCGAGCTACTTTGTCGGCCACTTCATGGAGTCCGGCGTCTGGGAGATCGCCAACAGCGCGGACGGCACTACGATGGCCTTCCTCACCATGAGCATGGCGGAGATCTGCCACAGCTTCAACATGCGCTCTCAGCGCGGCAGCCTCTTCACCCTGCACAGCATGAACAAGACCCTCAACTGGGCCGCCCTCGGCAGCCTGGCCGCGACCACGCTGGTCTGCGAGGTGCCCTTCCTGGCGAATGCCTTCGAGTTCGCGCCCGTGGACTTTGCCGAGTACGCCGTGGCCCTCTGCTTTGCCGTGAGCGTCATCCCCATAGTCGAGCTCGTGAAGCTCATCCAGCGCAAGGCCGCAAAGAACAAATAAAGCGTAAAAAGCCGCCCCGAGGGGCGGCTTTTTTGCTTATCTGAGAAGGCGAGGCCTTCTCAGATAGAGGCTTTTTTCATTTAATGTACCTGCGCTCGGGCAGGGGGAGCGCCGGGTCGTCCTGCCAGTAGACTATGAGCCGCCCTCGCGTCACGCTTATGCTCGCGGGCTCGCCCGTGAAGCTGTTGCTGACCGCAAGGGGGAAATCCGGCGTGAGCTCCGCGTCCTCCAGGCCGTAGCTCAGGCCCCTTTCAAAGACGCCCTCGGCGCGCCCGCCGAGGCAGAAGGCGGAAAAGTCCCCCCGGTAGCGGGCGTCGAAGCGCAGCTCCGCCCCGTCCGAGAGCGCCGTCAGGGCGCAGGAGCGGCCTATGAGCCAGGCCTCCAGCCCGTTCGCATCGGCCCAGGCCAGGGCCTGGACGTTTGCCAGAGAGTGGTCGAAGCGCCGCCCGCCGAGGCCGCCGAAGATGAGCGCGCGGCGGTATCCCAGCTCCAGCGCGCGCCGGAGCGCGGCCATCGTGTCCGTGTCGTCCTTGCGCACGGGGCAGACCTCCACCTGCGGCGCCTCCGGCACGTAACCGAGGGAGTCGAAGTCTCCGAGCGCGAGGTCTGGCGCAAGGCCCAGGCGCTCCAGATGCAGGAGCCCCGCGTCGGCCGCGATGAGCATGTCGCCGGGCTCCGGGCGCAGGCGCTCCGGGGCGAGCTCTGCCGCCGCGACTATGTAGCAGCTTTTCATGCCTCTCGCCTCCCCTGCTCGGCCAGGGCCTCCAGCCCCGCCTCATCCTCTATGCGCAGCGCCCCGCGGGAGAGGCTCACGAGCCCCTCGGCCTGGAAATAGCGCAGCATCCGCGTAACGACCTCCCGCGCCGTGCCGAGGTGGGCGGCGATGCGCTCGTGCGTCAGGCCGAGCTCCGGCCCGCCCTCCAGCGCCGACTCCTCCAGCAGGAAGGCCGCCAGGCGGCGGTCGAAGCTCTTCCAGAGCACCTGCTCCACCAGCCACATGACCTCGGAAAAGCGGGAGGCCATGAGCTCGTTCGTGTAGTTGGCGAGGGGCGCAGACTGCTCCATCACGCGCCGGTATACCTCCGGGGAGATGACGAGGAGCTCCGAATCCCGCTCGGCCTCGATGGAGATATCGAATTGCAGGCTCCGCACCATACAGGAGGCGGAAAAGAGGCAGATATCGCGCTCAAAGAGGCGGTAGAGCGTGATCTCGCGCCCGGCCTCGGAGAGCATGAATGCGCGGAGCCTGCCCCTTTGCAGGGCGAGCAGGCCCAGGCACTCGGCGCCCGCGCCGTGGAGCAGCTCCCCCTGCGCGAGGCGGCGTGGCGAGGCGGCCGCCGTGAGGGCGCGCCGCTGTGTGTCGTTCAGTTTGTCCCAGACACCCGGGAAGAAAGCGGAAAGTTCCATGCCGCACCAGCCTTTCGGGGACATTATAAACCATCCCCCTCTCCGGCGCAAGGCGCGGGGAGGGGGAAGTGCCGTTCAGCTTTCCATCTGCTTGCCGAGGAAGGCGGCGACGGTCTGGGCGAGCTTGAATTCGACGTCGCCGGAGGGCGGGGCGTTCTTGGGCGAGGCAAAGATGACGGCGCCCATGAGGTCGCCCTCGGAGACGACGGGGGCGGCGACGGAGACGCAGAAGCCGCTGTCGGAGTCGGTGACGGGGACGCAGGCCCCGCCGCTTTCGTGGCGGAAGACGCGGCGCGACTCCATTATCTGTTCGAGCTCAGGTGAGATACGCTTTTCGAAGAGCTCCCTCCTGCCTCCCCCGGCGACGGCGATAACGGCATCCCTGTCGCAAACGGCGGCGATGCAGTCGGTGGACTTGTGCAGCGAATCGCAGATCTGCGCCGCGAAGTCCGAGAGCTCGCCTATGGGGGAATACTTCTTAAAAATGACCTCCCCATCCTTATCTGTAAAAATCTCCAGCGGGTCGCCCTCA
This sequence comes from uncultured Eubacteriales bacterium, assembly GCA_900544295.1. GTDB lineage: Bacteria > Bacillota > Clostridia > Oscillospirales > Oscillospiraceae > Scatomorpha > Scatomorpha intestinigallinarum. The sequence goes on along the minus strand of UQUO01000006.1, from coordinate 96,647 downwards.
TTGATAACATTGGCGCTGATGGTCCTGTCCGGGTGGTGGGTCGAGGTCTGCAGCACCGTCACGGGCTCCGTGTCCGGCTCCGGCAGCTCGCCGCGGCGCAGCAGCGTGTCTATGTCGGCCTTGAGCTGTATCTCGACCCGGTCCTCGTAGACCTTGATGCGTTCGATTATGAGCTCCAGGTCCTGCTTTTCGAGGTGCGGTTTCGTGATGATGTCGTCGAAGACCTCCATCGCCGTCTTTGCGGCGCGGTTTGCACGGATTATGGTGTTGCGCCTGTCCGTGACGTGCTCTATCTGGCTCTGCAGGCCCTCTATCTTCCGCATGAGGTCGGCTTCCAGCTCGTCGTAGGTCGCCTCGAGCACGGCCTCGTTTTCAGGGTGGCGCATGATGTCGCGCACGCGCTGGCGCTTCGTGGCCTTGAGCTCCTCCTGAGCGTCGAGCAGCACGTCCTCGAGGTTCGCCGCGCTGCGCTCCGTCTCCGCCACGTCCTCGGGCTCGCGCGCGAGCTCAGCGTTGAGTTTTTCGAGCATCTCCGCGGAGTTGTCGCGCACCTTCTTCACATAGAGCTTCACCAGCTCGTCGAGCTTGTCCACGCGGATGTGGTGGGTAGTGCAGCCGGCGGTGCCGCGCCGGTGATAGGTGCCGCAGGTGTAGGCGGGCTTGAGGTCGCGCCGGCCCAGCGCGAACATGGGCGCGCCGCAGTCGCCGCACTCGAGGAAGCCGGAGTAGACGTTCTCGTTTATCTTGACGCCGCGGTAGTTGTACTTCGCGCGCTTCTCGCGCAGGGCTCGGACTGCGGCGAAGGTGCGGTAGTCCATGATGGGCTGGTGGTGGTTTTCGATGACGATCTGCTCCACCTCGTCGCGCAGGATGTCCCGGCCGTTTATCTTGGCGCGGGTGTACTTGCCCTGGCGTAGCGTACCGATGTAGAAGTCGTTGTCGAGTATGCCCTGGACGGTGGCGATGCTCCACGCGCTCTTGACGCTGCGGCGGTAGTCCTCGCCTTCGGCGATCTTGCGCTCGCGCTCGGCCATGCGCGGCGTGGGTATGCCCTCGTCGGTGAGGGAGTTTGCTATCTTCTTGTAGCCCCAGCCGTCGATGTACATACGGTAGATGCGGCGAACTATGTCGGCCTCGACGGGCACGACCTCGAACTGCTGCTTCTTGTTCACGATATAGCCGTAGGGCGCGGCGCAGATCCACCTGCCGTCCTCCTGACGGCGGCGGATGACGCTCTTGACCTTCTTGCTCGTGTCCGTGACGGGCATCTCATTTATGAGGAACTGGAACTGGATCTTGAGCCAGTCGTCGTCGTTCGGGAAGTCGATGCCGTCGCCGATGGAGATTATGCGCACGCCCGCGTCGCGCAGGTCCTCAAGCTCGACCAGGCCGCGGCTGTTGCGGCGAGAGAAGCGGGAGAAGTCCTTGATGACGAGTATGTCCAGCCTGTGCGCCATGAGCTCCCGCCGCATGGCCTGATATCCCTCACGCTGCTCGAAGGTGTAGCCCGAGCGGTCGCGGTCCTCGTAGAATACGAGCTCCGCGCCCGGGAACTTGTGCCCGACGAAGTCGGAGATGATGGCCTTCTGGTTCTCAATGGACGTGTTGTCTCGGTCAAGCTCCTCATCAACGGAGATGCGGCAATAGCCGGCGATTTTAAGTGTATCTGTCATAAGTGCTCTCCATTAGCTCAATTGCAAAATCGTCATCCAGGCCACGAAACGATAATGCGCGGTTGCTGCTCAGATAAAAGACGATCTCTTGCGGCAATTCAACAGGTTCTCCCAACTTTGACTCATCAAAGCCTCTTGCAGTCCACGCCCAATCATCTGTCGCCATAATGGCAACGTGCTCTATCGGGACATCTGCGTATTCTGCCTTGAATAAACCATAAGCATCGCCTATATCGCAGAACTCGCTGCGACCGTCCTGAATATGTTTCAGCGTTGGGCCGTGGGCGGCATACTCCGGGGCCTTAAAATATCGCCACGCAAACAGGCCATACGCGTAAATCAACAGATCAACGACGGCATCTTCAAGCTGCAGGATCACCTGAGAGCCAAGATCATAATTCAAGTAATTCTCGCTGATACGCGAAGGATGCGCATAATTGGCGGCGCTCACATAGATTTTAAGTATCTTTTTCCCTTTGCAAAGCTGGTTGAGGGATTCACAAAGCACTCTTGCGGAGTAGCACCACTGATATTCCTCATCGGGGAAGACAAACGTGAAGAGATTTGCTTTTCCAAGATAGTCCCAATCAATCCTTGCATATTGCGCAGCAAGGCTGTCTCTCAGAGCAATCAGATCGTCCCGGGACAGGTCACAAACAAAGTCAACGTCCCGATGCTTCCTGTTGCGTTTGTATCGAAAAGACCAGCTGTTTCCGTCTTCGCTGATTTTGAACGAATACGGATACATGGTACGATGCCCGGCGATCCACGGAATATAGAAATATAGTTCTGCTCCCGCTTTCACCTCTCCCGAAAGAAAGTCAGAGATCGAGGACATCAGCTTCCGCAGGCAGCGATCATTGCATTCGCTTTTGAAATGGTGAGCAGCTCCGTCGCCGCGGACATCAATGTCGATCGTACAAAGCGTATAATCCGCACTGGCATATTTGATGTAGCCTTGCAACGGCTTGATCGTAAATTCAATCTCTGACACAGCGCCTCCTCCTTTACAGCAGACATTTATATATAGTCCCGGTCCGGCTTCTCTCAGATGACCATTGTCCAGACGATTGCGTTTGTCTCTGCGTCTTTTATCTGCACGGTCGCATTGCGCAGGCCATGTGGCATGTTGTCGCAGGCGGACAAATCGATCTCGTAAGTAAAACGATTCCAGCTGCGGAAGTCGATCAGCCTGTCCGCATTGTTTTCCGAAAGGGAAATACAGTCTGCGATGTATGTGCTGCCTGCCGGAATGGGCGGATAGGACGCGGCAAGCATGACCATTTTCAGAGCATAGCTCCAACGTTCCCTCCACCATTCATCGTCAACATCGCAGCCGTCGCATAATCCCATATCGGTGAAGATGTGTGAGATCAGGACCTCGGCGGAAAGGCAGTCCAACCCGTGATCCAGAAGAACCTGAAGCATTTTCATACCGGCTTCGTTATTTACAAAGGCCAGGTGCCACAGCGGGTTGATGTTGTCTTCGGAATCAGCCGGGATGTTTCTGGCTGCAATATCCATCCCATAGGTAAAAAACAGGCGGAGCAAGTCCGGCATTGTCTCCGCCAGCTTTTCGTCGTCTACGGAGGAACAGAACAGCTCCCCCAGAATGTGTTCTTCCGGGTCACGCTCATCCGGACTGCCCAAAGGGTCCGCGTCCTGTTTCAGCAGTTCTTCGACCTTGCCAAGGTCACACATCTCAGCGGCTTCCAGCAATTCTTTGTTCAAAGCAAACTGAGCCGTGTTCATAGCGTATCCCCCTTTCAGGCAGACAGTTATATGTAGAAAATTTGTAAATTACAGACGATTGAATTCTGAACCGCCTAGACATCCTCGGCAGCTCACAGGGCAACTGTTTCATTTTCGGAAAGATTTGCTTCAGTCACGGTGTTCATGACTCCGGAAAAGTTCTGAGTAAAGCAGTATTCCGACGCTGTCACTCACTGTGCACGGTCCACTTCTATCAATGTAATTTATTTATTGTGTGCGTATTATTGATATCATTGTAACACACAGCTCCTTTCGCTGCAAGCAGAAGTTATAAAGATGAGGCAGCCCCGGCCGCTTTTTAGGCGGCCGGGGCGTCATTTCACCTCATCCGTTCGGTGTGTTTGGCTTTGGCCGCTTTCTCGCGCTGGGTATCCAGCTCGGCTATGCGGCGCTTATTGTACGCCAGCAGGTCGAGGACGCTCGTGTGCAGGTCGCCGCTGCCGGAATGGTACTCGGCGACAGTATATTTCTTGGCCTTGTACTCGGACCGCAGTGAGCGGAGCCGCGCCATGACTGACTCGTCATCGCGTTCTGCCCTCGTCAGCCACACAGCCACGATTTTTTGATTATCCAATATATCTATCTGCAAGCGCAAACCAGCTCCTTTTGGCAATAGTTTCCGCATCCTGAGCGGGGTTTATACCTTGATCTGGCTTGATGCCTTCTGATTCGGCTTCTTCAGGTTTCTTCAAAAAATCGTCACTGAGTTGGTTTCCCGTGTACGAGCGTACATATGTACGCTTGTACGCAAGGTTTGAACTCGGATTCACATCGCGCGCTGGAGCAGCTCCACACCCATAAACCCGCGAACGCGGCGGCCGCCGGGCAGATAGATCTTGTTCGTGGGTTCGAGCCCGTAGACCTCCTGATTCTCGATGAGATGCGCGCTGAGACTGCGCGGTGAGAGCGGATTGAGTGCATTGTCCTCGCACCAGAGCTTGTACACGGCGTAGATGTCCCGGCTGCTCGCCTCCGCGTCGGCCTTGAGCCGTATGTAGCCCTCAGATCTCATGAAATCCACCACGTTGTTGCCGTCGCTCACCGCCTCGGCCATGTTCCCGCGGGCGCGCTCGCTGAGCGTGAAGCTGTAGCCGTTTGCAATGAGCCGCCGTAGGCCCTCGAGGCACCAGAGGAAGATGCCCTCCGACTCGGCGCACATCTTCTCGGCGATGAAGGGGTCGTCCGTGCGGCCCGCGGCCTTCGGCCTCGTCGTCAGGATGATCTGCCGCCGGAAAAAGCCCTCGCTCCTGTCATAGAGCGCCTTGAGCGAGCCGTTGCCGAAGCCCAGGAAGCGGACGTACAGGTCGCCCTGGTAGCTCTGCTGGCCCTTGCGCTCGAGGTCCATGGGCAGCTCGGCGGTGACGATGGCCTTGATGTAGTTCGTCTGCGGCAGGGCCTCGAGCTTCATGTCGTCGTCGAGCATGACCAGCTCGTGTTCCAGGTCGGCGCGGGCGAAGCGGCTGGTTTCGATCTTTGAGATGCTGCCCGTCGCCATGTTTGTGCCGAGCAATGCGCGGAGCACCAACCCGATGCGGCTCTTGCCCTCGCCGCCGCGCCCGATGAGCATCAGCATTTTTTGCCCCTTCGTGGTCGGCAGCAGGCAGTAGCCCATGAACTCCTGCAGCGTCGGGATGTCCTCGGGGTAGAGCAGCTCGCCGAGAAACTTGAGCCAAGTCTCCGGAGCCGCCGCGCCCTCGTTGTAGGCCACAGGGAGCCGGTTGCGGCAGAACTCGCGCTCCGCGCTGAAGCGCCCGTCGAGGAAGAGCGTGCCGTTCGCGACGTGGATGCGGTCGCGCTGGATAGGCAGGTCAGGCGCGTAGACCTCGAGCCGCAGGGCTTCGAGCAGGTTCGCCACGCGCTTTGTGATACCGGCCTGGAAGAAGGGCTTGAGCCTCTCGTAAATCTCTCGCCGCAGCGCGTCCTCGTCCGTGACGCGACCCTCGACCGTGAAAAAGGTGCCGTTCACGCTCTTCATCGGGTGGATTTTGAGGAATTCCTCGCAGAACTTGACCTCATTGACGTTCTTGCCGTCGTACCATTCGGGAAACTCAACCATCGCGGGCCTCCATCAAACGTGCAGTCTCCTGCTCAATCCGCCGTGTCTCCGCTCCGCTTGCGCCAACCTCGAGCAGGTATCCCGTCCACTCACCGAGCCTGCAAGCCTCGGCGTATTCTTCTCCGATGTCCTCATGTTTAGTCCTCGGTGCGAGCGTCTGCCGGCAGCGATCGAGCTCGCGCTTGCAGGCATCGAGCCCGCGGGGGCGTGCCGAGCCTGAGCTGAAGTCCACCTCAAGCCGCCGCGCTGCCTCGGACTTTGAGCAGCCGAGCAGACCCGCCGTCAGGTCGACCACGTCGCCATGTGATCCGCAGCCGAAGCAGTGGAAGTGGTCGCCGTAGAGCTTCAAACTCGGCACTCTGTCTGCATGGAACGGGCAGAGCATAAAGCCACGCCGGACCGTTCCGTACCTCTCCGCCGCCTCATCAAGCGGCACCGCGTGTCTCAACACGCTGTAGTTTGTCATTCGCATACCTCCAAATTCGTTGTAAGGGTCAAGCCCTCCACCAGTAATATGAGGAATACGCGAAAAACACGGCAAACAGCATGACAGGCCGTTTTCAAAAAACATGACATATGATACAATGAGAAAAAATCCCATGGAGGGTATGATGGAACACAACCTGCTGACACTGGAATTTGGGCGGGATACTGTCACATATGAAGGACGTTCCGTTCCGACGGGCACGCTGGGGTGCGAGGCTTTGAATATTCCGGACACTATGATTGCGTCGCTTACCGAGCCGTGTCGTGTGCTCAACGAGTTCATCGCGGCGCTCGGGATGCTGAGCGTGACGGATGAGCTTCTGGAGAGGGCGCGCGGGGCCGCGCTTCAACTTCTCAATGCCATGCTTGAGATGGAGCCGTTTTCGCACCTGGACCGTGGCTTTTACGCGCCAGGCATTGCAGACGCTTTCACGCCGGAGGCCATCGAACAGGTGCGCGCGCTCAACATGGCCATGCTCACACGGGGCCTTGCGGCGGCGCAGGAGCCGGGCCTGCGCAAGGGCGCGCTGCTGAGCAAGATAGCGCCGGTCTTCGCGCAGCTTGCGTTCTCGCTCGCTGAGTACAAGCGGGCCATGACGGCCCTGGCCGAGGCATTAAACGCGGATGAGGTGGAGCGGACGCCGGACGGCCTCGCTGCAGCGTTCAGCAAGCATTTCACCGCCTCAAAGGACAGCCTGATGGCGCTGGCCAACGCCTCTGTGCAGTACGCCTCGGCAGGCGAGCCGCCGCAGCTGCTTCGCCGGATGAACTATGTCTCGTTCGTCGGGCTGCTGCGCTCGGACTTTTACGAGGGCCTCATCATCGGCCACGCGCCGCGAAAATGCGCTGTCTGCGGGCGCTGGTTCCTCACGCTCGACGCGCGCCGCACGAAGTATTGCGGCGGGCTTGCTCCCGGCGACGCACGCGGCAGAACGTGCCGCCAGGTCGGGGCCATGCGAGGGCGCGGGCAGCGCGAGCTCGCCGGCGACCACCCGCTGAAAGCGATATACAACCGACGGCTCAACACCATTTTGCAGAGCCAGCGCCGCGGGAGACTCGACGAGGCCACGGCGGACGCCATGCGTAAGCTGGCCAAGGACAAGCTCCAGCGCGCACTGACCGATGCGAATTACGCCCGTGCATCCTATGAGTCCGAGATGACCCAGGAGGCGCTGCGTGCTGAGGCAGAGCGAAAATGCTGACGCTCAGGGAAGCCGAGCGGGCATTTCAACTCGACCCGCCGCCGGAGCCTGAGAGCGAGGGCTTTGCGGCATTCCTGCACTTCTACGAGCCGTCGCTCAACGAGCGCATGCGCAGATTTCTCGGCAAACGGGCATTTGACGCGGAGACGCTCTTGGAGTACAAGCTCGCCTGCGCCGCCGCGATGCTCGAGCGCTGGGAGAGATTTGATCCGCGCATAGGGTCGCGTTTTGAGACCTTTGTCCACCATGACGTGCAAAATGCGCTGCTCAGAGCGCGAATGCTCGAGGAGGCCGGCTCGTTTTCGGGCCTTGACGAGTACAAGGCTGTGCGGCAGATGGCCGCGCTCATGTATGGCTCGACGCAGGGAGATTCGCAAAGGGAGTTCATAAAAAAACGCGGCTGCTCGGAAGCGGCCGCGGGGAGATTTCTGAAGACGGCGCAGCTCACGCTGAGCGTCTCATCTCTTGAGAGCGACGCCGAGGCGAGCTGTACCTGGGACTATGTGAGCGTGCTGCATGGCGGGATACTGGCGGAGAAGGTGAGGCAGGCGTTTACAAAGCTGAGCTTCCACGAGCAGACGCTCCTGGAAAAGCGCTGTGCCATATGCATGACCTGCGGGCGGGTCGCGCCGCTGAGCGAGCGCTTGAGCTTTGAGGAGCTGGCAATAGCGTTCGAGGCATCCAGCCCGCGCACGGCGGAGCGCGCATATCGCCGCGCCGTGGAAAAGCTCACGCTGGGGATGGTCGAGCTTGGAGTATTGCACGCTGTGCACATTGAGCGCACGCCGCAGGATACTTACCGCTATCAGGCCGACAATGAGGGCGACTGGGGAGAGTTCGCCCTCGACCATGACGGCGAGCTCAGGATCATAGCTCTCGCCGAGCTGGATACCGTCAAAACACATCGCTTCGCCGGGCAGGCAGCGAGCTATCTTCGCATCCACGCAGGTGAGAAGTTGGCGAAGAAACTGCTGGTTGCGTTTGAATAGGTTTGGAGGTGTAAGATTTGCTTGAAGACCAAATAAATAAATTGGCAGCTTTGATGAAAGACGAGGATTTGAAAAAATACGCCGGCGACGGTTTTTGGGACCTGATGCAGGCGGTTATCTTTTCGGACCCGGTTTTAGCGGTTGGGGCAGCCAAGAACGCCATTGAAATTGCGGTTCATATGCCGACGTATTTGTTTTGGTATAAAATGAAGCGCTACCTGACCGGCACCTTTCATTGTTACGGAGATCAGGTCAGGATGGCCGCGAAATTCAATGGTGATAACAAAGACTACTATAAATTTGTAAAGAGGCTGATACATCTTCTCGACCAGCTCGACGACGACCAAAAGGTGGACTACTTCGCTGCTCTGACACGGGCGTTCTTATTGACTGATCTTGACAAATACCTGTTTTTCAAGCTGAGCAAGTATCTGGAGATGTGCATACCCGAGGAGCTGGAGTTCATCAGAGAATTGCCTTATGACTATAGAAGCGACAACACGGCAATGATCTCGTCGCTTTACCAGTACGGGCTGTTCACGGTGCAGAGTCCGACGCAGTTGTCCGCAAACTTTGTTCTATCCGACTTCGGCAAGGCCTTGAAACAAAACTGCCTGAACTTCAATGATGAGTTGACTGCGAAAAGAATAGCTGCCTTTGATGAAGTATCACCATTAAACATTCTGGAAACAGCAAGCAATGAGGCAATCGAAGAAATGTTGAATACTCTGTGAAAAGAAAAAGCGCCCGCCGCGGCGCGCAGCTGAAAAACTCTCCTAGCCGAAAGGCCGGGAGAGTTTTGCTCTTATGGGTTTGGGACGAAGTCTCAACAAGCGATTTTGCAAAATGGGGCCCTCTTTGCCCTGCTTGCACAAGCGAGGGCTACTGTGAAACGGCCCTGTTGACAAAATTACGCATAGCCGCGACGCATATGGTATACTGGAGGAAAAGCAAAGGCGGTGATGTGGGGATGATGACTCGCAGGGATGGAGTACAGCAGAAGATGTTGTGTGTGACGTTGGAGTCGCTCATGCCGCAGGAACATTTCCTCAGACGGTTGGACAGCCTGATGGACTTCAGCTTCATCTACCAGCGCGTAGAGAGCCTGTACTCACACAGAGGCAGGCCGTCTATCGACCCTGTTGTCGTTGTCAAGATGCTGCTGCTCGGTTACCTGTACGGCATAGACTCCGAACGGCGCTTGGAGCAAGAAGTGCGCGTCAACATCGCATACCGCTGGTTTCTCGGCATCGACCTCGACGAGCCGGTACCCGACCACTCTACCTTCTCCAAACTGCGCCGCCGCAAATTCAATGGCGCCGCGCTGTTCGAGGAACTGTTCGACGAAGTGGTTCGGAAATGCATTGAGCACGGTCTCATAGACGGCAAACTGCTGCTCACGGATTCCACACATGTGCGGGCGAATGCCCGCAACGACGTTTTGGAGCGCGTTGCCGTGGAAGCGGAGCCATCCGCATATCTTCAAAGGCTTAATGAGCAGGCGGTAAAGGACGGTGTTTACCCCAAACACCGCAAAGAGAAGAAAAAGGGGTACAAGGAGCTCGTTAAGAGTCCGGCTGACCCCGACGCCGGTTTCATGAAGCGCACGGGAAAGCCCCTGGGCTTCTACTACCTCAGCCATCAGACCTGCGACGCCAGGCATGGGCTGATCACGGATGTGCACACCACCCCCGGGAATGTTCTGGACTCAACAGTACACTCGGAGAGGATAAAGCGGCAGATAGCGGTTTTCGGCTTCAGGCCGGAGGCGGTGTGTGCGGACTCTGCGTACGACAGCTCGGAGATACACAAAGACATGCTGGACATGGGCATACGGACGTACATACCTAAGCGCAATTTGCCGAAGCCCGCATCCGGCGTATTTTCAGAGGCAGATTTCATATATGACCGTGAGAGCGATACGCTGACGTGCCCAAACGCGTGTCGTCTCATATTTTCAAATTACAGGGACAGGCTGGGGCAGAAGCGCTACAAGGCGTCGGCGGGAGAGTGCTCGGCATGTCCTCTGCGCAGCCGGTGCATCTCCGGGGATGCGAAGTACCGTGTGGTTGAGAGAGCATATTTCAAGTGGGCAAGCGAAGAACAGCACATGAGGAATGATGGGACGCCAGGATATTATGAGGCGCTGCGGCTGCGAAAAATCTACTGCGAGGGGAATTTTTCTCACCAGAAGGCCGAACACAACTTGAGACGATTGCGAAAGCGTGGTTTAGGCAAGGCTCACGAGCATTGCCTTCTCTCGGCGACGGCATTAAACCTGAAACGAATGGTAAAGCTCCTGACGACCCGGAAACACCCGGGCGTGAGTCTCCGTAAAACTCTAAGCGCCATAGGACGCAGCTCCATGCTGTACCCTATGGCGCTTTTGTCAACAGGGCCGAAACGCGACCCCATCAGCAAATATAAAAAAGGTCGCTTACTGCGACCTTTTGCTTTATATGTTCTGACGTCAACGGTGTGTCAAGCCTTCGTCATAAACACCGTGCCGCCATGCTCACGCGCTGAGCATGTTGGGTGAGTGTCCGGACACTCACATTGCTTGCTACAATATGCTTGACCCCAAAAGCAGCATGTTAAAGAATGTGCTGTTCAGCGGTTCATACCAAAGCTACAATGAGAGGGTAATCGGCCTTTTGAAGCATTGCTTGAGCTAACCACGCTCGATGGTGCAAACTGTCAGCCGGCCCTCATTAATTCTCGCCCCCGCATAGGGGGCGTCTAACGGGGTTTCTGTCGAATGGCTTCGAGGTGAATTTCAATTCTCGCCCCCGCGTAGGGGGCGTCGCGGATTCAAGGTCAGGAGCAAAGGAACAGGCTTTATTTCAATTCTCGCCCCCGCGTGGGGGGCGTCTCCGAAGCCGCCCGCGTCAAAAACAGCGAGTGGCTTATTTCAATTCTCGCCCCCGCGTGGGGGGCGTCTGGACGGCAGAGGTGCGCAGCGGGAAAGTCAGCAAAATTTCAATTCTCGCCCCCGCGTGGGGGGCGTCCCGAGGAAGATTGCCGCCGCTGGTGCGAAGAAAATATTTCAATTCTCGCCCCCGCGTGGGGGGCGTCGAACAAGATAACGCCGCGCCGTGACCTGAAACAATTTCAATTCTCGCCCCCGCGTGGGGGGCGTCCGCGGGCGGGCATCGTGGCCTACTCCGGGGGGACATTTCAATTCTCGCCCCCGCGTGGGGGGCGTCTTACACACTTGTGTTCCGCCACGTCCGTAACACTATTTCAATTCTCGCCCCCGCGTGGGGGGCGTCGGTGCCACTGGAGCCACGGGCCCCACCGGGCCGACTGATTTCAATTCTCGCCCCCGCGTGGGGGGCGTCCGTCGGCGTCGTGGCCGAGGTCAACGGCGGCACGATATTTCAATTCTCGCCCCCGCGTGGGGGGCGTCTTCTCGTCCCGGTATGCCGGGTCGAACGAGATATTTCAATTCTCGCCCCCGCGTGGGGGGCGTCGTCGCCCGCAGTCCCGTCGGTGTTATATGTCCTATTTCAATTCTCGCCCCCGCGTGGGGGGCGTCCGGCAGATGAGGTCCATATGGGTCTTTCTGTTCATATTTCAATTCTCGCCCCCGCGTGGGGGGCGTCACGCACTTGTGGGCGTAAGTCCAAGCACAAGGCATTTCAATTCTCGCCCCCGCGTGGGGGGCGTCTCGCGATATCGGCCAGGGACAGCGGCTTGACCGTATTTCAATTCTCGCCCCCGCGTGGGGGGCGTCGGAACGTGCAGGGGCTTACCTCGTAGAGGGGGTTATTTCAATTCTCGCCCCCGCGTGGGGGGCGTCTGGCCGAGGGTGGGACGACCTTGCAATACTTGAAATATTTCAATTCTCGCCCCCGCGTGGGGGGCGTCGTGACAAGGCGCTGCTTGATACGCTGAAAGAAAAATTTCAATTCTCGCCCCCGCGTGGGGGGCGTCAAGAACATGGCGCTCGGCGTGGGCGAGGGCTGGGGCATTTCAATTCTCGCCCCCGCGTGGGGGGCGTCAAATGAAACTCACTAAAGGCATGAAGATCAAGATATTTCAATTCTCGCCCCCGCGTGGGGGGCGTCAGCATATTTATACAAATGCAAGCCGCTGTTTATGTGCATAACAGAAGAAATAAATACTATAAGTGATTTCCTATAACAGGATGATGATCAAATTTGCCAAAATAAGCGCGCTGGTTTGCATGACTTAAACAAGAGCAACCGGAATACTCTTGCGCGAACCTGCTAGGATATTATGTTCTGCTGAAGTCGGCGCAAAAGCTATCCTATAAGAGAATAGGCTCTCCGGTTTGGACGAGATCAGTTCGGCCCATGGCATCAATTCGGTTTTTGTAGTTGTTTCCCAGACGATAGAACCTGACAGAATCATGGTCATGATCTATTGCGATTGCCAGCTCAGCCTTTAACGTTGCCAGCTGGGCTGCGTCAACAAGAAGCTCAAATACCGAGTTTTGCACTCTCAGACCATACCGCTCACAAAGCTTGGCTACCTTGCGCAGTCGCTTTTGCCCGGCAGAGCTTGAGGTATTGACGTCATAAGTTACAAGCATCAACATGTTCTATCTCCATACAAATGGCGGATAGCAGTCCAAGTCTCCACGCAAAAGTCTTGCGAATAGCATGGCTTGAGCATATGGGATCAAACCGATCTGCACTTTCTCTCCGATAAACGGATGATCTATCGCTTCGCCCTTGCGCTTTTGCCATGCGGACAACACTGTGCGCCTGCCTTTTTCGTTGAGATATACAGCCTCTTCACTGTTCTCAAACTGATTTGCTGAGAGCTGTTTTCTGCGGAAAAGAGTCAATACGAACCGGTCACACATCGGCCCGCGCAGTTCTTCCATAAGATCCAGCGCAAACGAGGGCCTTCCAGGGCGCAATGTGTGTAGATACCCCGCGGCCGGATCCAGACCAACAACTTCAAGCGCCGATGCTACTTCGCGCCGTAGAAGGGTATATACGAAAGACAAAGTCGCATTGACCTCGTTTTGGGGAGGCCGTCGGCTGCGCGTATTAAAACGGAATGGGCAGGCATCGCCGAGCATCCTGTCAAAACACGAAAAGTAAATTGAAGCCGCAGCGCCTTCAATGCCGCGCATGGTATCAATGCTCTCTGCTTTGAGCAGGGCTGCTGCAAGCTCGCTGAGCCGTGCGGCTGCATCGTATAGTGCTTCGTCTCCAGCTTCCTCGCTTCTAGCCGAGCGGAGCAGAACAGTTTTACTGTTGCGAAGCTTGGCCATCAACAGGCTCCTGACAAATGCAGCTGAAAATTCCAGGTCGCTCAGGCTCTCATACTGACGTTTGCGGAGAAGAACGTTGCCGCTGACCGGACCTTCCACGCGTGCAATAAACTGCCCGTGCTCAGATAAAAACGCTAAAGATATACCGCGTTCTGCGCAGAAGCCCATAAGGGGAGTTGAAATCGTCTTCTTGCCAAAGCATACGATAGCATCGATGCTCAAGGCAGGAACCGAGACTTTTTCTTCGTCACCCATCTTGACGCAGATCGTCTCATTTCTGGTGAACAGATAGCTGTCCGGCGTCAAAACATAGAGGGTGTTGAGCAGCTTTTTCACGGCATTTCCACCTTAGTTGCCGCCTCGACCAGATTTTTGCAATACGCCTTAGCGGAGCGGTTTATTTTTGGCATACAGTACTCCTGTATAGAGCATCTTTTGCATTTTGGGCCATATTCCGCCGGAGGAACGATGTGCCTATCCCACAATTTCTTTAGCAGTTCTGCCTGTTCTCTGACTCCCGCCCTTAACTGAGCTGAAAATTCCACTTCCTTACGCCTGTGAGCCGATATGAAAAATAGGGCGCCGCATGGAATGTTTGTGGAGAACATCTCCTCTAAACACATGGCCTGCGCGCAGAGCTGGACAAAATACGAATGCTCTTCACGCACTGAGCCGTGCTTATATTCCACAGGGTAAAGCCTGACAGGAAAGTCAACTGCCTTGATCATACAGCCGTCTTCGAAGCGCGATGCTTCAATACAGTCACATTTCCCCGCAACTCCCAAAGTGTTTGAAAACACAGTATATTCATAGAGCTTCAGGCTGTCCCCTCTGCGCTCAATCCGCGCCTTGTGGACCCGGATGTGCTCGGCCCGGCCTTTGGCTGTGTCGACGTTTTCCACCCATATCCGTTCATTTAGGAGCAGCGCCGCCCGGCGCGGGCAATAGTCGACCTGCGACAGCCAGGAGAGCGGCAGATGATCGCTGTCATCCAAGGCGGAACCAGTCCTCTCCGTCCGGCAGCGTGCCCCAGCTGATCGTGCCGAAGGGGTCGCTCTGGAAGCCTGTTTCCACGCCCGAGGGCACGCGGCTGACGTCCACTTCGGCGTCATAGTCGCGGTAGCTCCTCGCAAATTCCACATCGGGCTTCTTCTGCACGCGCACGAGCTCGAACAGCTTGTGTGCGGGAGCACAGCCCAGCCTAGCCTGCCGCGCCCGTTGGGTCTCGTCGCTGTCCGTGCCGACATGCTTGAAGATTATCAGCGGCGAGACGACAGACATCTCTCCCTTGCTGGAGGAGTGGTCATGCTCGTACATATTCAGTATGGCCTCGAACAGGGCCTTGAGATCGTCATCGTCAAAACCTGTCTCGGCCGCAAGGTTGGCGCTTATAAAGCCCCGAACCTCATAGAGGCCAAAGGGGATGAGCTGCTTGCGGCCCATGGTGCGCAGCTTGTCCTCGGCGGCTTCGGCCTCCTGCTTGAGATAGTCCTCCACCTTGCCGTCTTTGATCGGGTCAGCTGAGGCCATGCGGGTTATGGAGATGTCCATGGGCAGGACCGGGTCCAGGCTCTTCCCAAAGGCTATCTGCACCGGGCCGCGCACCTGGCCCGCGTTGGGGCCGGTGGACATGACGGCGCCGAAGGTGCGCACGTCATAGAAGAGCTCACAGGCCTTCCTGCGCCCGGCGTACACCGCCTCTTTCTCCTTGGCGCAGTCCTCAACGCCGGCGGCGCGCTTGGCCTCAGCGATGTGCCGGTTCAGATTCGTGGATTGCTGCACGATGATATTCATGCCGGGCTGACCGGCATAAGCGGCCTGTATATAGTTGCGGATGCGGCGCTTTGTCGCCACGTCGGTTATGAAGCCCTGCATGGTCTCGGGATCGATGCGAGGAGAATTGCCCATGTCGGGGTCTCCGTTCGGGTTGGAGTTGGTGCACGCAAGGTAGTACACAAATTCGTAACGGTTCTGAATAGCCATGTCTCTCTCCTCCTCAGTCAGCTTTCTTTTCCGCAGCGGCGGCAATACGCGCGCGGCGGTCTTTTTCTATCCTGGTGCCCATCTGGTAGTAGCCCAGGGCAAAGTAGGACTGCTGCTCAGGGCGCAGCACGGTCGGGATGCGGTCTCCGATGGCACAGGCGGCCTGGTCGCGAAGCGCGGTGAACTCCTTCCTGCGCGGCTCAGACAGCTTGTCTAAATGATGATTTGACAGTTTGGACAGCTGGCCCAGCACGAGCGCCGGAGTCTGGATGGCCGAGGCGTAGTAGCGGTCGATTATGCTGGCGTTGACGTCCTTCATGGCCAGCCTCTGTATTTCACCAAATACCGCCACCAGCGCACCGCAGTGATAGGCGGGCTCCGGATGCTTTTCGTTGTATTCCACAGAAAGCTCCTCCTTCTGATACTTTTCTCTTTCCCGGCGGCACAGCCAGGCTTTCAGCCACTGGCAGGCCCAGGGATCGGGTATTTTGCGGCCCTGATCTTCATCTCCGGCGCTGAGCATTTGGGAGCGTATGTAAGCCAGCGCCCGAACTGCAACAGAGTCGGGAAACTGAGTGCCGTTTATTATTGCATTGATGATAGCTGGCGTAAGGCCGGCCAGCTCCTTGGACATGCGCTCAAATATGTTTTTATCTGAGTTCTGTCTCGACATCAGGCGGATGAGCCTGGCCAACAGTTTGGCGGGCTTGAGCTGCGCTGTGCCTGCGCTGTTTGTGAGCGCCAGGTCCTGTTCCCACGCTTTCAGGTTCTCAGTCAGCTGCTGATAACTGCCCTCCTCATAGGCGCGCACCATGACGCGGCCGTTCACACCGCTGAGCAGCAGGATATAGTACAGGTTTGGCAGCTCATGGACCGGCGCGCCGGTCTGGACGGCATCGACGACGGCGTCCGCCTGCCGTCTTGCCAGGGCCCGGTTCACCTCCGGCTCCGGCGCAGGCTCTTCCTCCTCGTCATTTTCCGTTTCAAATGAGATGGGAAAGAGCGAGCCTATGCAGTCGCATCCCGTGTCGACTGGCTTGTCGTACCAGTGGACAAATTTCATGCCGGCCAAAACCGGGGCGTCTTTCAGCAGCTCGTCAAGCGCCGCTTTCACGCCGGCGAAGGCCTCCTCGGAGACGGGCGCGTTGGCACCCTGCTTCAGGCCGTAAGAGCAGAAGGCGTCTTTATCGAAGCAGATCAGCGCATCTCCGCGTGCGTGCCCTCCGACGACAGACAGCCCGGAGATCGGCGGCACGGTGGCCGTCGGGATCGTGGGCTTGCCGGTTATAAGGCAGGGAGCTTCAGCGCCCGACGGCCGGAATTGCTGCCTGAACTGCTCCCACCAGTCCCGCACGGCCGGGAACTCCAAGATGCTCTCTCCGTCTACCATGAAGCTGAGCACCTTGGCCCCGTCCAGCTTCAACCGATCCAGCTCGGCGGAGATATCGGCTGCCGCCTCCTTGTCGCACAGCACCTTCAGACAGTATTCCAGCCGCGGTTCCAGCTTCGCCGCTTCCGCCAAAGTCCGCCGGAAGTATTCCGCCTTGGCCGCATATTTTTCCCGCTGGGCCTCATCTCCCGGGAAGAGAATGCTGCGCTTTTCCGCCAGCACGTTGCACTTTTCAACGCTGTTTGCCATGCTGCCTATGTCAGGGCAGGGAACTCTCTCGTTCTCAGCGGAAATTATACCGACATAGTTCCCGTCCCTTGAAAGCGAGATGTAGGCGCGGACCGGTTTCCGGACATATCCGGCCGGCAGGATGAGATTTTCACGCAGTGCATAATCGTAGAGCTCTCTCAGCATACGGCCTCTCCTTTCAAGACCTCCGGGCTGTCGTAGGGCGGGACCTGTATCACGCCCTGCTCCATCACACAGCGGTAAAGCGACAGGCGCGGCCGGGCCTTTTTCCGCAGCTCAAAGTCATGCAGATCGAACACGTCGTAGACCATAAGCCCCAGGTCCATGTCCACAGGTATCGGCTCCGGCCCCGCCGGGTCGCCCTCCTGAAAGTAGGCCACAAACTCCTTCAGGCCAAGGGCCGGCTGCGCAAAGGTTTTCCCCTCGCGGATGCGCCGCAGCGCCTGCGCATAAAGCTGGGCCGCGGTGCCCTCAAAATCGGGCCGCGGGCAGATGCTTGCGGCAAAGCGGTAGCGCACGTCCCGCAGCGCCACTGTCTGGCGCTGTGTCCTGTCGTCGTCAGTGAAGATGGGCTTGTCCCGCACCTTGGATTTGACCTCGTTGCGTTTGAAGCTGATGTAGCGTATGGGCTTGAGTACCTCGATCCGATTTACCTGCCAGACGAACTCCCGAGGTTTGGCGTAGATGCTTGACAGTATCCCCCGTACCGCTGAGGGCGTGGGTACGGGATAGGTCAGGCGCTCCACCTTGCTTTCCGGCTTTGAAAAGCAGGCAAAATCGCCCCAGACCTCCAAGATGACTTCCAATTTTTTCACCTCCGTTTTCCCGGCCGCGCGCGGACACGCAGCCGGGGTCATAATACTCATATTTCAAGCCTCAGCTAAACAATTTAGCTGTCATGAGTATTATAATGACATTGCCGTATTTTGTCAAGCATAAAATTCCATAAAAGTAAAATACCGGCGCCGCAGCTGCGGTGCCGGTCTCCATCACACCAGGAACATTTCATCATCCGTGTCAGGGACAGCGAGCTGCAGCCCTGTATCCTGCCGGTACAAGCCCTCGTGGCCGGCGGACAGTATGTAAAAGTCGCTTTCCGCCTGCGCGTCCGGCCGCCTTTTTCGATAGGGGATCTGCTCGCAGTGCAGCCTGACCAGCTTTTCGTTAAAGCTGGACACGGTGATCGGCGCAGCCTGCCTGATGAGCGCCGGGGTCACGCCGCCGTCTTCGGCCGACAGGCGGATTTCCCGGTACAAAGCCTCGTCATAGGGTACGACCGCCTGTACGCCCTGCTTCTTTATCAGCCTATACTCCCGTTCTACCGCCCCGTAGTCCTCCGCGGCGATCGCGGCTTTCAGCTCGGACTTATCTTTCGCACTGTGAAACAGGAGCCGATAGTACTCGGCGATGGTCTCCGGGTCGTGTATGTCCGGCTCAGAGGATGAGCACATGAGTTTCACCTTTTCGGCCGCGTTCCGGTATGCTCTGCCCGGATAGATCTCGCGCTCGTCCTCGGGTATGAAAACCGTCACGAGCCCGCCTCCGGGCAATGCTCCGTTGCGGTTGCAGCGCCCCGCCGCCTGGACGACGGCCTCAAGCGGTGCAAGGGCCCGGTACATGACCGCAAAGTCCAGATCTACGCCCGCCTCTATGCACTGGGTCGCCACTACCCTGCATGGAAGGCCTGCGGAGAGTCGGGCCTTTATGGTGTCGATGACCCGGCTCCTGTGCGCGGGGCAGAGGTCCGTGGTCAGGAAAAACAGGCTGTCCTTCTCGCGCTCCGGGCACGACCTTTTGAGCGCCTCAAACAGGCGCAGGGCATGGCGGCGCAGGTTCACAATGGCACAGGCGCTTTTCTGAGCGGACAGCTCTCCGGCAATATCCTGAAGCGGCGTCGGGCGGCCCAGTTCCCACCGGACTCGTGTGCGCCTAAGTGCGGCATAAAGCTCCCTACCGCCCGGAAGCATCTCCCGCGGCTGCCAATCCCGCAGTTCCGGCAGGGAGGCAAAATCCGGCTGTGTGGCAGTGGAAAACACCATAGTGCAGCCGTATTCCCGGCACAGGGCCGCGGCGGAACTCATAGTCGCGGCGGCAAGCTCCGTCGGCAGGCTCTGGGCTTCGTCAAACAGGACAACGCTCTGGGCGATGTTGTGGAGCTTCCGGCAATCCCTGGGGCGGGATGCAAACAGGCTCTCGAAGAAGCGGACCGAGGTCGTTATGATAAACGGCGCGTCCCAACGGCTCGCCAATTCCCGCTCTTCCTCGCTCAGCCTGCTCTGGCTGTGGTCCGCCAGAATATGCGGAACAAGTTTTTCGTATTCCCGCTGGCTTTGTTCCGTGAGCGTGAGGTAGGGAAGCACGAGTATGATGCGCCGTTTGCTATGCGCGGCGCAGTGACGCAGGGCAAAATGCAAAAGCGCCAGGGTCTTACCGATGCCCGTCGGGGCCGTCAGTGTGAAGAGTCCGGGAGCCATTTCTCCCGCGTCCCCGCATTGCCGGAAAACCTCATCGCGCATACTGTTGAGCGTTTTTTCGGCGCCGGAGTTTTCCCGCAGGGTCTGCATATGCTCATATAGCCCACGAAGAAGCCGCTCCGGCTCCAGGCTCTCGCTCTGCGAGTCGATATGGCCAGAGGATACCGTATAGTCGGCGTCCACCAGGCATGACAAGAGCATACGAGCGCGGAGCATTTTTTCACCTGTCTGCCTGTCTGCGAATCGCTCCAGCTTGGGAAATTTGAGATCCGGGAAATCACGGGCGAAGGCGAGCTGCGCAGCACTGTATTCCGCCGGGCCGAGCAGGGCGCTTCTTTTGCCGCTGGCGCAGATGCCTGAGCCCTTGCCAAGGAGTATTTCCCGAAGCTCCGGCGCTATGGCGTCTAGCGCGCGCAAAGCGCTGTGGTGCGCTGCAGTCGCGGCAGCCACAAGACCATAGGCGGGGCTCTTGGCAGTTAAGCCGGCACCGTACAGGAACGCCGCTGAACAGATGGCGTGGTCAATGTTTGCAGCTGTCCCGTTCAGAACGTTCTGGAATGCCTCGCTGTATTTGCCGAAGTCATGGAGCATCCCCGCCGTCCACGCCGTCCGGGGCATGCCTAGTTCTTCTCCAAACCGCATGGCAAGTTCTGCCACGGCCTTCAAGTGCTCCCGGTTGGTGGTTTTATCCCCGGACTCATCCGCAGATTTGGCGTAGTAAATCACAGCCATTATTCGGTCACCTGCCTTTTATGCCCATTCTATAATGTGTGTACCTCGTTTGCAACTGCCAAAGCCTTGCAATTTCTGCGTTAGATTACTTGCAGCTTTCAATTATTATGGCATTTTAAAGTGATAAGTGGTATAATTTACATATCTCCGTCGGACCAAGGCGACACTAAGAGAGATAAAGGAGCGAGACCATGGACATTGAACGTGCGAAAGAGCTGCTCTCCGCCCTCGCCGACGGGGTAAACCCGCTTACGGGCGAGGTGCTGAGCAGAAGCGACAGCTGCAATCAGGTGGAGATCGTCCGTGCATTGCATACTGTGCTGCATGAGCTGGACCGGCTCCCGAAGAAAAAGGACAAAAATCTGCCCGAAAACGCCGGGAAACCCTGGATCCGTGAGGATGAGACGGCACTGTGCAAAATGTTTGACTCCGGCGCAACAAAAAGGGAGCTCAGCGAACGCTTCAAGCGCACACCCGGCGCGATAGCGTCAAGGCTCGTGCGGCTCGGAAAGCTCCATACCACTGACGAATTCTGGAGAAGGTAGCCCTGACCATGTGCATATACTTTGGAGACGCGCCGGGTCTTACATACAAAAAGCGCGAGCACATTTTCCCGGCGGGGCTGGGTGGGACCGTGACGCTGCCGCAAGGGTGGGTGTCCGATCAGGCAAACAACCTCTTCTCCTCGATGGAGGACAAGCTGATGCACGACTCGCTGCTGGCCCTCGACAGATATTTCTTCGGCCCCGGCGACCGGCGGGGCAAGGCCTCCAAATCAAACGTCACTGTTGGCGTGCAGGACGACGGCAAGGTCGCGCTGTCTTACCTGTCGATGGGAAAGCCGTATTTGATCGATCAAATATATCTGCACGCCAAGGACGCGGTCATATCCGCCCGGGACGACGGATCTAACACCGGACTCATTATTGAGCGCCTCACCGACGCTCTGAAGAAGTTTGGGCCGCAAAGCAAATTTGTATTTCTGCCATGTCCTGACATTGCAGCGGAGGACATGATCATAGGCGCGCACGACGGTAAGGTGTTTGCCGCATGCAGCGGCGAGCGTCCCGGCAGCGACAGAGTTTATGATGCGATCAGGAAGATACTTGGCGGCTTTCAAAGCGGAGAGCTAAAGCGCGACAGTCAGCACATACGACAAAATCACGTCCTCACCGAGAACGGCAGTATTGCCAGAATGTATGCCAAGACCGGCATGAATGCGCTCGCACATCTGCGAGGGTATGAATACGCCGCGCATCCGGCCTTTGACGGGATCAGGCGGTGGATCGTGAGCGGGGAAAATGACGAGGGGTTCAACTACCTGCCAAGCATCTCCGCCGAAAGAAGCAGGCTTGCATATGCGCTTCCCAAAGATGCGCATTTTTGCGTGTTTATGCAGATTGAGGGCGAAATACGCGCGATTGTCAGCTTTTACGGCAGGTATACGCGCCGGTTCACCTTCGGGCAAGCGCCTGCCGCGGGAGATTTCAGGTATCCCTCAGCATACATATGCGATTGGAGAAACAAGGATGAGTATACGCTGGCAGAGCACATTGAGCGCCTGACCGGGCATGAGATATAGGAGCGCAACACCGTCAGCGAAAATAAAAGGTCGCGAATCGCGACCTTTTATTTTTCTATAGCACCCTCAATCCTCCAGCCCATGCGTCCCAGCTGCCTCACGCAGGTACCGCTCCAGCGTCCCGTCGAGCGCCATCTGGGCGTACTCGAGCGGGGCGTTGTATATCAGCCAGTCCATCTCCGTGCGCATGGGCAGGGTGGTGTCGAAGCTGTCCTCTATGTCGGGCGTGTAGAGGCTGAGCGTCTCGCCGTCGGCGTAGCGCAGCTCTACGCAGGCGGTGTCGATATTGAACTCACAGGATACAAGCTTTCTCATGCTCATTCACCCAGCTTTGCGTAGTCCTGATACATCAGCCGCAGCTTGCCGGTCTCTTTGACCGTGTGGAAATGCCCGGCGTACCAGCGCTTGTAGTCCAGGCGGCGCTCAATATCATCGAGCCACTCCTCCGTGCTCGTGTCCACCGTCCGCTGGTCGATGAAGGGCAGGAAGGCCTCCCTCGGCTCAAGGCTCAGTGGGGTGGTGTGGCTCAGGACTATGTCTGCCTGCCAGCCGCGGCTCGAGAGCACCGATTCCACCTTGCGCTTTATTGCTGCGCTCGGCTGCTCGTCCGGCCACCAGCCGCCGCCGCGCATGAGGCGGTACTCCTTGTCGATGCTGTACGCGCCGCCGATGGCGATGCAGCTTTGCCCATCCAGCTCGTACACCTCGCCGTCCAGCGCGAAGAGCTGGTTCGGGAACTCCGGCTGTACCATGACCTCGCCGCCGAAGCGCCGCGCCCTCTCGTATCCCAGGCCCGCCGTCGGGCGGCGCTCGTGGTTGCCGTGGATGCACAGCAGCGTTATCGGCATCGACGCTATGTACTGTTTCAGCTTCTTGTCCCGGTGGCCGCCGTAGTAGTTGATGCCGGCGTCGCCGAGTATGATGAGCAGGTCGTCGGGGCCGGTGCCGTTGTCCTTGCAGAAGCACGCAATGCGCTCAAAGCGCCCGTGCGTGTCACCAGTGAGATAGATATTTATACGGGCACCTCCTCAATTGTGTCATTTCAGCAGCCGCGGATAGTCCGTTTTACCGTTCACGACGCGGTAGATGGTCACGACGCCGTCTATTATGCGGTAAACTGCGACATAGGTGCGCGTCAGCACCAGCTTCCTATAGCCGGACTGCGCGAGCACGGGATCCGGGTGCGTCTGCCCCATGAGCGGGAAATCCGCGAGCAGCCCGAGCTTGTGGCGCATATCCGCGTATATCTTCCGCGCAGAGGCCGGGCCGACCTCGCTGATGTGGAACTTGACTATTTCCTCCATGTCCTCCAGCGCCGGCCGGAGGTAGACGATCTCAGCTCTCGGCGGCATTGAAAAGCGCCTCCATACGCTCATCCAGCTCGGACTGGGAGCAGACAGGCTCGCCGCTCAGGCGGCTGAGCTCGGCGGCGTAGATGGCGTCGCGGTGGCGAAACATCTTCTCGCGCTCCTCAAACGCCTCGACGCTCATGAACACGCCGTCGCCCTCGCCCTTATTCGTTATAAACACCGGTTCACCTGTTTTCCTGGCGAGCTCGGATATGGCGTTGTAATCGTTGCGCAGGGCGGAGGAAGGCCGAATCTGCATATCCTCATCTCCTTATCAGCTTCTTGATATTATTATATCATGTTTTGCCTAAGATGCAAGCCGGGCCAAGGACGTTATTCATTCCTCGCCCTTTCCCTCCAGCTCTGCCACATCCTTGATGATGTCCGTCACGAGCTTCATCGTCCTGGCGTTACCGGCGCTGATGACCGGGCGGCCCATCTCCTGCTCGAGCTCTTTTCTCGCGTTGCCGGCGACGCGGCCGCCGCGCTGGGCGACGGCGAGGTTTTCGGCCATGCCCTCGGGCTTCTCGGCCTGCGAGATGCCGGTCGTGGACGCCTCGGCGAGCATATTGAGCACCAGCTCGAGGTCGCTCATGTTGTCGCGAAGGTTCTCCTTCTTGAGCCCCTTTAAGTCCTTATATTGCCGCGTAGTCATGCCTGACCACGCTTTACTTATCTCGTCCGTCAGTATCGCATACTCGCGGCCCTTCTGCACGCCGCGCTTCTGCCACTCGTCCGTCAGCTCGTTGCGGATGCGTATGGCCAGCAGCCGCTGGTGCACCCACTCCTCGCTGTAGCCCTTCTTTAGATACGTCTCCAGCGCACGGTCAATGGCCTGCTCCGGATCTATCGTCTCCTCGATGCGCTCGCGCCCGACCTGCGCCAGCCAGAGCTTGAACGGCTCGGCCTTCGGCGAGGGGATGGACTGAATGATGCGCAAAAGCTGCTCCGTGTCCGCGACATCGGTAAGGCGGCGTTTGCCATCCTTGGATTTCAGTTTCAACTGCTGACAATTTGTCAGCAGTTCATCTGCTCCCTCTGCTTTAAGTCTCTGCTTGAGCTTTGCCCAGTAGTTACTAGCGCCGCGCTGGTCTTTCTGGTCGGTCAGCGCACCGACCACATCTACGACTGAAAAATACCACTCCTCGCGCTCGGCATCCCACGCGGAGCGTATCGGCTGATCCTCGAAAAGCTGTATGGCGTCGTTGTTCATAATATGTACCTCTCAATGCAATTAGTTAGAAAGCGGTTTGACATATACGATTTTAGTATCCCGCCTTGCGCAGTTCATCGAGCATTGCGCGCCGCGCCGGATAAGCCGCCTTCCAGCGCTCGGCGAGCTGGATGTCCGGTCGGTTGGGATAAGCGCACAGTGTCTTCAAATGGGCGATGGTGCGCGCGTATTCGTTGCGGCTGTAAGATGTCCTCATGATGGAGTCGACGCAGCGCACACAGGCCTCCGTAAACTGCTCCGGGAAACGCGGCAGCAGTTCCGGCGCCCAACGCTCAAAAGCCGAAATGTCGTTCTGCTCTATTACAAGCGCTAAAAGCCTGTCATACAGGCTCTCCTCAAGCAGCAGCCTATCGCGCGAACTGTCGTACAACGTCCCCGCAGCGAGTATTTTGTCCCGCAACTCAGGCCAGTCCCCGAACCCGGCAAGCGCTCTCAGCTTCTTCACATATTTCAAATTCGGCTGTGGGTAATGAAACACCTGGTACATCAGCTCGTCGCGCAGCTTCTCTGTTTGTTCGGTCTGCTCGTATAAGTTTATAAGCTGCTCGCTGTATTCAGCGGCAAGTCCGCGCCATTCTGAGTAGAGTTCTTTTCCTTCTATGAGCAGCGCTTCGGCCTCAGAATAGCGTTTTTCCGCCATCATGCGCCGTGTTATTTGCTCACGGACACCGGACACCTCACTATATTTTTCCTCATAAAGCTCAATCTCACGCCTGGGTGAGCCCTGACGCTCCATCAGCTCCAGGCGTTTTAAAACCAGATCGCTTATATAATAACGTTCCCGTCCTTCGGCCTGACGTTCGCTGATTATTTCGTCTAGCGTCGCTATATTCTCACGCACAAACTCCGGTTCTGGGAACAACTCAAGCTGTGCTTTCAGAAAACAATCCCGGCTGAGCTCAGGCGCGTTTTTATAACTCTTTTGGAACGAGCGGAAAATTTCGCGCTTCAGCTCCGGCGGCGACACTCTGACCTGCTTCTCCCACAGTTCAAAGCAGCAACCGGCAAGCATGGATAACCCGCCGTCAGAGTCGTCCATGTTGCAGCCCGCCGCCGCGTTCAGGGCGTAGCGGCTGAGCTCAAACGATTCCCGGATATATCCTTTGAAAAGCAGGCTTTCGGCGATTTCCGACACAAAATCGGCAAGAGAACACATGATGCTCCACGCTTGGTCATACTCTATGTATCCGTGCCTGTCCGCGGCGTTTTGCAGAATCGCGTCAACGCGCGATTCCCAGTGCTCAAGCGGATCATCGGATACAGGCTCTGCGTACAGCCGTATGAGATCTTCGATGTCCTCGTCAATTTCAGCCAGCCGCAGCAGCAACGAGTGCGACGCGCTGAGGTCTAAGGCTCCGATCACATCCTCAAGAGGCTCTCGCTCTGCTGCCTCGACTGGTAGTGTGCGCCGGAGTTCTCCATAGAGCGCGTAGAGTACTGCCGCCAGGTGCTTGCATGGGGTCCCGCCGGCAGCGTAAGGGCAGTTGCAGTACCAGCGTGATATCCTGCCGCCGTCAAGCTCTACCCCAACCTCGTACAGCTCGCTGCCAAGCACCTCAGCCTCGACACGATTCTCTCTTGTGTTCAGCGATTTCACCGCGCCCGTGAGATAATAGTCGTATCCACGCTGCAAAATCCTTGGCTCGAACAGCTCTTTCCATATCGTGCGCTCCATGCCTGTCCCTCCGCATGTTCATAGTTGCTGCCTAAATTCTACCACATTTTACCCGAAACCACAACGTTTATGTAACTTTTCGGCCCACCTCCTGCATTGCGGAGCAGAAGCGTTCCCATGGCTCCAACGTTGTCTGTGACGGGTCGCCCTCGCGGATGCGCATGGTGCGGCGGATCTCTTTGGGGATGACTACTCGGCCCAGGTCGTCTATGCGCCTGACTATGCCGGTCGCTTTCATGGCTTTTCCTCCTGCCTTTATTTCTTTTCGCAGGAATTAGTATCCGCAGTTTCGTTTTGCCTATGCGCGGCCCAAAAATTGGCGCATCTGAACCGGACTTGCTTTCTTCTCCCTTCTTTATCGAAGTTTCTCCTGAGTGCGAGCTCAGTCGGGATGATGGACAGCAGCGGCGGGCCTCCTGAACAACGTGCTCCGCAAGGTCATTGCAGGCATTTGCCTGTGAACGGCGGCTCATGCAGGACTGGAAAAGGGAAGTTTATCACAGCCATGCTGCTGTTTACTGATGAGGCAATACCAAAGTTGGTCGGCAAAATGCTTCCTTCTTTAAACTAGAGCTATCAAAACCGCTTTCTGAATCAACTCCTGCTCTGCACACAGAAGCGCGGCTTTCGCGTCATTTTACCGCATTCTCAGTGAAGCGCCAGAGCATCGCAGAAGTGTTCAATTTGCCTTCAAAGCAAAAGAGCACAGCTTGAACAGGCTGTGCTCTTCCTTCTGCCTTATTGGTCTTGCGCCTTGAGCTCCTCTATCAGCGCAGGGATAAAATTGCGATAGTCGTCAACCACGCCGAAGTGCGCGATGTCGAATATCGGCGCATCTGCCGCCTTATTGACGGCCACTATGCACTCGGCGTTGCGCATGCCAAGCTGGTACTGAACAGAGCCGGAGATGGCGGCGTTGATTATTACCTTCGGCGCCACGGTAACGCCGCTCTGGCCGATCTGCCGGTCATGCTCCAGCCAGCCGCAGTCTACCAGAGGCCTGGACGAAGCTAACTGTCCGCCAAGAAGCTCGGCCAGCTCTCCGAGCATGGCCAGGTCCTCCTGACTCTTTATCCCGCGGCCTCCTGCAACGACTACCGGAGCAGCGTCTATGGCCTCGTCCGCGCCCTCTGCGCTCACGGTCTCTTCCACAAGGTAGTCCGGGTCGGGACGAACATCGACCTTTTCCTCGCGCAGGACCCCGGCCGAGCCCGGCACGGGCTCCAGGGGCCTGCATATCTGCGGATGCACCGTCACCATCTGCGGCCTGCGCTCGAGTATGGCGATGTGTGCGAGTATCTTGCCGCCGTAGGCGGGCGTGGTCTGGCAGAACACTCCGTCGTCGTCGAAGCCTACGTCTATGGCGTCGGCCGTGAGGCCCGTATCCAGCGACACCATGACCCTGGGGGCCAGATCTCTTCCAAGCGGCGTCGCCCCGAAGAGGACGATAGACGGGCGGCCTCGCTGAGCCAGCTGTGTAAACGCTGCCTGATATGGCCTCGCGCTGTACTCCTCAAGCGCGGCATCTTCGGCCAGAATGACCTCGTCCGCGCCGCGGTCAAAAAGCTCCTGAGCCAGTGCGCGAACGCCGCTGCCCAGCAGCACGGCCGTTATCTTCTCTCCGCAGACGGCCTTGAGCTCTGCCGCCTTGGCCAGCAGCTCGAAAACCGTCGGGTGCAGCGTGCCGTGCTCCTGCTCGGCAAACACCCATATGCCCTTGTAGTCTTCCCTTGCCATTCTCTCGCCTCCTCAGATAAGGTGCCTGTCCCTGAGCGCCTCCACCAGGGCCTTGGCCATGTCGGAGGGGCTGCCGGACAGATATGTTGTGTCCGTGCTGAGCTTCTCGGGCTCAAACACTCTCTTTGTGCAGGAAGGCGAGCCGGGTACGCCGGTCCTTGACGTGTCGCAGCCGAGGTCGGCGGCGTTCCAGGTGGTGCGGGGCTTTTTGAGCGCGCGCATGATATTTATGGGCGTAGCATAGCGGGGCTTGTTTATGCTGCCGCAGACCGTCACAGCCGCTGGCAGCTTCACTCGGACCGTCTGGCGAACGGAGCCAAGCTCCCTTTCGCAGCGCGCCCAGCCGTCCTCGACCTCCAGCGCCGATACCAGCGTGACCTGGGGGATATCCAGGAAGGCGGCCGTAGCCGGGCCTGTCTGGGCGGTATCGCCGTCCACGGCGTGGCGGCCGAAGATGAGAAGGTCAAAACCGCCTATCTTCTCCGCGGCCTTCGATAGGACATACGAGGTGGCCAGCGTGTCCGCGCCGCCGAAGGCGCGGTCGGAGAGCAGATAAGCCTCGTCGCAGCCCATGGCCAGCGCCTTCTTGAGCGCCTCCTCGGCCTGCGGCGGACCCATCGTGACCGCAGCCACGGTGCCGCCGTGCGCCTCGCGCAGCCGCAGCGCCGCCTCCACGGCGTTGGCGTCGAGGGGGTTGAGCATGCTCTTGACTCCCTCGCGGCAGAGGTTCCCGGTCTTGGGGTCGAGCTTGACGTCGTCCGTGTCCGGGACCTGCTTTACAAACACTATTATTTTCATTCTCACTTCACGCCCATCCAGCCGGAGATGACCATGCGCTGCACTTCGCTGGTGCCCTCATAGATCTCTGTGACCTTGGCGTCGCGCATCATGCGCTCAACGGGATAGTCCTTGGTGTAGCCGTAGCCGCCGCAGAGCTGGACGGCGCGGTTGGCGACATAGGACGCGGTCTCGGAAGCAAACAGCTTGGCCATGGCGGCGAGATGCGTGTAGGGCTGGCCCTCCTGCTCAGCGGCGGCCGCGCGCCAGACCAGCATCCGCGCGGCGTCGGTGCGGGTCTGCATGTCCGCAAGGGTGAACTGGGTGTTCTGGAACTGGGAGATTCTGCGCCCGAACTGGATGCGCTCTTTCGTGAACTTTACGGCCTCGTCGATGGCGCCCTGGGCGATGCCCACGGCCTGCGCGCCGACGCCTATGCGGCCGCCGTCCAGCGTGGCCATGGCTATCTTGAAGCCCTTGCCCTCGGCGCCGAGGCGGTTCTCGACCGGGACACGAACATTATCGAACACCAGCTCGCAGGTCGAAGAGGCACGCAGGCCCATCTTGTTCTCAGGCTTGCCCATGGTGAAACCCGGCATGTCACGCTCGAGGATGAAAGCGGTGATGCCCCTCGTCCCCTGCTCCTTGTCGGTCATGGCGAACACGATGAACACGTCCGCTGCCCCGGCGTTGGTGATGAACACCTTGTTGCCGTTGAGAATATAGTGGTCGCCGTCGAGTACCGCAGTGCTCTTCTGCATGGAGGCATCGGTGCCCGCACTGGGCTCGGTAAGGGCGAAGGCGCCGAGCTTCTGTCCGCTGGCGAGGGGCTTGAGATACTTCTCCTTCTGCTCCTCAGTGCCGAAGGTCATTATCGGCCAGCAGCACAGGGAGGTATGCGCAGAGAGGATGATGCCAGTGGTCGCGCACACCTTGGAAAGCTCCTCTACGGCCAGGACGTAGCCGAGCTGGTCCACGCCGCTGCCGCCGAGCTCCTCGGGGATGGGCAGACCCATCATGCCCATCTCCGCCATCTTCTGTACGGTCTCGGTGGGAAAACGCTCGGTCTCATCAAGCTCCTTGGCCAGGGGCTTTACCTCGTTTTCGGCAAATTCGCGGAAGGTCTGCTGAAGCTGGATGTGCTCCTCAGAGAGATTAAACATGGCTTTTCTATCCTTTCTCGTATTAATATGAATGGTTGTTCAGTTTTTTGCTTTTAGAATTGGGCGCGCTGAGGGCAGGGGCCCGTTACACGCCCGTTTTTACTGTGTTTCAGAAAAAGCTGCGAAGTTCGTAGATGAATTCATCCTCATGGTCCAGCATGCAGCCGTGACCGCCGGGAATGACCGCCTCGTGATAACTGCCTCCGTTGGCGCTGTACTTGTCGAGGACGAAGCGTGTCTGGCTGAGCATCGGCTGCGGCGGGCAGACCTCTTCGCCGGGGTAGCCGGGCACGAGTCCGGCCTTGCCGAGGAACGCCAGATCGCAGGCGCTTGTGTCTGAGACCATGAGATCCTGCTCTCCGCGTATCCAAAGGATGGGCGGCTTGTTGGGGATGTCGGCGAGCCCGCTGAGATCGCACCAATTGGGGGCCATGGTGTTGCAGATGCCGCTGCTTCCGGCAGCCACAAAGGGCCAGCTGCCGCACATGGACGAATCGCCCGGATAGAAGCCGTCGCCCACGCGGGTGGTGAGCACGCTGTCAATGAACTTCTCCCTCAGCGCCGGCTCTATCTTAAAGCTCGGGGTGACGTAGATGCTGTCGATGACGGAGCCTATGAAGGCCCTGTCGCCGGTCTGAAGCGCGGCAATAAGCTGGGCATTTGCGCAGCCGGCGCCGCTGGCCAGGCCGAGAGGCTCGAGCTTCTTGCCGTCCACGCCGTAGGTGCCGCCGAAGCCGAATGGAGAAAGCGGGGACTGCAGCACGATGGCCTCCAGACGTTCGCTGTGGTCTATGGCGTACTGCATGGCAACGCCACCGCCCATGGACCAGCCGAGTATGGAAAATGTGTCCCAGCCCAGGGCTTCAACCAGCTCGTGGATATCGTCGGAGAAATCACGCATGCCGCGGGTCGCGTCCACCGGAAGCGTGTCGCTGCCGCCGAAGCAGCGCAGGTCAGGGGCGACCATAAAGAACTCGCCCTCCAGCCGCTCCATGAGCGGCTCGTAAAAAGCTGAGGAAGAGGCGTTGCCGTGGATGAGCAGAAGCTTGCGCGCGCCGGGCGTGCCATGGACCCGGCAGGCGGTGGTAAGCCTGGAGGTAGTTATAGTTTTGGTCTCCATAATTACTCCTTTGCCGCGCTGGGGTCCTCCTCGCCGAGAAAATCGAAGTCAACCTCCACGCGAAAATCCATGTTTTTCTTTTGTTCCGTGTCCACTTCGCGCAGCTGTGACAGATCTCCTGTAAACATGCCGCCTTCGAGCACCTTCATCACCTCGTCTGTGATGCGGTCAAAGTCTACGCCGCTCTTTTCAAACATGCCGTACTTGAGACCGACAAAGTTGGAGATGCCCATGAGCATATAGGCCAGGACTTCGCTGTCGATATCGCGCACCTCGCCCTTTTCCTTGCCGCTGTTTATGCTGCGCATATAGGACTTACAGAAGTTCTCGTAATACTCCGTGAAGAGCTTGCGGTCCACATAGAGCGATTCCCAGATAATGTTGTACATGTAGGGGTTCTTCGCGATGAACTCCAGCCAGGCTCGGATGCCCGCGCGTTCCGCGCTGCGTCTGTCTGGACAGCCCGAGGTCTTTATGGACAGTTCCTTCCTTATCCTATGGCTGAATTGGAGCAGCAGGTATCGGTAGAGGCTGAGCTTGCTGTCGAAGTAAACGTAAAAGGTTCCCGCAGCCACTCCCGCAAGCTGGGTTATGTCCGCGATGTTTGCCCCGTAATAGCCGCGCTCGTAGATAAGCTGAGTTGCGGCGGAAAGGATACTGTTGAGCGTGTCCACGCCCTTTTTTGTCCGAGGTATTTTCAATAAGTCAGTCATGATTGCCTCCGCATAATCCGTGCTGAATTTATTTTGATTATACGCCGCACGGACCTTGCTTTCAATCGCTGTTTTCTGAAAACACCCTGTCCGGTCAGACGATGCTGAATTTGTCTTTGACTGTGTTGGCAAAGCCAAGTATGAGGCTGGTGAACAGCAGCGGCTGCTCATACATGGAAGCGTGGCCGCTGTTTTGTATTACCAGGTAGTGGCTGTCCCTGATGTTCCGGGCAAGGAACTGCTGTTCCTCTATCGGTGTCAGGTAGTCCTGCTGGCAGGAGACGATGAGCACGGGGCAGGTGACTCTATCCAGCCTGTCGCGGATGTCATAATTAGACGAGCTGTTCGTAAGGCGTATCATCGACTGGATGAAGGCCTGGTTGTTGAAGATGGGGACCAGCAGCTCGCGTCGGCGCTCCATCCAGTCGTTGTGCTCGATGAAGAAACCGGGGGAGTATATGACGGGTATGGAGGTGTAGTAATAGCTCTCACCGTCCCCGGCGGCAAGATTCCAGGCCTTGCCGACATCGTTGAGCCAGGCTCCTGTGGCGGCAGTGGCGTTGAAGAGCATGAGCCGCTCTACGCGCTCCGGGTGCTCTATGGCATACTCGAGGCCTATCTCGCTGCCGTAGGAGATGCCTGCTATGCAGACCTTGTCGAGTCCCAAATGGTCCAGCAGCGCGTGCACCAGCCGTATCTGTACGGAGTGGTCATAGGGCTCTGTCATCTTTGCACTGCGGCCCTGGTCGAGCATATCAAGTAGAATGAGCTGATTCTGAGCAGAAAGCGGCTCCACGAATTCGGCCCAGCTGCCGCAGGACATCATGATGCCGTTGAGCAGCAGCAGCGGGCGGCCCCCGCCGTGCAGCTCGTAATATATCTGCTTTCCTTCAAATATGAATTCCGCCATCAGCGTTTACCTATGATGCCGCAGGCGAGCGCCTGGTCCCAGAGCTCGTCCCTGAACTTGGGGTGGGCTATGCTGATCAGCGCCTCCACCCTCTGCCTGATGTTCGCGCCGCGCAGATCCGCCGCGCCGTACTCGGTGATGACGATGTCAACATCGTTTCTCGAGAGGCTGACCGCCGCGCCGCGCTGTAGCTGGGCCACGATTTTGGACACCTCGTGCCTCTCTCCTGTGGCCTTATCCTTCACCATTGCGGTGGAGTAGAGCGCTATGATGGAGCGGCCTCCCTTGGACATCTGCGCGCCGACCGCCGTGTCGGACTGGCCGCCGGTGCCGGAAAACTGCCGCGAGCCTATGGACTCTGAGGCGCACTGGCCGGTAAGATCCACCTCAAGGCTCGTATTTATGGAGATCTGGTTGTCATTCTGCGCAATGACGTAGGGATCGTTCACCCAGGCTCCGTCGTAGAGCGCCACGCCCTGGTTGTGGTCCGCGAAGTCATAGAGCTCCTGCGTGCCGAGTATCATGG
The DNA here is from genome assembly GCA_900544295.1 of uncultured Eubacteriales bacterium. Lineage (GTDB taxonomy): Bacteria > Bacillota > Clostridia > Oscillospirales > Oscillospiraceae > Scatomorpha > Scatomorpha intestinigallinarum. Next base: position 63,603 of record UQUO01000006.1, on the reverse strand, counting down.
TGGCCACCATCTGGCCGCGGTTTATCTGCTTGCGCTTGTTTGTGATGACGCCCAGCTTGACGAGCTCGGCCATACCGCTGGTTATGAGCTCCGTGTGCACGCCGAGGTCGTTCTTCTCCTTGAGGAACTCCGCGACGGCGTTGGGTATGCCGCCTATGCCGAGCTGTATGCAGGCCCCATCCGGAACGTAACCGGCGATGAGGCGCCCTATGCTCATGTCCTTCTCGTTGGAGGGGATGTCGGGGACGACGGGCACGGGATAATCGGCCTCAACGAGATAATCCACCTCTGAGCAGTGGACGACATGGTCGCCATATACGAAGGGGTAGTTGGGGTTGATCTCAAGTATGGCGATGTCCGCAGCCTCTATCATGCGGCGCTCATAGGTGTTGGAGGTGGACAGAGAGATATATCCGTTCTTGTCGGGCATTGAGGCTGCGCCTACGTAGATATTCGGCCTGTTGCGGTAGAGCCACTTGGTGGCGGCGAGGTGGAGGTGATTGGGGATGAACGCCATGTTGCCCTGTTCGTGCGCGCGCCGCATGGCAGGCGCGTAAAACCAGCCGTCAACAGAAAAGGCGTCCGTATACTCAGGCTTGTAGAATTCGCAGGAGTGGGTAGGGTTGCAGTTTACGATCTTGACGTCCCTGACGCTGCCCGCCAGGGTGTGGATGTTCTCCATGAAGAGCCCGCCTTCGCTTGCGCCGAGGCCGGTGACTATGGTATCGCCGCTCTTGACGAGCGAGAGGGCCTTTTCAAGGGAGATGATTTTGGAAGTGTAGTCCATGAGCCATTCCTCCATTGATATGCAGGCGGCCGGCGGCGGCCGCCTGTACTCAGATTAAATCACAGTCAGCCGATGGCGGCAAGCACGTCGTCGAGCGGCATGATGGGGCTTACGAGCTGCAGCTCGTAGTAGCCGCTCTCACCGGGTTCGAGGGAGATGGTGTTGAGCGCGAGCGAGGTGACGGCCAGCCGGTCGCCGTTCGCGAAATTGATGGTGCCGCCCATGGGCAGGTGGAACTCGGTGGACTCCATGATGTCGTTGAAGTTGGCCCAGTTGAGCTCAAGGCCGCTCTCGTCGAGGGCTGTCAGCGCCTGGACGAAGATGTTGCCCGCTATGTAACCGGCCATGGCATAGGAGTTGAGGGCGTAATCGTCGCCGGAGCCGCCGTTCTCAAGCTCCCAGGCATTCATGGCGCCGTAGAAGGTGAGGTAGTCGTTCATGCCGGCCTCGGTGCTGGTGTCGAGCCAGGCGGTGGAGTAGACCCTGCGCTCGGCAGTGACGGAGCCGTTCTCGACGAAGGCGCCGAGGGTGACCGCAGAGGCGTTCACGTAGGAGGTGATTACGTCCGCATTGTAGTCGGCGTCGCGCATGGAGGCCATCAGGGTGGCGAGCGGGACCTGGTTCATGCAGGCGATAACGACGTCGCAGCCGTTGTTCTTGAGGACGTTGACCGCGGCGGAATAGTCGGTGGCGGCGGCGTCCACATCCTGATAGATTATCTCGACATCCAGAGTCTCGGCCTGCTTCTTCACGCCGTAGACAAGGCCGGTGCCGGCGTCGTCGGTGGTGGCCACGACGCCTATCTTGGTGGCTCCAAGACCGATGCCGTCATCAGCGGGGGCGATTGCGCGGGCAAGCAGTACGCGGCCCTCGGAGTTGTAGATGGGCTGCACGGGATAGATGACCTTGTCGTTGCCGGCGGCGCCCTCCTGATACAGGTCCTCGATGCCGGTGGCGGCGTAGACCATGGGGACGCCCATCTCCTTCAGGTAATCGAGCGTGGCGGCAACGGTGTTGGTGCCGAAGTGGCCGACGATGGCGAAGACCTTGTCGGTCTCGACCAGGGTCTTGGTGTAGGTGAGGCCCTGAGCGGCGTCGAAGCCGTCGTCATAGTGGATGAGCTCGATGCTCTTGCCCTGGAAGCCGCCGTTGTCGTTGTAGGCCTTGAACGCAGCCTCGAGTCCGGCGTTGAAGGGCACGCCGACGGTGGCATAGCTGCCGGTGGTAGCGGCGGTGTTGCCGACGTAGATGGTGCTGTCATCCACGCCCTGCACATCGACGAAGGGGGTGTAGGCCCCGTCGGAGCTTCCGCTGTCCGGGGCTTCGCTGGCGGCAGGGGCGTCGCTGCCGGCGGGGGCCTCCGAGGGAGTGTCCGCCGGGCTGTTGGTCAGGCCGGAGCAGGCCGCGAGGGAGAGGCAGAGCGCCATCGCAAGGATGAGTGCCAGTGTCTTTTTCATTTTAAATTCTCCTTCTTTATCAAGTTCCGCGCACGCGGTTTATGACTTCTTGTTTCCCAGGTATGCCTCGATAAGTCTTTCATCGTGGATAAGCACATCCGCCCGGCCCTCCATGCTGATGCGTCCGAGTTCGAGCACATATGCGCGGTCTGCTATCTTGAGGGTGGCCAGGGCGTTCTGCTCGACGATGAGTATAGTCGTTCCCTCGGCCCGTATCTCCTGCAGCGCGTGAAATATGTCCCTGATTATGAGCGGAGCCAGTCCCAGGCTTGGTTCGTCAAGCAGCAGCAGTTTCGGGCTGGCCATAAGCGCCCTTGATATCGCAAGCATCTGCTGCTCGCCGCCGGACAAGGTGCCGGCACGCTGCCGGAGCCGCTCTTCCAGCCTCGGGAAGAGCTGGAGCGCGCGCTTCATGTTCCTCTCCATCTCGGCCCTGCTGCGTATGCAGTAGGCGCCGGCGCGCAGGTTCTCCTCGACGCTCAATTCGTTGAAGATAAGTCTTCCCTCGGGCGACATGTTGATCCCCAGCCGGGCTACGCGGCTTGCCCTTCGGCCCCCTATCTCGCTGCCGCCAAATCTGACGCTGCCGGAGGCGGGCTTTATAACGCCGCTTATCGTCCTGAGCGTCGTGGTCTTGCCGGCGCCGTTTGCGCCGAGCAGCGCGACTATGCTGCCCTCTTCCACGTCCATGTTGACACCGCGGACAGCCTGGATGGGACCGTAATTCACGCAGAGATCCCGAATTTCAAGCAATGCCATCACAGAGCCTCCTCGTCATCCGCGCCCAGATATGCCTGCTGCACACCCTCATCCTTTTGGATGACGTCCGGAGTGCCGTAGGCCAGCAGCTTTCCGAAGGCTATGGCGCAAATATTGTCGCACACGTCCATGACAAGCCCCATGTCGTGCTCGACCAGCAGGATGGTGCAGTTATACTCATCCCGTATGCGGCGGATGAGCCCGGCAAGCTCCACCGTCTCGGTGTCGTTGAGGCCCGCGGCGGGCTCGTCAAGGATTATGAGCCGCGGAGAGCACATCAGCGTGCGCGCGATCTCTATCTTCTTGAGCACGCCGTAGGGCAGGCCGAAGGCATAATGCCCGCTGTAGGCCGTGAGCCCCATAAACTCGAGGACGCCCATGGCCCTCGCCCTCACGACCTCCTCCTCAGCCCTCAGGGCGGGCAGGTGCAGCGCGCAGGAAAACAGGCCCGAGCCGAACTGCCTGTGCCCCGCTATCAGCAGGTTTTCAAGCACTGTGAGCTCACGTATGACCTCCACGTTCTGAAATGTGCGGACAATGCCGTGCAAAATGACATCGTGTACCCGCTCCCTTGTGAGGTCTATCACCTTTTCTCCGCGTCCGCGGAAGAGCAGCTTGCCGGCCGTGGGCTTGTAAAACTGCGTGATGCAGTTGAACACCGTGGTCTTGCCCGCGCCGTTGGGGCCTATCAGGCCAAAGATCTCGCCCTCGCGCACCTTGAAGCTCAGGCCGTCCACGGCCTTTACGCCGCCGAAATACATTTTGAGGTCCTCGGCCTCCAGGGCAATGCCGTCCTCGAGCTCCCGGTCCATCTCGTTCGTGGCCATGCCGCGGAGCTTTTCCTCGGCCGCCGCCTTTTTGGCGCCCAGTCTGTCCAGCCTCGGGCTGAAGCTCTGTCTGACCTCGGCCCTTTTCTTCTGCGCCTCCGCCTCCGCTTCCGCGCGGATGCTTTTGATGCGCCGCTCGGCTTCGGTCCTCAGTTCCGCCAGGTCCCCTCCTGCGCGGGCTGCGCCGGCGGCCGCGAGCTCCCGGCGCACCTCTTCTGCTATGCCGTCCAGCTTCCGCTGAAGGCTTTTGTGCAGCTCTTCCTGCCTTTCCCGGCTGATCACTATGCCGGCCATTGCCGCGTCAGCTTGTAATTTTTGGAATTTTTCGCGTTCTGCCTGCTGGCGGTGCTGCGTCAGCGTGTGCTCGAGCTCCGGCTGGCTCATTCTCTCGTATTCGGCGCCGGCCAGTTCCCGCAGCACGCCGCGTTCCCGCTCCTGATACCGCTCGGATATCTTCTCCGCCTCCTGCCCCGCACGCAGCTCGCACAGCTCGCTGAGTATCCCGATGCGGTTTTCCAGCTTTCGCACCCGGTTCAGGAGTCTGCGCTCATTAAAGCTGATCCTTGACATAGGCGCGCAGCCTCCTTTCCGCCTTCTGCTTTTTTATCCAGCCCCGCAGAGACATGACCATCTGCGCGAAGCCGCCGGGGAAAAACATTACAACAACGATTATGAGCAGGCCCGTCACCATCGTGATAAAGGCCGGATTGTCGATGAAAAACTGTATCTTGCTCAAAAACATCGACTGCAGGCCATAAATGACGAAGGTGCCGAAGGCCGTACCCCAGAGCGACTTTGCCCCGCCGATGATGACGGCGCCGAGTATGTTCAGCGAGGTGGTCAGCGTCAGCAGCGTAGAGGTGGAGGTCGTGATGTTCCGGACGTAGAGCATGTAGAGCAATCCGCCCAGAGCGGCGTTTATCGTGGAGATTACAAATGCCATAAGTCTGTACTTCATCAGGCTGACGCCCATGGCCTGAGCGGCGGAGGTGCTGTTCTTCATCGCTATCATGGCGCGGCCTATCGGACTGCGTATGAGGTTCGAGGTCAGCAGCATGAGCACGATGAAGGTGAACGTTATGAGCAGGTACACAGCGCTCTCATTTACGTTGACGCCGAAAAGGCAAACGTTCGTTATATCAATTTTAATGGTCGCCTTCAGCGCCATGAGCGCGTTGCGTATCACCTCCGACAGCGCCAGGGTCATGATGGCAAGATAGATGCCCTCTATCCTCAGCGAAATGAAGCCGACTATCACGCCGATCGCGATGGAGATCGCCAGCGTCGCCAGCAGTGTGAGGTAATACGGGGCGCCCAGCCCCTGGATCATATAAAACGCCGTGTACGCGCCGAGGCCGATGAAGCCCGCCGTGCCCAGCGAAGCCAGGCCCGAATATCCCAGCAGCAGGCAGAAACCGATGGCTGCTATCGCGTAGATGAGCGTATTGCCCAGCGCGTATACGAAGGAGGAGGACAAAAGCCCGTTCATCGCGGCGACCTGCAGGGCCGCAAGCACTATGCCGGCGATGACGATTTTCACGGACGGCAGGGCAACGAAGGCTGTCCCGGAGGAGCGGCCCGCTCCGCCTGTGCTCTCAGGCACGACGGTGTCTATGTATTCTTTCTTCAGTCCCACTGTCACACCTCATACCTTCTTGATAGTCTTCTTGCCGAACAGGCCCTCGGGTTTCAGGAGGATGGCAAAGAGCATCAGCACATAGACAACGACCATCTGCCAGCGCGATATTCCGGAAAGGGCCGGAAAGTTGGCCAGGAAGCCGACGCAGCTGGAGGCCACCGGAATGAGCACAGCGCCGATGACCGGCCCGTAAAAGGTGGAGAAGCCGCCCAGGATGCCGGCGAGGAACGCGTTGACCTGTATGGTGGTCATAAATGAGGCCGAAATGGTCGTGCCGCCTCCGGCGTACATCACCGCCGCCAGCACGCCCAGGGCTCCCGCGAGCGCCCAGGAGACCGCCGTTATCTTGCGCGTGTCCACGCCCATCAGCTCCGCCGTGAACTCGTTCGAGGCCGTTACCCTGACGCCCAGCCCCCACTTGCTGTATTTCAGCAGGATGAAGAGCGCCCCGAGAACCACCACGCTTATCGCAAGGCAGATGAGCGCATGCTTCGTGACAATGACGCTGCCTCCAAACGCGGATATTGATATGTTCGGTGAGACGCCTGCCTTGACGGTATTGTAGAACGCCTCGAACGGTATCCTTTCCGGCGTCCCGAAAATGAGCGGGATGCCGCCGAAGAAGAGCGAAACTATGCCCATCGTGATTATCTGCTTGCCTATGGCGTTGACGTGTCTGCCGTTGCGGAAGATAAGCAGATCTATCACCAGTCCGATGATTATGCCTGCGGCCATTCCGGGAAACACCCCGATCCAGACGGGCAGGCCGCAGTCCTCAAGCAGGTCTGCAACGATGTAGCAGCCAAAGGCGGCAATGGAGCCCTGGGCGAAGTTTGTAGTCGTGGATGTCCGGAATATGAGCGTCACCGCAAAAGCCGCGAGAGCCGTCACGCACACGCTGAGCAGAGAGCCGCAAATGGTGGAGAGAAATGACGCAAACAAATTATCAACCCCATTTGATAACATTGGCCGCCCAGGTGTAGCCGATACCGGCGGCGATCATGGAAATAACGGTGCCGTCCTTGACCTTGCCCTGCTCGAGCGCGAGCTTGAGGGAGAGTATCTGGTCCACCTGGCCGATGTGGCCGTAGTCCTCAAGATATATCGTCTGCTCCTCCGTGAGGCCCAGGTCGGCCAGCATTGCCTTGTGGCCGGAGCGCTTGATGTGGAGGATGTCAAGATATCCGATGTCCTTGCGGGTCATGCCGGACTTGCGGAGCGCCTCGTCGATGCAGTGGTACCAGTTCGGCATGGAGGTGGAGTTGAGCATGCCCTTCATCTTCGGGGAGTCCATAAGCCGGAGCATGCCGAACTCTGACACATTTTCGGCCGTTACGGGCTCCACTATGCCGCCGACCTTGGAACCGCAGGTGTGTACGACGGAGCCGTCGGTCATTATGTGGGTTCCGAGCAGCTGGTTTTTCTCATATCCCTTCCTGAGTATGAGCGCACCGCCGCCGGCACCGAGATTGAACATGAAGGAGACGCCGCTGTCGGTGAAGTCTATAAAGTCGCAGTTGCGATAGCCGCCGGCCACCAGGATGGTGTTGCACTCGTCGTCGGCCAGGAGGATGTCCTTGGCCAGCTTCATGGCCGAAACAGTGGTGCAGCAGCGGTTCTGCACGTCGATGCCCCAGGCGCGGCGGGCGCCGATGCGCTCCTGAATATAGCAGGCAGAAGTGGTGAGGGGGTACTCCTTCCACTCCTCTCCGAAGCAGAGTATGGCGTCTATCTCCATGGGGTCTATGCCGGTGTTCTTCAGACAGTCGAGGGCGGCGAGCGCGCCCATCTCCTGAGTGCCGTCGCAGGGCTTATCGGAGGGGATGCGCTTTTGACGTATGCCCAGCTTGTTTATCACGGCGTCCTCAGACCACGTGCCGCCGGTCGCCTCGGATATCTCCTTGGCCGTCATAAAAGTGTCGGGCAGATAAACCCCGAGTCCAACTATGCCCACAGGTACATTGTTCATATCGTTTCGCTCTCCGTCTTGTTTATTTGTGAACATTCATTCACATTGTCATAGATATATCATTCCGCGGCTTGTGTGTCAATACAATTGACCTGCGATATTGCAAGTTTTCGGCCTGTAATATGCACAAATTTTTTGCTTATTTTTTGGCATTGACGAAATATTGACACTGTGCTATCATGCGAATTATGAATCAGTGTTCACAATAACCCAACAGGAGGCAACATCAATGAAAGGCATCACCATATCCGAAATGAAGCTGGGCGACAGCGCGTCCTTCACCAAGACAGTCTCCGAGCACGACGTCTACACCTACGCCGGCGTCAGCGGCGACTTCAACCCCGCCCACGTCAACGAGGTCGAGGCCCAGAAGGGCATGTTTGGCAAGAGGATAGCCCACGGCATGCTCTCCGCCGGCTTCATCTCCACGGTCCTCGGCACGCAGCTGCCCGGCCCCGGCACTATATATATGGGTCAGGAGCTCCGCTTCACCAAACCGGTCTTCTTCGGCGACACGATAACCGCTACGGTCACAGTTGCCGAGCTCATCCCCGAGAAGAACCGCGCTATCCTGGACACTGTCTGCACCAACCAGAACGGCGAGGTCGTTATAAAGGGTAAGGCCACCGTTATGCCGCCCAAGGACTGAGCAAAAGCAGGAATAAACATCAAGCTCCCCTGATGCCTAAGCTTCGCAGCCCGCATCAGGGGAGCTTTGCGCCATCCGCCGTACGGCAGTTCCGGCGTTTCAAACGGCAAAACGCCGAAGCGGTGCTCCGCTTCGGCGTCCAAGCTATGTACTTGGTGCAAAATCCGCAAAGTGTCTCAAGTGTTCAGCGACACAGGCGCCTGGAATTCAAAAGATATCTCGTTTTAATCGTTTGCGACGGTGTAGCTGCTGGTCGCAGAAATCTGCAGTGGTTCGCCTGAGTTTTCAGCGCGGAACCTCTCCATTTTGCTGGCTGTGCGCCAGGCATCCTGCTCCGTATCCACATGCTTATCCTCCAGCGACAGAAAGTAGCGGCGCGGGAACTCCTTTATGGTGAACCGCCCCAGAGCATTACGCAGACAGCACCCGCAATGAAAGCAAGGCAGAAATAAGCTATATAGATCTTGACCCCAAGCTTCTGAGCGACTATGCCTGCCGCTTTCAGCCGCTGCGCCTGCAATAGGTGCGCACAGTGAGCCCAAACCACACGGGCAGCTGCGCCGCGGCGGCGATGAGCAGGACATAGGGCGACCAGGTGACGAAGCCGCCTATCCACAAAAACCGCAGGCCCGTCAGCTCGTCCATCATCGCCCCCGTCAGCGAAACGCCCCCGGACGGCAGACAGATGCGGAGCCAGTTGAGCGCATTTCCCTCCGCCGCCGCAAAGCCCCGGCCGAAGCTCCCGCCCGCCATGAACATGCGTATCACCGTGGGTATTAGCGCCACCGCCGCCGCCAGAGCCAGGGCTCCGAGCGGGCTCTTGAAGCGCGAGGACACAAAAAGCGTAAAGCAGCACGTCGCAAGAAGGGAGAGCGCGGCAGACAGGACGATGAGCCCCAGCACGCCCATCGCGTCGAGGCCCCACGGGTCGAACGCCACCTGCAGCAGCTCCGCCGAGGTGATGTCGTCAAAGCCGAAGGCCAGATACATCACCGCCAAAAACGCACCCAGGCACAGCGCGAAAACGCCGGAGCAGATGAGGAGCGCCGAGCCCGCTTTGACCGCGGCAAGCCGAGCGCGCCCGTGCCTTGTGCAGCGCAGGATGTCGTCTGCCCCGCTCGCGTAGTCCGCGGAAAAGACGGGCGCGGCTATGATGACGCAGATAAGCGTCACGAGAAACGCGCAGAGGCCGAAGTTTGCAAAGGCGCTGGTCGAGCCGATGCCGTAACTGTAGCTGAAGTTGCCGCTCTCCGCGCTGAGCCGGTCGAGGGCGTATTCGACCACCTGAGGCGTCTGCTCGTATTTCTCACGGAGCGTCCGCTCCAGAGTTGCCAGCCGCTCCTGGTAATAGTTCAGCGCGCGCTCGGGAGAGATGTCCGCCGAGGTCAGGGCCGCGCCGAATTCGTCTGAAAAGGCGTTGAATATCCAGGTGTACACGGGCGAATACGGTCCCAGCCCCCTGTCGCTTATCTCGGGCGGTATATCGTAATCCGTGCCGTAGAGCTCCAGCAGCTCGTGGTGCAGCGCCACGGCGGAGGCGAAGAGCTCCGGCGTCACCTCGCCGCGGATGACGGAATACCGCTGCCTGTTTTCCTCGTACACGCTGATGCCCCGGACTATCTCAGTGTGCCCGTCGTGGTCTATGTATTTGACCACCTGCCTCACGGTCGAAAGGGCGGAGCTCAGGCATATGAGCAGGGCTATGGCCGCGAGGCACCAGGTCGAACGGGTCTTGAGGATGCGTTTCAGTTCGGCTCTCAGCATAGTTTCCCCTCCCCGCCTGCGGGCTCGCGCCTGAACAGCCAGAGGTACAGGTCCTCCAGCCGCGGCTCGGCCGGGTGCGAGCCGGGTATCTCCGGGACCTCGGAGATATAGCGCACTACGACCCGGCCGCCGGGCTCGCCCCTCATGCTCACGATGCGCAGCGCCTTCTCATAGCGCGGCAGCTCGTCCTGCCCTATCGCCGCAGTGAACACCTTGCCCGCGACGGCCCCGAGCAGCTCCTCCGTCTTGCCGGAGCAGATGAGCCGCCCCTCCTTCATTATCACGTTCTGCGCCGCGATGTACTCGACGTCCGAGACGATGTGGGTGGAGATGAGCACGATCCGCCCCTGCGCAAATTCCGCGAGATAGTTCCGGAAGCGCACCCGTTCCCCGGGGTCGAGGCCGCCCGTCGGCTCGTCCAGTATGAGCACGTCCGGGTCGTTCAGCATGGCCTGGGCGATGCCGACCCGCCTCTGCATGCCGCCGGAGAGCTTTTTTATCTTCTTTTTCCTCACCTCGGCGAGGCCGAGCAGCTCAAGCAGCGCCTCCATCCTCTCCCGGCCCTCGCGCCTGCCTACGCCCTTGAGCGCGGCGATGTATTCGAGGTAGTCCGTGACCGTGAACTCGGGGTAGAAGCCGAAGCTCTGGGGCAGATAGCCCAGCGCGTCCCTGTAGGCCTCGCCCAGGTCCCGGATATCCACGCCGTCGTAGAGCACGCGCCCGGCGCTGGGCGCCAGGATGCCGGCCAGCATCCTCATGAGCGTAGTCTTCCCGGCGCCGTTTGCCCCTATGAGGCCCCAGACGCCGGGCGTTATCGTGAGTTCCACGCCGCTCACGGCGGTCTTTTTGCCGTAGCGCTTGCCGAGGCCTCTTATCTCCAGCTCCATATCACACCTCCTGAAACTCCACTGCTTCATATGCATCAGGCCGGGCCGCCTGCCTCAGCAGCCTGCGGCATTCGAGGGCAAGTACGGCCGCGAGCAGCGCGCAGGCGGCCGCGGCAAAGCCCCGGCCCCGCCCGGCAAGGACGGCGCCGAGCTCCTCAGGCAGCAGGCGGCACCCAGCCGCGAGCGCCAGGCCGAAGCCCAGCGCGACGAGCATCCCCTGCTCCCCTCCCGCGCGGTCCAGGATGAGCAGGACGCCGGTGCAGCACAGCAGGAAGGGCAGGACTATGCAGGCCAGCGTCAGGCCCGCCGTCCCGGCAAACAGCCCCGCCGAAACGCGGGAGAGCGCCGCCAGGCACACCGCGTCCCCCAGGGCGAGCGCGCAGAGCTTCGCCAGCATCAGTTTTCCGTGCGAGGCCCGCGTAGCGCCCTCTGTCTCGCGCATATTGAATCTGCGGGAGCGCCCGTGGAAGGGCAGCACGCTCATGGCGACAAAGACGGAGGCCATGCCCAGCAGGGCGGGACCCTCGGCCTCGAAGTCCTCCGCGGCGGAGGCCAGGTGCAGCAGCAGGCATATGCAGAGCACCACCGCGGCCTGCAGGGCCCATATGGGAGCCGCAATGAAGCGGAGCTGGCTTACGACCATTTCGGGAACGCCGATTCTCCGCAGCGGCCTGCGCGAGCGCCATGCGGCGAGGCTGAGGGCCGCCGTCTCGGCCAGGTGCTCCGCGCGCGGGGCCGGAGATGGTATCGAGCCGAGCTCGGCTCTCAGTCTGCGTTCAAGTTTTCTGCTCATTTGCGGCTCCTTTCACAGCGATTTTTTGAGGGCCTTCAGCGCCGAGTGCAGCCGGGACTGCACGGTGCGGAGCGGCTCGTCCAGGACCTCGGCGATCTCTCGGAGCTTCAGCTCGTGGACGTAGCGGAGCACGACCACCTCCCGCTGCTTTTCCGGCAGCGCGGAGACGAGCTGCATGAGGCTGAGCTCCGCCTCGACTTGTTCAAAGCCGGGCTCAATGTACTCCTCCGGCCCCAGGGGCTCGGGGCGGCCGTTTCGCCGCCGCAGGTCGGTGCAGGTATTTGCCGCGATCTTGTACAGATACGCCCTGAACTTTCCCCGGTGCGCATAGGCGTCGAGGTGCCTTACCGCCTTCAGGAAGGTCTCCTGCGCCGCATCCTCCGCCGTCTGCCTGTCCGGCGTGTGCCACAGACAGTATCGGAGTATGGCCGGATAGGCGTCGATTATAAGCTCCTCCAACGCCGCCCCGTCGCCCCCGCGCAGCCGCCTGAACAGCTCGTCTTCCCGCGTCAAAATACCACCTCCCGCCGAGAGCGTCCTCTCACCGAGTATAACGCACGAGCAGCAGAAAATGATTGGCGGCGGGAAATATTTTTAAAGCCCCATTTCGCGCCGCGGCGCTCCAAGTCCGCACAGACGCGCCTAGTGCCGGCTGTCCCAAGTCTCGTTCAGGTATTTGGCGGTTTTCATATCCAGCTGCCTGCCGTGGCCCTGGTCTTTATTGCCGGATCCTCGCGCGCCTTTTGCAGGTCATGCCCACCAGACCGCTCGGCCCGGTGCCGTACACCAGCGCGTCAAAACGCACGGCGGCGACATGCGGCAGCTCATGACACAAGCCGCGCGAGCAAAGCGCCGTATCTTCTCCGCCGTCGCAGCCGGCTCGCCAAAGGAGGTAAACTGCCCGCAGAAAATATATCCCTCAAAGCCGGCAGGGGAACATCTCACTAAAAAGCATTTTATTTTCTGAAATCTTTAGTTTTGTTGAAAAGCTATAGATATTTGATATTGATGTCAGCAGCCTCAGCTTAAAGCCGCATCACGAGATTATCTATGGTTTTATCAGCTGATACAAAAAGGAGTGACGCTGCCGATGCGGCGTCACTCCTTTTTAAACCTCAAATATTACGGATAACTGTCATACGTTAGCCTGCCTGAGCAGATGAATGTTTTAAAACCCCAAATCACACGACTTGCATCAGGCCGCCATCGTGTACTTGGACGGTGCCGGTTATTTGTGCGCCGGCAGGCGAGGAAAGGTATATGCAGTGAGCGCCAAGCTCTATCGTCTCACCAAATCTGTGCATCGGCATATTTTTAGTGGCGTTCTCGTACATTACCGGGTCCATCTGAGCGTCAAGCTCAGAGTGGAACGGTCCTGGGGCAATGTTGTTTACCCTTATTCCATAGCTTCCAAACTCTATTGCAAGGAAGCGCATAAAATTGTCAAGACCGGCTTTTGCGGCATAATACGGCGGATTTGGATGCGTCAGGGCATCGCTGACACGCTGACCGCCTATGGAGGATATGTTTATGATGCTGCCGCCCTTGCCGTACTCGACCATGGGCTTTGCAAAGACATAGGTCATATTAGCCACGCCGTGAAGATCAGTGTTTATGACCTTATACCACTCTTTGAGGTCTTCATCCTCAAGGAAGTGGGTTGTGCAAGCAATTCCGGCGCAGTTGACCAAAACGTCTATGTGGTCGAATTCAGAAAACACGGCGTCCTTGGCAGCCTTGACGCTGTTGAGGTCAGACACGTCGCAGGTGACGGCGATGCACTTTGTGCCGTAGACGCTCAGTTCATCCGCTGTCTTCTGTCCCTTTTTTATATTCCTGCCGAGAATGGCCACGTTGGCCCCTGCCTGGGCGTAAGCGGTGCAAATACCGAGGCCTATTCCGCTGTAGCCTCCGGTGACGACAACATTATATCCTTTGACGGAAAAGGCGTCTTTCATGCTTTCGATAGGCGGTGTAATGAACGGCATTTATTGTTCCTCCATTTCTTATACTCTTACGGCATAGTTGTATGCCATGTGGTTTGCGCTCGCCATGTCCTCAACGTGGTCAGCGTCACCTATAACGTAAACCTCCGGGATGGTGCGCTTGAGCTCTTCAATGTAAGCGGTGTTCGACTTGAGGCCGAAGGCTGCTACCACGGTATCTGCCTCGAGGAAACGGTGATTCCAGTTTCGATCCTCTACCTCAACGCCTTTTTCGCTTATGGCCACGACCTTGCAGTCTCCAACAAGCTTGATGTCGTATTCAGGTATAAACTTCGACTGCATCATCCAGAGCGAGATCTCCGCCATACCTTTTCCAAATTGTTCCACAGGAAGCATGTCCACGATAGTGACATCTTTGCCCTCCATAGCCAGGGCGAGCGCACACTCGCAGCCGCTGGAACCGCCGCCGCAGACCACTACCTTCTGGCCGGTCTTTGCCTTGCCTGTGTCTGTGTCTATTACATTTGCCACGTTCGGACCATCTATGCCCGGAATGGGCGGCGTTATGAGCTCGGAACCTGTGGCTATGAACAGAGCATCAGGCTCCTCTGCAAGCACCTCTTTCGCCGTAGCAAGGGTATTCAGGCGAATATCGGCACCACATTCCATAGTCGTGCGAATCATCCATTCCTCATACCTGCGCATATCTCCCTTGAAGGGCAGCTTGTCAATGTAGGGCAGGTGTCCTCCGAGCGATCCCGACGCTTCGAAAAGCACGACCTTGTGGCCTCTTTGGGTACAGATCTGAGCGGCCGTCATGCCCGCAACGCCGCCGCCAACGATAACGATCTTCTTGGGTTTGAGCGCCGGAAGTATATTCTTATAGTTGCCCGTTCTTCCCATTTGAGGATTGACGGCACAGCGTATGTGGTGGGACGAGCCGGCACAGTTCCAACAACCCAGGCAAGGGCGCACCTTGTCCGCCTCTCCCCTGTAAGTTTTCTTTACGATTTCAGGATCGGCAAGATATGCCCTTGCCATGGCGACGATATCGGCCTTGCCTTCCCCGATAATTTTGTCCGCTTCCTCCACGGAAGAAATACGTCCCACCGTAGTGACCGGTATATGTATATCCGGGCAGTTCTTGACTGCTTCGGCATACTTTACGAAAAGGTTGTGCGGAGAGAAATACGGAGGCATGGTAGTGTACATGGTCAAGGGCTCGACGACCCAGCCGCCTGAGACGTGGACGAGGTCTATATAATTCTGGGCGTGCTTTATGAATTCAATGGTCTCGTCTATCTTCATCCCGCCCGGGACGATCTCCTCACCGCTTATGCGCATCTCAACAGGCATGTCGCCCGCAGCCTCTCTGACAGCGCGCAGCACATCAAGCGGAAACCTCATGCGGTTTTCGAAGCTGCCCCCGTACCAGTCGTGTCTGGTATTCGTCTTGGGTGAAAGGAACTGCGCAAGCAGATTGCCGTGCGCGGCGTGGATCATGACCATGTCAAAGCCCACGGCCTTGAGCAGCTTTACAACATCCTTGTAGTGCTCAATGACAACGTCCATGTCCCGCTGGGTCATTTCCCTTATATGTCTGGAACCCCAGGTCGTTGGGAACACAGACGGGGCGATGGCGTCCGGCTGGCGCAAAAGCGTTGGGTTGGCGCCCCTGCCGGCGTGTACCAGCTCTATGGAGAGCTTGGCGCCGTGCGCATGTACAACTTCAGGCAGGCGGGCCAAATCTATCATCTTGTGGTCATCCGTGATATCCAGCTCACCGGCAAAGTCCTCGCCCGTGTCATGATCAACCGAAGTCGCGCCAATAGTCACGAGCCCGACGCCTGTGGCGGCCTGCATGTCCAGGTAGTCAACGTAGTTGTCGGTCACGCAGCCGTCATGCGTTGTCATGGGATTGACATGGGGAGAAAACTGCAGCCGGTTTTTTAGCACCAAGTTTCTGATTTTAATCGGCTGAAAAACGTTCTTGTACTGGTCTGGATTAAACATTTCGTTACCTCTCATTCTCAGGATTTCTTTCCGGCCGCTTTAATGCCGGTCTCGGGAAGCAGTGCAGTGATAACGAAGAGTATCACAAAGATAATGCCTATGTCATCATCACGGGCGGCATCGACCTTTCCGTGGGCAGCGTGGTCGGCCTGGGCGGCATGATAGGCGGCTACCTCATCCAGAAGGGCCTGACCGTCGGCGGCTACACGCTGTATTTCAGCGTGCCGATGGTCATCCTCATCGTCATCCTGCTCGGCTGCGCGATAGGCTGGGTGAACGGCGCGGTGATAACCAAGCTGCGCGTCGCGCCCTTCATAGCCACGCTGGGCACCATGTACATCTGCCGCGGCTTTGCGAACATCATCTCCACTGGCCGGACCTTCTCCTCGCTGGCCGGCTATGAGGGCCTCGGCAACACCGGCTTCAAGTTCATGGGCTCCTCCATCATGGGCATACCCGTGGGCGCGATACTGCTCATCATCCTCTCGGTCATCACGGCCGTTATCCTGCGCAAGACCACCTTCGGCTGGCACGTCTACGCCGTCGGCGGCAACGAGCGCGCCGCGAGGATGAGCGGCATAAAGCCCGACAGGGTGAAGATCTACGTCTACATGCTCTCCGGCGCCTGCGCCGCGCTGGTCGGCATCATCAACACCGCCCAGCTCATGGCGGCGCACCCCGCCGGCGGCGACGGCTGGGAGATGAACGCCATCGCGGCCTCCGTCCTCGGCGGCACCTCCATGGCCGGCGGCATAGGCACCATCGGCGGCACCTTCGTCGGCGCCTTCGTCATCGGCGTGCTCAACGACGGCATGGCCATGTGCGGCGTCACCGAGTTCTGGCAGAACGTCATCAAGGGCGCCGTCATCATCCTCGCCGTCGTCATCGACCAGTATCAGCGCAACCTGCAGGCCAAGATGGCCCTGCGCGTGAAGAACGAGGCGAAGTGATATGAAGAAGACAGGGATACTCAATGCCCAGCTCATGGGCCTCATAACCGCGCTGGGACACAAGGATGAGTTCATGATAGCCGACGCCGGCATGCCCATCCCCAAGGGGGTCGAGATAGTCGATCTCGCCCTTGTGGGCGGCGTGCCGAGCTTCAGGCAGGTCATGGACGCCGTGCTCGCGGAGACCTGCGTCGAGAGCTATACGCTCGCGGAGGAGATCGACGAGCACAACCCGGAGCTGCTGAGCTATATGCAGGAGAAGCTGGCCGGACTGCCCTGCGAGAAGATACCGCACACGGAGCTCAAAAGGCGCTCCGCGGAGCTGAAATTCGTCATCCGCACGGGCGAGTTCACGCCGTATCCCAACGTTATTCTGACCGCCGGCTGCATTTTCTGAGGCCGGAGAAGGGAGCGGGCATGAAAGCGCTGTGCTTTGGCTCAATGAACATCGACTACGTCTATTCCCTGGAGCACATCGTCGGCCCGGGCGAGACGATATTCTCCACGGACCGCGAGACCTTCGCGGGCGGCAAGGGGCTCAACCAGTCCGTAGCCATGGCGAAGGCGGGGCTGCCGGTCTGGCACGCGGGAATCTGCGGCACGGGCGGCGAGCTGCTCATCGACACGCTGAGGGAAAACGGCGTGGACACCTCGCTCATAAGGCGCGAGGACAGCCCCCCGGGGCACACCGTCATCCAGGTGGACGCCAGGGGCCAGAACTGCATAATCGTCTACGGCGGCACCAACCGCCGCGTCACGCCGGAGTACATAGCCGAGGCGCTCTCGGGCTTCGGCGAGGGCGACATGGTGCTGCTGCAAAACGAGGTGAACCGCCTCGGCGAGATCATCGACGCCGCCCACGCGCGCGGGATGCGCGTGGTGCTCAATCCCTCGCCCTTCGACTCCGCGGTGCTCGAGTGCGACCTCGACAAGGTGGACCTGTTCCTGGTCAACGAGATAGAGGGCTCGCAGATAAGCGGGCTGCCGGCCACGGCGCCGGAGGCGATACTGGACTGGTTCGCCGCCCGGTACCCGAAAGCCGCGGTCATACTGACGCTGGGCGCGGACGGCGCCTGGTATTCGGACCCGCATATGCGGCGCTTCCAGAGCGCCGTGCCGACGCGGGCCGTGGACACGACGGCGGCGGGCGATACCTTCACGGGCTTCTTCCTTGAGGGCTGGATGACCGGCCGGAGCATAGAGGAATCGCTGCTGCGCGCGGCGAGGGCGGCCTCGATAGCGGTCTCGCGGCCCGGCGCCGCCCCGTCCATCCCCTCCGCCGCGGAGCTCGACGGCAATGGATGAGACAAAGCGCCGGCTCTGGAGCAGCATCGCCATACGTATATTCGCCCTGCTGTATCTGCTCTATATCCTGTACAAGCTGGCCGTCCTGCACGGCGCGGGCGATTCCGGCGTGTCCGATGCGGTGTTTTACTTGGTCTGCGCCGCAATAGCCGCGGCGCAGCTGGGCATAGGCTATTCCGTATTCCGCAGCGCCGCGAAGCTCAGGCGTCCGAAGGACTAGGCGGCGCGCAAAACAGCATACAGGCCGAAGGCGCATCCCCCTGCCGGCGGGCGGGGGCTTTGCCATCAGCGCGGGCGTGGCCGTGGCCTTTCTGCAGCTCATGAACTTCCTCGTCTCGCCCATCTCCTCCGTGCCGCCCATCCTCGCCAACCGCCGCGCCTCCATGGAGCTTGTGGAGAAGCTCGCCGCGCTCATGGCGGAGCCGGGCGAGAGCGGCGGCCGCGAGGTCCCCGCCGAGCTGCGCGAGGGCATAGAGATCAAAAACCTCAGCTTCGCCTATGCGGAGGGCGAGAGCGTGCTGCGGGATGTGAGCCTCCGCATCCCCGCAGGCGGCAGCCTCGCCATAGTCGGCCCCTCGGGCAGCGGCAAATCCACGCTGCTGCAGCTGCTCATGGGCCACCACCCCGGCTATGAGGGCAGCATCCGCCTGGACGGGGCCGAGCTGCGTGAGATAGCCCCCGCCTGCCTCTACGAGCTGCTGTCCGTCATCCAGCAGGAGGTCTTTATCTTCAACAGCAGCATAGAGCAGAACGTGACGATGTTCGGCAAGTTCGAGCCGGAGCGCGTGGAGGCTGCGATAGCAGGCGCGGGGCTCGGGGAGCTCACAGCCGCGCGCGGCCTGGACTTCGTCTGCGGGGAGAACGGCGCGAACCTCTCGGGCGGGGAGCGGCAGCGCGTGTCGATAGCGCGCAGCCTGCTGAAGCGGACGCCGGTGCTCCTGGTGGACGAGGCCACGGCGGCGCTGGACCGGCCCACGGCCGCGGAGGTCATGGGCGCGGTGCTGGACATCCCGGACACGGCGAAGATCGTCGTGACGCACGATTTGAACGAGGCCGTCCTGCGCCGCTTTGACGCCGTGGCGGTGCTCATAGGCGGCCGCCTGCGGGAGCTGGGCAGCTTTGACGAGCTTCTGGCCGCCCGCGGCTTCCTCTACTCGATGCTGACCCTCTCCGCCGCGCAGGGCGGGAGCCGCCCCTGAATATGCCGAACGGCCCCCGGCTTTTCGCCGGGGGCCGCTTTTTGTTCTCAGGCGGTGGGGAAGACTTCCAGGGTGACGTCGCTAAGGGGATAGCTGGCGCAGGGGTGTATCCAGCCGAACTTCTTGTCGGCGATGCGCCGCCCGTCGGCGTCCGCGGGGATGTAGACCTCGCCGCTCACCAGCCGGGAGTGGCACCAGCCGCACTCGCCGCTGCGGCAGTGGCTGGGGGCGTTTATGCCCGCGCGCTCCATGGCCCAGAGCAGGCTCTCCCCCGCCTGGCAGCGGAGCTTCGTCTCCCGGCCGTGGATGAGCACGGTGAGCTCGTACTCGCGGCCTATCTGCCCCTTCGGGTAGTCGGCGTTATCGACGACGCCCATGTAGTCGCCGGACATCTCCGCCCGGTAGCGGCGCTTGGGCAGGCCGAGCTTCACGCACTCGCCCTCGCAGAAGGTGTACATGGCCTTCGGCCCGCACATGAGGACGCTGTAATCGCCCTCGCCGGCGTATTTCTTTATGAGCTCCGCCGTGACGAAGCCGTGCTCATAGCCCTCGCGCTCCTCCTCGGAGAGGACGTGGACGACCTTGACGCGCCCGCCGCTCCTCGCGGCCAGGGCCTCTATCTCCTCCTTGAGGAGTATGCCCTCCGCCGTGCGGGAGCCGTAGAGGATGGTCATGGAGAAGTCCTCCTGCCCGTTCACAATGGCGTCGGCCATGGAGTAGAAGGGGGTGATGCCGCTGCCGCCGGCGACGGCGACGACGTGCCCGGCGTCCCGCAGGCCCTGGTAGTAGAAGTCGCCCAGGGGGCCGGAGATCTCCACCCTGTCGCCCGCCTTCCAGTTGTCCAGGATGTAGGCCGAGGCGTAGGCGGGGTTCGTGCGCTTTATGGTGAGGGTGTAGCTCGTGCCCTCCGCGCCCAGGGCGTCAGCGGGGCCGGAGCGGATGGTGTAGGGCTTGTGCACCAGCGCGCCGTCGATGTCCAGCGTGACGGAGACGTACTGGCTGGCGCGGAAGAAGGCGAGCTCCGCCGTGCCCCTTTCCGCGTCCGGCACGAGGACGAAGCTCTTGGCGTCGCCGTGGTCGGAGACGGAGGCTATGACGCAGTGCTGCACGGCGGGGTGCAGGCGCTTCGCCAGGACGTTGGCGTTGAAGACGGAGCTGGGGATGGTGTCGGGCGCGGCGGCGATGGCCCTGTTGCGGGTCTCCACCTGGCGGATGAAGGCGCCGGCGCCCAGGCCCTTGAGCAGCTTTTTGTCGTAGTTGTATTTAGCCATGTCACTTGCCCTCCTTCTGCATGTCCAGCAGCATGTATCTGGCCTGCTCCGCGCCGGAGAGATAGGCCTGGGAGAAGCCGTCCATCTGCGTGCCGTGGCCGCCGGCGAAGCGCAGGCCCTTCACGGTGTAGTCCAGCTTGTGGCCGCACTGGACGCGGGGGAACATGCCGTCCCAGCCGGCTGGCTCGTAGCCGTAGACGTCGCCCCGGGGCGTGCCGAGGTAGCGCGCCCAGGTCACGGGCGTGGCGATGACGATCTCCTCGATGTGGTCGTGGATGCTGCAGCCGGTCACGGCCTCGTAGCGCTCGACGCACTCGCGGGCGATGCGGTCCTTGACCTTGAAATAGTCCTCCTCCTTCACCTGCGCGAAGGGGTCCCCGGTGTAGAACTTGGCGAACTCTATCATGCAGCGGCCCTCGCCCGAGGCGCCGGGGACGGCGTTGTCCAGGATGGTAACGGAGAAGTCCTTGTGCGTCTCTATGCTGTCGTCGGAGGCGTACTGGACGCTGTTGTCCGGGCTGTGGCGCATGAAGGTGTCGTAGCCGCGGAGGCCCAGCTCCTCGGCGGAGGCGTCCAGGCCCATGTAGACCGTCAGCGGGGCCTGGGCCAGCTTCTGGGCGTTCATGAGCCTGCGGCTGCGCTCCGGCACCTCGGCGCTGTCCATCATCCGGTCGAAGACGACGCTGGGCATGAGGTTGGAGATGACCCACTTGCAGGGGATGTACTCGCCCGAGGCGAGCTTGACGCCGCGGACGCTGCCGCGCTTGACGTCTATCTTCGTCACCTCGGCGTTGTACCAGATGTCGCCGCCCAGCTCCCGGATGCGCTTGTCGAAAGCCATGGAGATCTCATGGCTGCGGCCCGCGGCCACCCAGGGCTTCTGGGTCAGGTACATGTAGGTCATGTAGGCGTAGACGGCGAAGGAGGCGTCCCTGGAGTTGGCGGAGATGTAGGTCCAGTAGCTCTCAAAGATGTGCTTGGCCTTCTCGGGCAGGCCGATCATGTCGCAGACGTCGTTGCAGCTGGCGGGCACCAGCTTCATGAGGTCCCCGAAGCGGAGCAGCAGCTCGAGCTTGGCCAGGCCCTCGGGCTCGTTGTTGTGCTTGGCCAGCCAGTCGACGCCGTCGCCGATCATGCGGGCCATCTCCATGATGTTCGTCATCGCCTCCCGGGAGCCGGGGACCTGGCGCTCCATCTCGTCCACAAAGCCCTGCACGTCCGCCGGCATGACGACGTCGAAGCCGCCCTCGTCCGTGGCGACGGCGCAGAAGGCCTCGTCCACGTAGCGCCAGTCCACGTCCAGGCCGTATCTGTCGCTGAGCAGCTCGCGCACGGCGCCCTTCGGCCGGCCCTCCCGGCCGTCGCCCATCTGACACAACTCGTGCAGCGCGCTCTCAAACTCGTAGGCCCCGCGCTTGAAGCTCGTGGCGCAGCCGCCGGGCAGGTTGTGCTTCTCCAGCACCAGGACCCTCTTGCCCGCGCCCGCCAGATAGGCCGCGGCGGAGAGCCCCCCGTTGCCGGCTCCCACGACTATAACATCGTATTTGCGCATGCTCATCCTCCTTTAGTAAAATATGGTGGCCATACCAGACTTGTTAACAGTTTAACACACAAGTCCCGCGGCTTCAATGCCTTTGCGCAAAAACCGGGGCCCTCGGGAGGAAAAAACTTGCCCCGGCCCCCTGCGCGTTGTAATATTATAGAAAAAACGCCGCCCGCATCAGGAGGTGCCTCTCATGCTGGACCTGCTCGAACACTATATATACGACAGCCTGCCGCGCGAGGATTTCGCCACCTCGCCCGGCCTGAGGCGCAAAGTCGGCCCCGAGGGGGAGCTGCTGCCCTTTTACGGCTGCACGGCGGTGTTTTGGCTGCCGGAGGCGGCGCGCCGGGCGCTCTCGGGGCTGCAGGCGCGGCTATACTCCGCGGCGGGCCGCCTGCTCGCGCAGCCGCTGGAGCCCGGGACCTTCCACATGACGCTGCACGACCTCGTGAGCCACCCTGAGCTGACGGGGGAGCTCCTGCGCCGCATGGAGGAGGCGCGCACGCTCGTGGAGCCGCTGCTGGAGCGCTGGCGCTGCGGGCCGCCGCTCAGGATGCGCGCCACCTGCCTGTTCAACATGGTGAACACCAGCGTGGTCCTGGGCCTCGCCCCGGCGGACGGGGAGAGCTGGCGGCGGCTGGACGGGATGTACGAGGCCCTGGAGGGGCACTTCCGCCTCGGCTATGCCCTGACGCCCCACGTCACCCTCGCCTACTACGCCAACAACATCTGCACCGGCGGCATGCTGCAGCCCCTGCGCGAGGCGCTCGGCCCCGTGGAGCTGGAGCTGGAGCTGCCCATGGATGGCCTGGAGTTCCAGTATTTCACCGACATGAACCACTACTCCGCCTCCCCGCCGGAGCCGTAGCCCTATACCCGCCCCGCTCCAAAAACACCCCAGTCCCGCCCGCTATATCCCCAAAGGCAAGGACCCCCCTGAGCCGCCGCGCCTGGGTAAAAAAAGAGGCCGACAGAACTGTCGGCCTCCCGCCCTTACCCCGTACGGGGCCATATGGACTTCCGAATGCCGGACGGCGGCGATACGGCTGGCTGGGCCCGCACGTCGTCCATTCCCAGTTTAACACAGCATATCAATAAAAGTAAAGACAAACGCTGCTTTTCGGGTATTTCCCGCCTTATACACAAAGCCGGGCGTACAACAGTAGTAAAAATTGACAAGCAGGGACCTGCCTGAGCAGGCCCTGCTTGTCCCGCATTGACCCTGCGTAGCCAGCGCAGGTCATGCGGCCGCGTCAAGTACATGGCATTCGGCAATCCATATGATGATCATCAGCGTGAGCTGTACCGAGACATGTCCGAACTTAAACTTGCCGTCCTTCCCATACTTATACCCGTAATTGAAGGCCAGCAGGGAAAATACCACGACGAGCGTCATGACCGCCAAGATATCGTGCGGCTCCATCTGGTCGATGAAGAGCATGAGCTCGCTGAGGAAATCGTCGGTGTAAGATGCTGTGAGGTCCTCTACCGTCTGTATGACGTCTTTATACATGACAAGCTCCTCCTTCCAGTTCAGCTTCCAGGCACTGTGCTCCACTATTAAATTGTTGCGTATCCTTGGCTTTCACCCCCTTGTCCATCTGAAAATGGGCGCAAAAATGCCCTTGGAATCACACTCCAAGGGCCGCCTAATTTATGAGCGCCCATGGGTGCAGCGCACCCACGGGAAGACTCCTAAAACTTCAAACCATGGATGCCGTGTATTTATCTGCCGCCTTGCCAATCAATGCATTCAACTCCAATTAGCAGAAGGAGCTGCCGAAAAGGCCTTCTCCCCAATTTACATGGTAATCATATCATTATTTCCCAGCAATGTCAATAAATAATATGCCGCGCGCCAAAAAGGCGCGCGGCTTTTTTCACGTGAGACCGTGGAAGAGGGCGCAGGTCATTATTACGGCGCCGGGCAGACCCCGCGCAGCTTCATGCGGCCGAGCGGCAGCAGCAGGATCGCGCCCGAGTACGGCAGCGAGATGAGTCATACGTCGCGCCCCGTCCAGTCCCTGCGGGCTTTGGTATCGTAGTATTTATATGGAGTCGCGCTTTAGTGTCAGAAATTCCATCTCTGCCTCTGAAAGCCTCTCGTGCGCGGCGTTCATCGCGTTGTCTACGTCCCGTTTAGACCGGGGACCTATGATCGCCGCGATATTGGCCTTATGGCTGAGGACGTAGAGCAGCGACACCTGGGACGGGCGGACGCCCTTCTTTTCCGCAAGGGCGATGGCGCGCTCCTTCCGGGCGAAGTTTTCCTCGGTGAAAACCGCAATGCGCGTGGCCGCGTCGGCCTTGTCAGGGTCATACTGCGGGTAGTTGCCGAAGAAGCCGCGGCCCTGGGCGGACCAGGCCGCTATCGTGACGTCACGGTGCTCCTCGAACCAGGGCAGCCACTCCTCTTTAAAGGGCGGGATGCGGTAATACCAGGGCTTTTCCAGCTTCAGCAGGCTGAAGAACGGGCTGTAAACGCTGGGGCCTTGATATCCCATCCTCTCGCAGTACTCATAGGCCTCGGCAAAACGGTCGAGCCGCCAGTTGCTCATTCCGTAGGCCTTTATCCAGCCCCTGCGCAGGAATTCCTCAAAGGTGTCCATGATCTCCTCAACTGGCACCTTGGGATTATCCCGGTGCATGAGATAGACGTCGATGCAATCGACCCCGAGATGGTCGCGGCTGAAGAGTATGTCGTCGTACATGAAAGTCCGGCCCACCCTCGGCATGTCCTCAAACATGTTGAGGTTGCGGTCCATATACGGATTGCAGCACTTCGACTGGATAATGACCTTGCTCCGGTTGTCGCCCTTTGCCAACCAGCGTCCCAGGAGCTCCTCGGTGTGCTGGATGCCGCTGCCGCGGCCATAAAAGCGGGCCGTGTCAATGTAGTTTCCGCCGTTCGACACATAATAATCCAGCATTTCGTGTATTTTTTCCTCGTCCTCCAGCGTGGAGGTGGCCGTTCCAAAGCTGATATTAGACGCCTTGACGGTAAGGCCCTTGATATTCAGATATTCCATTTCATGCTCCTTTCATTATGGCAGCGACGGGAACAGCGACATTACGAGCGCGACAGCCGCCGTGCCGCAGGTAGTTGCAAGGACCGTGGATACGAACACCGGGGGATAGCCCTCCTTCATCTTAAGGTCCGCGAGCCCCACGGCCATGATGACCGAGCCGCTGTTGGGCAGGGAGTCCAGCATAGTCGCCGCAAACACGCCCACGCGATGTACAAACGGGAGGCTCAGTCCAAGCTGAGTGAGGGTCGGCGCGATCGCGGGCAGGGCTATCTGCGCGCCGGTCGTGGAGCCGCCGGTCATCATGCATATGAGCGCAACGCAGGCGACGAGCAGGACGACGGCAGGCACGTCGGCCTGCAGCATGCCGTCTATGAGCTGCTGGTATTCCGGCAGCGACTGGACGACCGCGGCAAAGCCGTTGACGGCCGCTATTGCCCCGACAGGGGCCAGCGATGAGGCCGCCCCGTTGTTGATGGAGAGCGCCACGCCCTTAAAGCCCAGCTGCGGCAGGAAGACCAGAGCCGCGATTATGCTAGTTATGAGTATCGACAGCGCGATGTCCACGCCCAGAACGTTGAAGATGATGAGCAGCGCGATGATCGGGATCAGCGAGACCAAAAATCTTGGCTTGGAGGTGTCCTCGGCAAAGACGTCCTTCGGTCCGGCCACGAAGGTCTCCCCTCTTGCCGTTGCACGCACAGTCATGCGCGTGAAAACCAGCAGCATGACGCATATCTCCACTATCATGCCCACTATGCCTGCCACAAGCCCGCAGTAGGAGCTCGTGCCTATGGCCATGCCTACAACGTTGGTCGGCTGAGGCGAGCCGGGACCGCTGAGCGCAAAGGTGAAGGCCCCGCCGCAGATGGCGCCCATTATAAAGCGCTTGGGTATGCCGGCCCGCTTAAATACGCCTATCGCTATGGGATATATGGCGATGAGCGCGACGGCGGCGTTTATACCGCCGTAACACAGGATGGCCGACGCCGTTATGACGGTCAGAAATCCCAGGGCGTATCTGCCCTTGTCCGTTTTCGCCCCGCGGAACATGGCGTTGCAGATGCTGTCGGCAATGGAGCTTGCCGCGCCGCTCGATGTATAAAGCTTCGCCAGCACGGCCCCGAAAAGGAACATCGGAAAGAGCGATGCAACTATTGAGCCGAAGCGCGTGAAAAAGACCGTGATAAGCGACTCCGTTATGGGAAGCCCTGCGATAATGGTGACCACAAACGCCGCTGCAAAAGCGGATATCATGACGTGAACATTCATCATGCACAGGACCACCAAAACGACGAACCCAACTATAATTGCCAGATAACCCATATCGAACCTCTTTTATTTTTTCTCCTTGAGGGCGTCGGGGCCGCCGACCTTGTCGTGTCCCGGGGCCATCTTGATACCGGTGAACGCAAGCACCACGCAGATCACGAGAACCACCAGCAGCGCCTTGAACAGGCTGGCGTAGGAGCCGGTCAGGTCATACACCACATTGGCCGCAGGGATGCCGACGCTGGCGCCGACCGTGACGGCGGCGGTGAGGATGGCGATTATGGTCGCGGAATCGCGGCTGCCGAAGCAGAGGGCAAGCGGGGTGTGCAGCACCTTGCAGAACAGCCAGCAGACGCCGATGAGGCAGCAGACCAGGTACATCATGCCCACGCTCGGGTTCATGAAACCGAGGATAATGCAGATGACGGCGTAGAGCACGCAGAGGATGAAGATTGTGATGCGCGGGCCCATCTTGTCGGTGGCGTAGCCGCCGACGAACATGGCTATGACGTTCGCGGTATTGACAAAGCTGAAGATGGTGCCGTAAAGCTCGGGCGCCCAGCCGAGGTCGGCCATGTAAAGCGAAACGTTGGCATATGCCGCGTAGAAAGCTATGGCGTACAGCACGAAGAAGGCCACCATGGCCCAGAAGTTGTAGGTCTTCATGGCCTGTTTGATGGTGTAACCGGCCCTCTCCTCCTGGGAGCGGGCCACCTTGTCCTGGCCGCTGGCCCAGAGCATGGTGGTGTTCTTATCCTGCGGGCTGTTGCGCACGAGCAGGAACACGACGACCATGACCACAACGATGAGTATGGCCATATAGCGGAAGCTGGAGACATAGCCTATGGTGCCCAGCCACTTGCCGACTATTATGGAGCCCAGCGTGCCGCCGAAGCCGCCAATGGCCATCGAAATGCTCAGCAGCGTGGTGTTCAGCTTGCCGAACCAGCGGTTCACAATGGCGCCGGTCGTCGTGGACGAGCAGAAGGCCGGGAACACGCCGACAAATATGGCGCCGATGTAGAACATGACCATGTTCGTCGCCATCGAGTATATGAAATAGCCGATACCTATGCCTAAGCCGCCGATGAGCATGACCAGACGGAAACCCAGCTTCTGCACGATCTTGCCATAGAGCAGCAGGAATACCGTTGCAAAAATGGAGTGCAGCGTCGGGACTATAGAATACGCAGTGCGGCTTATTTCAGGGTTCGCCTCCAGTATGCTCGCAGCATAGAGGTTGAAGGAGCTGTACACCACAGAGAAAAAGAAGTTCATAACAACAGTCGCTATGAAAACTACCCATGCATAGTGAAAAGCGCTTTTCTTGTTTTCCATGACATTTCCTCCTAATGTCCGAGGGAATATTTATTAGTTAAATAATTATCATTTTCAGGCGGCAGTGGCCTTGTGAGAACACCTCTGCCGGGGTGGGGTCTGCGGCCTGTGAGGGCCGCAGACCCCGTTTTCGGTTTTACATGGCGGTCCAGCCGCCGTCCACGCCGACGATCTGGCCGGTCACGTAGCGGCTCTCGTCCGCCGCAAGGAAAACGATGACGGAATCCAATTCGCCGGGGTGCCCCTCACGCTTCATGGGGCATTTTGTCTTGAGGAAGTTGTCAAACTTCTCATTACCGACGGGGGAAACTTCGCTGGCGAAGAAGCCGGGAGCGATGGCGTTGACGGTCACGCCGTTTCCGGCCCACTCGACGGCGAGCTGCCTCGTGAGGTTATTGACGGCGCCCTTGGAGGCGGCGTACTCCGGGATGCCCATGCCGAACTCAACGTCCATGCCCACGGAGCCCAGCATCGAAGAGATGTTTATCATGCGCCCGTAGCCGTTCTTGACCATTACCTTGCCGAATTCGCGGCAGCAGTAGAACAGGCCGTTGATGTTTACATCCATGGTAGCGTGCCACTTCTCATCGGGCAGCTCGACGGACCAGCCGCAGTTGCCGCCGCCGGCGCAGTTTACGGCGATGTCGATGGTGCCGAAGTCGCGGACGATCTTTTCGGCGGTCTCGGCCACCGAGGCGCTCTTGGTGACGTCGCAGACGTAGTAGGCGGTCCTGACGCCGGACTCGGCGGCGATATCCTCCGCCACTTTCTTGAGCATGTGCTCACGGCGGGCGATGACGACGACGCTCGCACCCTGGCGGCCCAGCGCGTGCGCGAACTGCACGCCGAGGCCTGAGGAGCCCCCGGTGACTACGGCTACTTTGCCGGTGAGGTCAAACATTTTCCTTCCCCCTTCGTTTTCTGATTATCTTGCCTGAGTTATCTCTTGACTATGGCTGCGTTGATAGTGCGCGCCGCGTAGAAGCCGCCGCGGATGGCGTCGCCGGACTTGGCGGGCTTCTCACAGTCGCCTATGGAGATGGTCTTGGTGTAGTAGCGGGACCTTACGGCCTCGACCATGCTGCGGTCGGAGACCTGGCCGAAGGCGCTGATGACCTGGTCGCCGGCTATGAGCTCCTCCTCCCCGTTCTCGTTCGTGACGACAACGCCCTCGGGGGTGATGCTCTTGACGCGGCACTTGGTGCGGATGACGACGCCGGCCTCCTTCATACAGTCCTTCAGGGCGAAGCTGTTGAAGTAGATGACGTCCTTGGCTACGTCGTCCTGCATCTCGATGACCGTGGCCTTGCGGCCCAGGGCGGTCATGGCCTCAAGGGCGAAGTCGCAGCCCGACATGCCGCCGCCGCAGATGACGAGCTCCTTGCCGGTGACGAGTTCCGGGTGCAGGTGCGCGTCGATGACGCCGAGGACATTGCCGCCGTCGATGCCGGGGATGTTCGGGACGAGCGGCTTGCTGCCGGTGGCGACGACGATCCAGTCGCAGTCGGCGAGAACGGGGTCGTCGGCGGAAAGCTCCGTGTGCTCGTGGACCTCGACGCCGAGCTTCCTGAGCTGCACCTTGTAGTACTCGATGAGCTTGCGTATCTGGAGCTTGAAATCGGCCGTGGCGGGGGCGTTCAGGGTGCCGCCGAGGACGTTCTTCTCATACAGCGTGACCCTGTGTCCCTCGACGGCGCAGGCGCGGGCTGCCTCCATGCCGCCGGGGCCGCCGCCTATGACGACGACGTGCTTCGGCTCGTCGGTCTTGTACAGGCGCATGGCGTTTTCGTCGCCGGTGGCCGGGTTCACGGCGCAGCTGAGCTTGCTGCGGTAGCGGATGATGCGGCCGATGCACTCCTCGTTGCAGCGCATGCAGGGGCGGACGTCCTCGGGCCGGTTCTCGACCAGCTTGTTGCCCAGCTCCGGGTCGGCGATGAGCTGACGGCCGAAAATGGCGAAGTCGGCGTGGCCGGACTCGATCATGCGCACGGCGCTCTCCGGAGTGTGGGAGCCTGCGTTGAGGATGGGCTTTTTGGTGGCCGCGCGCGCGCCCTCGCAGACATACTCCATCGAAGCCTCGCCCATGTACATCGGGGGATATACGTACTTGATGGTCTCGTAGCAGCCGGCGTCCACGTTGAAGGCGTCGCAGCCGTGCTCGTCGAGCACTTTGAGGATGGGGATGCTGTCCTCAAGCGTGCGGCCGCCGGGGATGCGGTGGTCGAGGGAGAGGCGGAAGATGACGGGGAAGTCCTTGCCGGCGCCCCTGTGGATGGCGTCCACGATGTCGGTGGCGAAGCGGGTGCGGTTCTCGGGGGAGCCGCCGTACTCGTCCGTGCGCTTGTTCCAGATCGGGGAGAGGAACTGGTCCACGAGGTAGCCGACGTGGGCGTGGACCTCGATGGCGTCGAAGCCCGCGTCGCGCACAAGCCCGGCGCTGTACTCCCAGAGCTTCATCATTTCGGCTATCTCCTCGATGGTGAGGGCGTGGCACTTGACCTTGGGGTCCCAGACCCAGGTGTTCTCGGAAGAGGAGATGGGCAGCTTGCCGTGGATCTCGTTGGCGTTGCGGCCGGTGCCGCAGGAAAGCTGCATGACGGCCTTGCAGCCGTAGCCGTGCAGTCTCTCGGTGAGGCCGCGCGCGGCGGGGACGACGTGGTAGTGGTCCCAGGCATGTCCGAGCACGCCCTGGCCGAAGTCGGAGTTGAGGTAGCCCTGACCGCAGATTATCATGCCCGTGCCGCCGCGGGCGCGCTCCTCGTAATAGGCGATCTCGTTTTCCGAGAAGGTGCCGTCGCGATTCGCCATCAGCGTGCCCATGGGAGACATGACTATGCGGTTTTTGACCTCCATCCTGCCTATTTTGAAGGGCGTAAACAGTACATCGTAGTTCATTTCGTTCTCCTGCTTTCTCTTTGTGTGTTCAGACATAGATTATGGGCTTGACGAGCTCTCTGGACTTGGACGCCATGAGGTCAAATGCGTCCTCAATTGCGTCGAAGCCGCGGAATTCCTGGGTTATCAGCTTCTCGGGCTGGAGCCTTCCGCTCTTGCAGATGCCCATGAGCCGCTCCAGCCGGCGGCGTCCGCCGGGGCAGAGGCCGCCGGTGACGGTCTTGTGCGCGCAGAAGGTCAGGGATTCGTTGGTGTAGATGGGGAGCAGCGTCTGGGTCCTGCCGTGGCCGGCGAGGTTTGCGACGGTGCCGTTATATTTGCAAATGCTCAGGGCGTCGTTGAAGACGGTGGGCTCGCCGCCGGCGATGATGACGCAGTCGAACTGCTTGCCGCCGGTCAGCTCCATGAGCTGCTGGGTAAAAGGCGCGTCGTGGTAGTCCACCGTATCGTCGGCGCCGAACTCTTTCGCAAGGCGGCGGGTCACGGGGCGGCTGCCGACGGCGAAGATCTCGGCTGCGCCGCGCAGGGCCGCGCCGGCCACGCTCATGAGTCCGACCGGGCCGATGCCGATGACGGCCACCCTGTCGCCGTATTTGACGTTTGCAAGCTCCACGCCATGGAAGCCTGTCGTGACCATGTCGCCCACGAGGGCCGCCGCCTCAAGGCTCACGCCCTCGGGGATCTTGGCAAGGTTCAGGTCGGCGTCAGGCACCTTGAAGAGCTCGCCGAACATGCCGTCCCAGCGGGAGGAGAGGTATCTGCCGCCGAGGGGTCCGCCGGAATGTTGATGGATGCCGTCCTGTATATCCAGGTTCCTCCACATGGGCGTGACTGCCGGCACTGCGACCACGTCTCCCACCTGCAGCTCCGTGACGCCCTCGCCGATTTCGACGACGCGGCCCACGCCCTCGTGTCCGAGTATCCTGTTCGGTGCTATGTTCGGATTCTCCTGGGCCGTGTCCACGTCCGAGGTGCAGGGGCAGAGCGCGACCGGCTCAAGCACGGCCTCAAACAGCCCAGCCTTCGGCGCCTCCTTCTCCACCCAGCCGACGCTCACGGTTGGCTTGATGATGCCAAAACCCTTCATTTGACAAACCTCCCTTAATCTTTTGGCTCTTACTTGTTTCACTGTGCATTTGACTCTGCCGCCGTAATTCGGTATACTAATAAGTGACAAAGACCGGTATAATACAGAGGTGCTACTTTACAAGAGCCGAGACTTGTGAAACAATACGCGTGTATTGTTCTTAGATACTGTTATACATATCTGCTGTTAATTTGTCAATCTATATTGACGATATCTGCATTATGAACAAAGGATTGAGTTGTAATGTATACATCTTTTACAAAAGCGAGCACCAGAACCTTGATGATAGAGAAAGCGATCGCCCTATTTAAAGAAAACGGAACGGAGCATGTGTCTGTAAAGGACATCTGCGACGAGGCGAGAGTCTCCCGGAATGCTTTTTACTATCACTTTGAGAGCAAAGACCTGCTGTTTGACGCCATAGGCGACTATGTCAGCATGGTCTCAAAGAAGCGGATAGCCACGCTCTATGGGTGCAAGTCCTACTTCCAGCAGTTCTGGGAGTTTTACAAGGCCTATTTGCTGACGGAGATAGAGATGGGCTCAGACATCATGAACCACATCTGCATTTCGCGCACGATGAAGGGCCGCGCGGACTATTTCAGCTACATAGACAACGAGCTGTCCGCCAAGATGATAAAGCTCGCAGAGCTGGCCCAGGCCGAGGGGCAGACCACAAATCCCTGCCCGCCCGATGACCTTCTGTGGGTGAGCTACTCCCTAATCCGCGGCGTGAACATCAAGTGGTGCTTCCAGTGGGGCGCCTGCGACCTTATAACCGAAAGCCTCACCAGCCTGAACACGCTTTTCATACCCACGGATGAATTCAAGCTGGACCCCAGCAACCCGTGAGAAGTCCGCAAAGGGCAAAAAATAATAGCCGCGCCAGGGACGTATCCCTGGCGCGGCTTTTTGGGTTTCTCCTCCTCACGTGAGACCGGGGAAGAGAGCGCAAGTGATTATTACGGCTGCGGTGCCGCAGGTGGTGGCTACTACGGTCGTTACGAACAGCGGCGGATAGACCTCGCGCAGCTTCATCCGGCACAGCGGCAGCAGCATCAGGATCGCGCCCGAGTACGGCAGCGAGTCCAGCGTCGTCGCCGCAAAACAGCCGATGCGGTGGATGGCTCCCACGCTCAGGCCCAGCTCCGTCAGCTTCGGCGCTATGAGCGGCAGCGAGATGAGCTGCCCCGTCGAGGAACCCCCCGTCAGCATGCACATCACCGCCACCACGATGGCGCAGATCAGCATGGGCGAGATGTCTATGCTTATGATGGCGTTCAGCATCTGCGTGAAGGCCTCCGTCTCCGTCACGACCCCGGCGAAGCCGCAGATGGCCGCCACCGTCATCGACATGTGAATGGACTCCGACGCGCCCGTGCTCAGCAGGTTCCGGAGGCTCGAACCGTGCAGCTGGTCCTTGAACAGGATGACGGACAGGGCGGTGCTGATGATGATGCAGATGTTGATGTCCAGCCCCACCACGTTGAAGAGCACAAAGAGCACGATGAGCGGCAGCAGCGCCACGAGAAAGCGCGGCCGCGGTGAATTCTCGTCGTAGTGCGGGTCGAGCGGGTGCAGGGCGAAGTGCTCGCCCCGGGCGCGCGCCCGGTTTATGAGCAGGTTCATCAGCACGATGATGACGGCTATCTCCACCGCCGCGCCCACGAGGCCCGGCACCAGGGCGACGGCCGCGTCCGTACCCAGGGCGCTCATGGCCGCGACGTTCGTCACCTGCGGGCTGCCCGGCATGGTCAGCGTGAAGGTGTAGCTGCACGCGCCGAGCACACCCAGGATGAAGCGCTTGGGTATGTCGCAGTGCTCGAAGATCGTCAGCGCGATGGGGTACATGAGCACGATGAAGACGCTGGCGTTGATGCCGCCCATGCACAGGACTATGCCGATGACCAGCAGCACAGAGATGGCGATGACGTTTTTGCGCGTGTTGCTCGCTCCGGGCTTTAAGAGGGCGGACATGATGGTGTCGGCGATGGCGTAGGCCGCGCCGCTGACGGAGTAGATCTTGGCCTGGATGTTGCCGAAGAGCAGGATGAAGAAGAAGCTCTTTATTGGGACGAACATGCCGTCCACGAATGCGCCGGTGAGCGTGCCCGCAAACGGCAGCCAGTTGAAGAGCATGACGACGGCGGCGCCGACGATGGTGGCGATATAGACCGACCAGTCTTTGTAGCAGAAGATTATGACGACGAGAAAACCTAGCAGGCAGCCGATGATTCCCACAGGCAACGCTCCTTATCTATTAGTGTGGCGACGTGAGAATGACCGCGCCCGGGGCGCGGTCATTCCCGCTCTTATGCGCAGCAGCAGCTCGGGCTCAGGCCTTGGAGGCCTCCTCGGCCTCGACCTCGGCGAGGGTGCGCCGCTTGGGCATGGGGATGGTGGTGTAGACGGCGACGGCGGCCACGCAGGCGATGATGGCGAAGATCATGGAGGCCGTGTAATCGCCGGTGGAGGCCACGAGGGCGGAGCTTATCCTGGGGGAGATGATGGTGCAGATGACCATGTAGCCCAGCATGCAGACGCCGAAGATGCCGCCGGCGTACTTGGAGCCGAAGGTCTCCTGAACGGCCACGGGGTGGCAGCTGTTGGTCGGGCCGAAGCCGAAGGCCAGCAGGACATAGGCCGCGTAGAACATGAAGAGGTTGCTGGCGAACATCAGGCACACGGCGGCGGCGACGCAGAGCACGCCGCAGAGGGTGTAGACCTTGCGGTAGCCTATTTTGTCGATGAGCGCGCCGAAGAGGAAGCGGCTCAGGACGTTGGAGATGCTGTAGAGCGAGACGCCGAGGGTCGCGGCGGCGACGGAGTAGCCGGCGTCGGAGATGAGCACGGAGAAGCGGGGATAGCAGATGATGTAGAGCGTCGGGAACAGGCCGTAGCCGAGGAAGAGGTGCCAGTAGGCGCGGGTCTTGATGACCTGGGCGGGGGTGAGGCTTTCGAGCTGGGTGGCCTTCACCTTGCTGTCGTCGGCGGCGGCCTTCTGCTTCCAGCCCTCGGGGATGTAGCCGCTGGGGGCGGTGCGCAGGCCGATGGCGGAGACGATGCCGATGACGATGACGCCCGCGCCGATTATGTAGAGGGCGGCGGTGATGCCGGCGACGTCGATGAGCTTGACGACCAGGGGCGCGAGGAAGGTGGCGGAGCCGCCGTTGAGGGCCATGCACAGGCCGGAGGCGAGGCCGCGCTTATCGGGGTACCAGCCGGTGGCGCAGTAGGTGGCGCCCGTGTAGGTGAAGCCGACGCCGAGGCCCTGGAAGACGCTGAAGGTCACATAGAGCAGCCAGGGCGCGCCCGCGGGCACGAGGCCGGAGAGCACGAAGGCGAGGCCCAGGAGGACGCAGCCGATGATGAGGGTCTTTTTCGCGCCGACGCGGCCGAGCATCCAGCCGCTGAGGATGTGGCCCGGGGTCTGCATGGTGGCCATGAAGGTGATGACGCCGGCCACGGACTCGGTGGACCAGGCAAACTGCTCGGCCAGGGGGTTCACGAACACCGCGGCGGAGTTGACCATGCCGCCGACAAAGAGTATTATGAGAGCCCGGACGAGTATGCCGGTCCGGCTCGGGAGCTTCTGAGTGGTAGCCATATTATCTCCTTTCTATTGAGAGCGCGCGCTCAGGTGCAGGTCCAGCCGCCGTCCACGGCCACGATCTGGCCCGTGGTGTAGGAGCAGCTCTTCGAGGCGAAGTAGACGCACAGGCCGTCCATCTCGCCGGTCTCACCGTGGCGGCCCTTGGGGCAGCGGTCGCGGTGCAGCTGGGTGAAGGCCTCGGAGTCGATGTAGGGCGCGGTGAGCTCGGAGGGGAAGTAGCCCGGGGCGATGCAGTTGACGGTGATGTCGTACTTGCCCCAGTCGTTGGCCAGGGCCTTGGTCATCATGTGGACGCCGCCCTTCGCCGCGCAGTAGGGCGCGGTCCAGACGTGCTTGCGGGAGACGAAGCCGTGCATGGAGGAGACGTTCACGATGCGCCCGTAGTTGTTGGGTATCATGGAGAGCCTGGCCACCTCTCTGCAGAGGCGGAAGAGGCCCGTGAGGTCCGTGTCCACGACGTAGTACCACTGCTCGTCAGTCATGAGGGCCGGGTCGCCGGAGCCGCCGACGCCGCCGGCGTTCACGAGGATGTCGATCTTGCCGAAGTGGGCGACGACGTCCTTGACGCAGGCCGTGACGGATTCGGAGTCGCGCAGGTCTATCCTGTGCGGGTAGACTTCGACGCCGAACTCGGCGGAGATGGCCTTCGCGTTCTCCTCCAGCAGGTCCATCCGGCGGGCGACGAGGGCGACGTTCGCGCCCGCGTTGGCCATGGCCCGGGCGAACTGCAATCCGAGGCCGGAAGAGCCGCCGGCCACCAGGGCTACCTGGCCGGAAAGGTCGAATATGTTGTTTTTCATTCTGAACTTACACACTCCTCTTCTTCGCGCTGCACTTGGAGCAGGCCGCGCGGTTTTCCCCACTACACGACAAATTATAAGAGAGTGTGAAATTCTCGGCAATGTCACGGATACTCAAATGGCCGCCCATTTAGTGCGCGGCTGACAAAGAGGAAGCGGGGGACAGTCGCCTGTCCCCCGCCAATTTTCCGGGTCCGTATTTTGGCGTATGATATCAGATGCAGAAGCACTTCTCGTAGGCTGCGCGGGTGGCGTCGGCCATGGTGCCGGCGCTCACGGCGTCGCCTATGACGACGGTCTTCTCGCAGACGGAGGCGACGGAGTCTATGTAGGCCGTGTCCGGGCGGTTGCCCAGGGCCATGACGACGACGTCGGCAGCTATCTCGACCTCCTCGCCGGTGTCCATCTTCTTCAGGACGGCCGCCCCCTCCTTCACGCCGGCGATGGCGTGCTGCGTGAGGATCTCAACGCCGGCCTCGCCCAGCAGGGCGAGGAGCTTGTACTTCGCCGTGCGGTAGATGGAGGCGCCGACCTCCTTCTGCATCTCGACGACCGTGACCTTGTTGTCGGCGCAGAGATAGTGCGCGACCTCCAGGCCGACGTGGCCGCCGCCGATGACGGCGACGCGCCTGCCCTCGAACTTCACGCGCCCGAGCAGGACGTCCTCTATGTAATAGACGTTTTCACTGTCCGCGCCGGGGATCTTCGGCACTATCTGCTCGCCGCCGCAGGCGATGACGACGCAGTAGGGGTCAAGGGCCTTGAGGCGGGAGGCGGTGGCGGGGGTGTTCAGGTGGACCTCGATGCCGTATTCCTTCATCTCGGCCGCCTGGGTGTCCACGAACTCCTGGGCCATCTGCTTGCAGGGGGCCTTGGAGGCCAGGATGGCGCTGCCGCCGAGCTTTCCGCTCTTCTCGAAGATGACGGGGGCGAAGCCGCGCTTCTTCATGAGCAGGGCGGCCTCCATGCCGGCGGGGCCGCCGCCGATTATGGCCACGGGCCTGCCTGCGCCGTTTACTATGAGCTTGTCGTCGCCGAAGCGGGTCTCGCGGCCGGCGACGGGGTTGATGGCACAGTGGAGGTTGCGGCCGGCGACGACGCTCTTGTTGCAGTTCATGCACTTGAGACACTTGCGGATGAGGTCCTCGCGCCCGGCCTTGGCCTTGGCGACGAGGTAGGGGTCGGCTATGTGCATGCGGCTCATGCCGACGAAGTCGCACACGCCCTCCTCGAGCAGCTTTTCAGCCTCCTCGGTGTGGCGCAGGGCGTTGACGCCTATGACTGGCACCTTCACCGCGTGCTTTATGGCCTCGACGAAGGGCCTGCGCCAGCCCTCGGGCGAATAGCAGGGCTCTATCATCGTGGCCGCGCTGGCATAGACGCCGCAGCTGACGTTGAAGTAATCGACGTAGGGCTCCAGGTACTTGGCGATCTCGACGCAGGCGTCCTGGTCGTTGCCGCCCTCGACGAAGTCGTTGCCGTTGATGCGCGCGCCGACAACGAAGTTCGGGCCGACGGCCTCGCGGATGCCCTTGAGTATGCGCACCATGAAGCGGCAGCGGTTCTCCATGCTCCCGCCGTACTCATCCGTGCGCTTGTTGGTGTAGGGGCTCATGAACTGCTGGAGCAGGTAGCCGTGCGCGCCGTGGATCTCGACGCCGTCGGCGCCGGCGAGCCCGGAGTTCACCGCGGCCTGGACGAAGAGGCCGACGAGGCGGTCGATGTCCTCGACGGTCATCTCGCGGGGCAGGATGGTGTCGCGGCCGATGACGCTGTTGAGCTCGACACTGGGGGCCATGGCCTGCCTGCCGCCGTTGAGGGCCGGGGGCGCCTCGCGGCCGCCGTGATGGAGCTGGACGAAGATCTTGGCGCCGTGGCGGTGTACCGCGTCGCAGATGTCCTCCATGCTCCTTATCTGCCTGGCGTCATAGATGCCGAGCTGGATGCGGTTGCAGTGGCCGCTGTCGGGGTCCACGGAGGTGAACTCGGGGATGATGAGCCCGCAGCCGCCCTTGGCGCGCTCCTCGTAGAAACGAGCGTATTCCGGCGTGGCGCATCCGTTCCAGTCGCCCAGCATCACGCCCATGGCCGTCATGACCACCCGGTTGCGCAGCTCGAGCCTGCCTATCTTTCCTTTTTCAAACAGCTTTTCGTATTTCATTATATTACCTCGTGTTCATGCTTATTGTGGCTGCGCTCCGCAGTCGGGGCATCGGTGTAGTGGGGCCGTCCGCGCCTGCTTTGCTGAATACATCTTACATAAAATCGGAGGGCGCGTACATGTCATCAATGGAAAAACGTGCATGTAAAACAATGCGCCGTGCACAATCCCCCCGCGGGCGGCGGGGTTTTTCCCCCGTTCCGGGCCGCGTTGTGCGCGATGCATTGTCACGGGGAATAATCTCCCCCGGGTATTTTGTGCATGATGCAGTTGTGAAAAATTGCACAAATCGTTTATACTAGATGTCAAAGGTCGTTTGTTGGACAAACTTTTTGACGAAAGGGGCGAAGACTGGCAGATATGCTGTTTTCATCTTTGGCAAAATTACTCACTGAAAAATACCCTGGCAGCAGCTGCGAAGTACGGCTGGACTGCGAGATCTCGGACGTGACTCTCTATGACGCTGCAAAGCAGCCCGCCGCGGTGGACTGCCTGTGTGTTTTCACGCCGGGGCAGCTGGCCGGGGCCGGGAACCTGCCCATGAACGTGGTCTGCGTGGGCGAGCCGACCTCCGCCGCCCAGACGCGGCTCGGCGCCTGTGACGGCAACCTGGTCCTGATCCCGGACGCCTCCTCCGCAGAGGCGGTCTGCTATCTGCTCTCGCTTTTCGGCAACTCCATAAAGCAGCAGAAGCTCTACTCCGACCTCATCTACATGCTCCTGTCCGACGAGGACCTCTCCTCTGTCTTCTGCGCCTTCGCGAAGGACACCGACTGCCAGATGCTGGCTATCGACATCTCGGGCAAGGTCCTGGCCTATTCCAAGCCCTTCCGCGTGAACCACCCGCACTGGCTGCACAGCGTCGAGGTCGGCTACCTCGACAAGTACCTCATCGAGTACA
Source organism: uncultured Eubacteriales bacterium (assembly GCA_900544295.1). Classification (GTDB taxonomy): domain Bacteria; phylum Bacillota; class Clostridia; order Oscillospirales; family Oscillospiraceae; genus Scatomorpha; species Scatomorpha intestinigallinarum. Next base: position 24,752 of record UQUO01000006.1, on the reverse strand, counting down.
TCCTCTCCTACCGCGAAAAGCACAACATGAGCATTTCGCCGCAGCCCTTCATCCTCTACTGCGACCGGCTGCAGCTTTTCATAAAGACCATCCGCGTCATCTATAACGGCGAGATCATCGCCTACGCCTTCATGGGCAACTACAAGGGCGAGTTCCCGGAGTTCAGCGACAGGTTCATGTCCCTCATCGCCAAGCGGCTGCTGACGAGCCTCCTGGGCAGCCGCAGCTACAGCAGTTACCGCTTCAACATGCACCAGAACATTCTGGCCGACCTCATAAAGGGCGCGAGCGAGGAGGAGGCGGTGCAGCGCATAAGCGTGGCGAACCTGAGCTTCCCGCCCTATATGCTGGCCGCCGTCCTGCGGCCCAGCTATTTTCGGGAAAGCGAGTTTCTGCACGACGTGCTGATGCCAGCGGTCTCCGCCATCCTGCCGAACTCGCCTAAGCTCTACCAGAAGGGGACCATTGTGGCGCTGCTGGAATCCGACCGTTTAGGGAGCGTGCCGGAGGAGCTCATGTCGCAGCTGCGCCGCCTGGCCGCAGAAAACGGGGTGCTCGTGGGCATCAGCAATATGTTCACCCGGCCCGAGCGTTTCGCCGTCTATTACCGCCAGGCGGCCCAGACCGCGGGCTTTGCCAAGCGCCAGAACAACGTGAGCGGCGTTTTCCTCTACTCGGACTGCGCCTTTTACCTCATGCTGGACGGCGTGGAGGACAAGTCCATGCTTGAATATGCCAAGCACCCCCTGCTCTCGGAGCTGGAGAAATACGACGCAGAGAAAAACACCCAGCTGTACGACACGCTCATGACCTACACTCTGACGGGTTTCAGCAAGAACCGGACGGCGGAGCTCATGTTCCTGCACCGGAACACGGTGAATTACCGCATACAGCAGATATCGGAGCTCTACGGCCTGGACTTTTCGGACAGCGCGCTGATGTTCAAGCTGCAATACTCCTTCCACGTGGACTCCTACCTGAAGCACCGCTACCTGACCCCCCAACCCGCCCCGCCGGAGGCGAAGGCCTGACCGCGGGCGTCGTTGCCGTGTGCTGGAAAATCCACCCCATTTCTTTGGTCTTGCCCAAAGAAAGGCGCTTTTGGGGCCGTACCGACGCACGGACGCTGGTGGCCCCGCCCGCCTCTCCCACTTGCGCTTGGCGCCCGTGTCGGACGCACGCATCGCCGTGGGCGTCCGGTCGACCCACGCCCGGGCGGGGATGGAACCCCGCCCCTACAGGCGTGTTTTGCGTTGTACCGTTTGTTTTTACCGCCCGATCGTCCAACCCAAGGGTCGTCGAGGACGCCGACCCCTACGGCGTTCGCGTGACGGACGTTTCCGCGTTACCGTATACGCGCACCGTGTAAGACCACCACCCGCCCTGTAGGGGACGGCGTCCTCGACGTCCCGCCACCTGCGATTACCGACCGGTAAATTCCAACGCAAAAACCTAAAATCCTCACTGTAGGGGCGGGGTTCCCCCCCCGCCCGGACGTCGGTCGACCGCCCGCCTCACGGCGCCGCACCCATCCATCGCAGGGCGCATCGACCCCGATGCGCCGCTCCTACGTCCACCGCGCCGTACATTCCACGGCACCCGCCCCCGTCAACCGCGCCCCCTCAGTCGCCTCCGGCGCGGGTCGGTCGATGCCGCGCGCATGGACGTGGGGCGGGCTGTGATCGCACGCGCGGCAGGCAAAGGCCCCCGGCCGTTCGGCCGGGGGCCTTGCGCGTCTATATGTCTCAGTCGTCGTAGCCTTCGAGGGCGCGGAACTCGGCATCGAGCTCCTCATCCTTGCGCAGGTCGGCGTCGATGCGGGCGAAGCGGTCGCGGATCATCTGGTGGGTGTGCAGGTGCGGGTGGACGTAGAGCTGGTTGTCCTCCATGGCGCGGAAGAGGCGCGGGCCGACAAAGCGGGGGTTGAAGCCGGTGGTCTTAATGCGCTCCTCAAAGTTGGCCTTGTAGTCGTTGTAGTCTGCGGTGGCGTAGAAGGGGTCGTAGGGCTTCTTGAAGCGCTCGGGGCGGCAGCGCTCGCTGTCGTAGATCTCGGTGTTGACGTACATGGGGCAGAAGGCCGTGACGCCGATGTAGGGGGCGAAGTGGTCCGCGTAATCCCTGATGCTCTCGGCGAGGCTGAGGGCGGCGTGCTTGGAGGCGGTGTAGGCGGACTGGATGCGCATGCCGGGCTGCAGGCTACCGATGGAGCCGGTCAGCAGGAAGTGGGCCTCGGTGCCCTGCTTCTTCATGATGGGCACGATCTCGGTGGCGTAGTAGGCCATGGCGAGGAAGTTGACGGAGGTGATCCAGTCCCAATCCTGGGGCGGGATGTTGCCGAGGGTGCCCGCGCCGCCGACGCCGGCGTTGCTGAAGAAGACGTCGATCTGGCCGAACTCGTCCATGATGCGCTTGACGCTCATGCGGACCTGCTCGTACTCGGAGACATCGACCTTGATGGCGATGGCCTTGGGGGAACCGGCGGCCTCGCACTCCTTCCTGACGTCCTCGACGCGGTCGTCGATATCGATGAGGGCGAGACGCATGCCCTTTTCCGCCGCGTAGAGCGCAAAAGCCTTGCCGATGCCGCAGGCCGCTCCGGTGATGCCGCAAACCTTGCCCGAATAGTCTTTCATGTTTCAGCTTCCTTTCCAAAAGTAGTTTTCCCGGATGTGTGTTAATAATACCGCAATCTTCCCGCCCCAGTCATCGTCAAAAGGCACAACAATGCCCCGTCCGTTGTAAGCCCGTGACAAACTTCCCCACAAACCGGCGCGGCCCCGCCCTCAGATCCGGCGGAGCCGCGCTGTCTGTTTATTTGTCACTGTCTTCCCCGCAGCCTTACCGAGCTGCGCTCTTTCAACTGAGTGTTTATCTCTATTTTTATTGGGTAGTGGTCCTTGGTGTTTATGAGCTCCAGCAGACGTTCCGCAGCCTTTTCGCCCATGTACTGCTTCGGCACATGAATGGTCGTCAGCGGCGGGGTCACGTATTCGCACAGCGGCAGGTCGTCGAAGCCGACGATCGAGATATCCTCCGGTATCCTGTATCCGGCGCTTATAAGGGCGCGCATGGCGCCGACGGCGATGAGGTCGTTGTCCGCGAAATAAGCCGTTGCCAGCTCCTCGCCGGACTCGATGATAGCCTTCATGTCCGAGTATGCTCCCTCCTGGGACGGGGTAAGCTTGTGGACGATGGATTTGGAGGCGGACATGCCGTTATAGCGGATGGAGTTGTAAAAGCCGTTGGCGCGCTCCTCAAAGTTGCTTATCGGGAAGGATGAGTGCAGGTATCCCGGCTGGCAGCGGCACTGGGAGATGAGGAAATTCGTGGCGTGGTAGGCGCCTTGGACGTTGTTTATGAGGATCGAGTCATAACTCTGGCTGTCGAAGAAGGCGTCGAGCAGGACGAAGGGCGGTCGGATGAGCGCCAGGTCCGGCACGGACGAGGCGAGCAGCTCCGTCGCCAGGAAGATTATACCAACGCTGCCGGATGCGTTGAGCGACAGCAGCTGCTCCCTGAGATCGTTGTTTTCATAGATGTAGACGATGTTGAGTTTGTAGTGGTTCCTGCGGCACACGTTGCCGACGCCCTCGATGAGGCTGGAAAAGAAGGGCGTATCGCTGACAACGGCGCCGGTGCGCTTGTAGAGCACAAGGCAGATCGCACCGTTCTGGTTGTTTGAGAGGTAGAGCGACCGGTTTGAAAAATCGTAACCATACTGCTCGCAAGCATCAAGCACCCTCTTGCGCGTCTGCTTGCTCACCCCCGGCTTGTTATTGAGAGCTAAAGACACCGCCGCTTCAGATATCCCCAGTATTTTAGCTAGTTCTTTTGCAGTAATAGACAAAATATTCCCTCCCAACTCCCCTGATGATTGAGCTAATTATATACAATTTAGAGAATTTAGTCAATGTTTAACTAAACTTTTTTACACATTTAGAAAATGGCTTTTATAATGTGAAGCAGACTGAAATAGGTTGGTGACCTTGAAATGAAAGTAATCCCTCCCCATCTGAGCCAGACACCGGAAGAGGCATACAGGAAGATGAAATACGCCGGAACTCATGTCGCCACGCGTGACCCGAAGCGTCCGGAATATCACTTTCACTCTGCCGGTCAATGGATGGACGACCCCAACGGGAGCGTCTACCACAACGGCTATTACCACATCATGTACGGTGCCAATCCCGACAGCGACAGCAACAGGGGCGGCATGCCCTACAAAACCGCTTCGAACAAATGGAGCCCTGATGAGCCTGACTGGATGGACGGTATAGACGTCTGGGGCCATGCGCGCAGCCGCGACCTTATACACTGGGAGCATCTGCCTATCTCCGTTTTTCCGGATCCAAAAAAGGACGAATTCTTCATCTGGTGGGGCTGCACCAGAATAAACGGCGACGGCATCCCCACAATAATATATACAAGCGTGGGCCACAAAAGGAACCCTACCGACTCTGCCGAGCAGTTCATCGCCTATGGCGACGACGAACTCATGCGCTGGAAGCAGGCCGATGAACTGAACCCGATCCTCAGCGACTCCATCCACGGCGGCAAAAAGTACTATGAGTGGCGCGACCCCTTCATGTTCGAGCACGAGGGACGCAACTTCCTCATTTTGGGTGGGACCGATAGTCTATCCAAGCGAGGCAGGGCGCTCGTGCTGCTTTACGAAGCCCTTGATTCCCGCTTTACCGAATGGGTCTTCCGCGGGGAGCTTTTTGAGTATCCCGAGCCGCTTCGCAGCATCGAGTGTCCCAACATTGGCAGATTCGGAGATAAATGGGCCGTAATAGTCTCTCCTCACGGGCCCGTGGAATACTTTATCGGCAACATAGACTTTGAGACATATAAATTCCACTGGGAGCACAGAGGCATCTTGAACGTAAGCACTAACTATTATGCCACGAACCTGGTTTATGACGACCAGGACCGCTGTATTCTGCTTGGGGCGATCGAGGGCTTCGAGGGCGCAGTGGGCTGGAACGGCGCAGGTGCACTCCCACGCGAGCTCAGTCTCAGTGAGGACGGCCGCAGGCTGGAGCAGCGGGTCATCCCCGAGGTGGAGGCCCTGCGCCGGGAAGCTGAGCCGCGAAATGCTTCCGGAGCGGTCGCGGGAAGCGGCGTCTTTGAGCTCTTCGTCTCCCTCCTCCCGGAGAACTCGGGCAGGCTGGCTCTGTGTTACGGAGATACCGACCTGGTCATCGAGTTTCGGGATGGGAAGCTGAGCGTGGGCGGATATGAGCTGCCCTGCTCAAACAGTCTGCGCGTCTTCATGGACAAGACTGTTTTCGAGCTCTTTGCCGACGAGCGGGAGACTCTCTCCCTCGTGGTGCCTGTATGCACCGGCGGCTGCCGAATCGAGGTCGGTGGGGTTTTCGAACAATCGCTGCTCTGGGAGTATGACACCAGAGACGTCTTCCGCTATTACGACGACTGAAAAAACGACCTGCGGTGAATGCCACAGGTTGATAATAAAACATTAGGAGGAAAGATCATGAAAAAGAGATTTACCGCCCTTCTGGCTCTGCTCCTTGTCGCCAGCCTTCTGGCGGCCTGCGGGCAGGAGGCCGTGACCGAGACCCCGCCGGCCGAGACCGCCGCGGCTGAAACAACGCCCGCAGAGGAGCCCTCCGTCACAATCGGCTTTGCCAACGCCAGCATGAACAACGGATTCTTCGTCACGATAAGCAACACGCTCGAATCCCTCTGCAAGGAGAACGGCTACGACTACGTAATGTACGACTGCGACTGGGACAACGAGCTGCAGATATCCCAGATGGAGGATCTCGTAAACCTGGGCGTCAATGTGATATTCCTGGCTCCAGCCGATGTTGATGGCACCAGAGCCGGTCTTGAAGCCGCCTCCGCCGCTGACATCCCGGTCATCGTTCTCGATAACCCCGTCAACGAAGAGGACAATGCCCTCGTCGCCTACACCGTGGCCTCCGACAACTATCAAGCCGGCGTCATCTGTGCTGAGATGATGATGGCGGACTTTCCCGACGGAGCTAAGATTGCCGTGCTCAATCACTCCTCAAACAACGCCGCCCGCGACCGTGTCGACGGCTTCCGCGACACCGTTGAGGCCACAGAGAACTATGAGATCGTCGAGGAACTCTTTGGCGAAGGCACCATCGAGGACTCCATAGAGCCCGCCGAAGATATCCTCATGGCCCATCCTGAAGTCGAAGTGTTCATGGCCTGCAACGAGCTGTCCGGCATGGGAGCCCTGACTGCGGTCGAGGCCTCCGGCAGGACCGGCGAGATCAAGATCTATACGGTCGACGCCTCTCCTGACGGCAAAGAGCTCATCGTGGACGGCAGCTTCGCCGGCGAGGCCGCTCAGTCGCCTATCGGCATTGCTGAAAAGGCCTTTGAGCTTGCCTGCGGACTCATCGGCGGTGAGGCTCCTACCGGTGAAAAGTTCCTTATCGAGTGCTTCGAGGTCCGCGCCGAGCTTGCGGCTGAGACCGCGGGCGAGTGGCAGTAAGCAGGTCAAGCCGGTGAAGTGCGCTGCCTCCACAGCAGCGCACTTCACCATTCGATGCCAAAAGGCGGGCTCTGCCCACTGTTTGCGCGGCGATAGCCCCAGACCACCTGGCAAATCTAATCGAAGGGGGAGTTGTTGATTGCGCACAGAAGCCCTTAGGATGGAGAACATAAGTATGGAATTTTCCGGCGTGTATGTGCTCTCAGACATGCAGCTGCAAGTCGGGCAGGGTTCCATACACGCCCTTGTAGGCGAAAATGGCGCCGGAAAATCGACGCTCATCAAAATTCTCGGCGGCATATACAAGCCGAAAACCGGAAAAATATTCATAGACGGCACTGAGAGCTCCATACACAACGTCCAGGACGCTCAGAAGAAGGGCATAAGCATCATCCATCAGGAAATAAGTCTTGTCCCCTCATTGAGCATCGCTGAGAACGTATTTCTGGGCCGGGAACTTTCAAAGCTTGGCTTCAAATCCGAGGGCAAAATGTTCAGCATGGCCCAGGAGATGATAGACGCCTTGGGCATAGACCTTTCCGCCAGGACGATAGTTTCGGGACTGACTATAGCCCAGCAACAGCTGGTGGAGATAATAAAGGCCGTCTCGTTCAACACCCACATACTCGTGCTCGACGAGCCCACCTCTTCCCTCTCCCTGAAGGAGACACAGCGCCTCTTTGATATCATACGCCGACTGCAGGGCAAGGGTGTGGCAATAATCTATATCTCACACAAAATGGACGAGATTTTTGAAATCTCCGACCACATCACCGTCATACGCGACGGGAGATATATTGACACCGTGCCAACCTCGCAGACGAGCAGTGAAGAAGTCGTGCGCAAGATGGTAGGCCGCAGCATAGAGCAATTCTATGTCCGCAGCTACAACGAGCTGTCAAAGGTCGCCTTGCGGGTGGAGAACCTTACAAAGCGCGGCGTTTTTGCAGACGTGAATTTTGAAGTGCGCTACGGAGAGGTCCTCGGCTTTGCCGGCCTGGTGGGCGCCGGCCGCAGCGAGATAATGCACGCCATCTTCGGCGCAGACAAGTATGACAGCGGCGAGATCCTTATAGACGGGTCAGCCGTTCATATCTCATGTCCACAGCAGGCCATATCTCTCGGCATGAGCATGGTGCCGGAGAGCAGGAAGGAGCAAGGTCTTGTCCTCATAAACGACGTGGGCTTTAATATAGCTCTGGCAAATGTTGACCGGCTGAAGGGCAGGATGTTTCTCAGCTGCAAAAAGCGTCACGCCCTTGCCTGCCAATACATCGAGCGTATGCACATAAAAACCCGCTCTGATGCACAGGCCGTGTTTGAGCTGAGCGGAGGCAATCAGCAGAAAGTCCTGCTGGGCAAATGGCTGGCAAATCAGCCAAAAATACTTATCCTGGACGAGCCCACCCGCGGTGTGGACGTGGGCGCAAAAACTGAGATATACTCCATCATCAATGAACTGGCAGCCGATGGAATGGCTATCATCCTCGTCTCGTCGGAGCTCTCGGAGATAATCAACATGTGCGACAACGTGTGCGTCGTTCACGAGGGCCGGATCACCGGCCGCCTCTCCAGGGAAGAATTCTCCCAGGACAAAATCATGCATTATGCAACCGGAGGCGAAGATATTTGAACACCAAAAAATACAGGCCCGTGCTCACAAACATGCTGGCTTCACTTAAGGCGAATCTGGGCATCCTCGCCGTCCTTGTGATAATGGTGGTTGCACTGTCCCTGCTCTCGCCAGTTTTCCTGACTTCAAACAATATCCTGTCCGTCGGACGCCAGATGTTCAGCAACATCTGCCTCAGCCTGGGCATGACTTTTGTCATCATCATCGGCGGCATAGACCTGAGTGTCGGTGCGATAGTCGCTCTCTCGGGAATCACTTCCGTCGGGCTTGTAATAAACGGCGGCTGGGCCGTCGCCCCGGCGGTCATTGCAGGCATACTGATAGGCACTCTCTGTGGGATACTCAATGGATGCATCATCTCCTGGCTTAAAGTACCCGCTTTCATTGTCACGATGGCCATGATGAACGTGGCCCGTGGCGCGGCGCAGATATACACCGGCGGCACCGCTATTCGCATCCAGTCTGTTGACGCCTTCACCCAACTTGGCGTGGGACGTCTCTTCAACGTACCATATCAGATCTACTACGCCGTAGTTCTAATAATCCTAGCCACTCTGGTGCTCAACAGAACAAAATTTGGTACGTATGTGTTTGCAACAGGCGGGAATCGCCTTGCTGCGCGCCTTTCTGGCATCAAGACCGCGAGGATAGAGCGCATAACCTATACCATCTCCGGCACCATGGCGGGCATTACTGGCGTTATACTCTCTGCCCGCATGTATTCCGCGCAGCCCTCTGTCGGCGATGGGCTGGAGCTGGATGCCATTGCAGCCTGCGTGCTCGGCGGCGTATCGATGTCAGGCGGCATGGGCCGCATCAGTGGAACCATCATAGGCGCCATAATAATCGGCCTCATAAACAACGGTCTGAACCTGATGGGTGTAAACTCTTACTGGCAGCTTGTGGCAAAGGGTGTGATCATCCTTCTCGCAATTGCCATAGACGCCATGAAAAACCGGAGCCGCCTCGCCGCAGCCGGCCGGGCAAAGGCCAGCCTGACCGAGCACGGCGAGAACAGCAAAAATAAGGAGTAAATTCTGAATCACCAAGGAGGAAACTATGGACAGCCAAAAGATACGGGACCTCGAGATAACAGCCGCGAGGGTGCGGATATTGGGGCTGGACGCTATTAACAGCGCGGCTTCGGGGCATGTCGGCGGGGCCTTCTCCATCGCGGACATACTCACGGTTCTCTACTTCAACACCATGAAAAACCTCGACCCTGCAAACCCCAGGGCCCCGGAACGCGACCGCTTCGTTCTCTCCAAGGGCCACTGCACCGCCGCGCTCTACCCCACCCTCGCCCTCAGGGGCTTCTTCCCCGTCGAGGACCTCAAGACCTTCCGCCAGGTGGACAGCTACCTCTCCGGCCACGCCGAGATGAACCACGTCCCCGGCGTTGACATGTCCGCAGGCTCCCTGGGCCAGGGGCTCTCCAACGCCGTCGGCATGGCTCTCGCCGGCAAGCAGGACGGCATGAGCTACCGCGTCTTCTGCGCCATGGGCGACGGCGAGATACAGGAAGGCCAGATCTGGGAAGCCGCCATGTGCGCCGGCAAGTACCGTCTGGACAACCTCGTCGGCATCGTGGACTACAACCACCTCCAGATAGACGGCACCGTAGAGGAGGTCATGCCCCTTGAGCCCCTGGGCGACCGCTGGGCTTCCTTCGGCTGGAACGTCATCCACATCGACGGCCACAACATCGATAGGATAGACGAGGCCTTCCGCGCAGCGGAAGATTTCAAGGGCAAACCCACAGTCGTCATCGCCCACACGGTGAAAGGCAAGGGCGTCTCCTTCATGGAAAACAACGTCGCCTGGCACGGGCATCCCCCAGTGGGCGAGGACTATATCAAAGCGCGCGCGGAACTCGTCGCGCATCTCAATGAGCTGGAGGGAAAGTGACATGAACAAGCTGAGAGACGCAAACCGCGCGTACGGCGAGAAGCTGGCAGAGCTCGGCGCCGAGCTGCCCGAGCTTGTGGTGCTCGACGCGGACCTGGCCGCCTGCAGCAAGACCGCGCCCTTCATAGAGCGCTTCCCGGGCAGGCACTACAACGTCGGCATTCAGGAGTGCAACATGGTCGGCGTCGCGGCCGGCATGGCCGCCTGCGGCAAGATCCCCTTCGTGAATTCCTTCGGCATGTTCACGGCAGGCCGGGCCTACGACCAGATACGCAACGCCGTCGTCTACCCCGGGCTGAACGTCAAGGTCGTCGGGTTCTATTCCGGGCTCTCCAACGGCGAGGATGGGCCCACCCACCAGTGCGTGGAGGACCTCGCCCTCATGCGGGCCGTGCCGAACATGGTGGTCATGTGCCCCTGTGACGCCAACGAGGCCGCGCTCATGACCGAGGCTGCCGCAAAACACAGCGGGCCCTGCTTCATCCGCATGGGCCGAGGCCCAGTGGAGACGGTGACGGAGTTCGAGGGCTACAAGTTTGAGATAGGCAAGGGCGTCGTCATGCGCCCGGGCCGGGACGCCGCCATCATCGCCACGGGCAACATGGTCGCCACGGCGCTCAAAGCCGCGGCCCTGCTGGAGGCCGAGGGCCTGGATGTGCGCGTCATAGACATGCACACGATAAAACCTATAGACAGGCGGCTCGTCCTCGAGGCCGCACGAGAGACCGGGGCCATAGTCACTTCCGAGGAGCACAACGTCCTCGGCGGTCTGGGCGGCGCCGTTGCAGAGGTCGTGGGCGAGGAATATCCCGTCCCCGTGCTCAGGCACGGCATGCGCGACTGCTTCGGCAAGTCGGGCAAGCACGACGACGTGCTGGCTCTCTTCGGCCTGACGGAGACGGTCCTGGCCGATACGGTGAGAAGAGCGGTCGCGCTCAAGAAATAAGCCGCCGCCAGGCGTGAGGAGGAAGGCGCTGTGGAGGAACTTAGAGAAAAGGCCTGTCGCCTCAGGCTTCAGGTGCTGGACATGGTATGCAGCAAAAAGGGCGGCCATATAGGCGGGGATCTCAGCGAGATGGAGATCCTTCTGGAGCTCTATTGCCGCCAGATGAACATCGACGCGGCCAGGCCGGACGCGCCCGAACGCGACCGCTTCATACTGAGCAAGGGGCACTCGGTGGAGGCCCTCTACGCCGTCCTGGCGGACAGGGGCTTCTTCCCGGCGGAGGAACTGGGGGGCTATCTGAGTTTTGGAGGGAAGCTCATGGGCCACCCGAACAACCAGGTGCCGGGGATAGAGATGAACACCGGCTCCCTGGGGCACGGGCTGTCCCTGGGCGTGGGCATGGCCCTCGCCGCCCGCCTCAGGGGCCTGGCCAGCCGGACCTACGTCCTAATGGGCGACGGGGAGCTGGCCGAGGGCTCCGTCTGGGAGGCCGCCATGGCCGCCTCGCACTACGGGCTGGACAGCCTGTGCGCCACGGTGGACCGCAACGGCCTGCAGATCTCGGGCGCGACAGAGGAGGTCATGGGCCTCGAGCCTCTGGCCGAGCGCTTCCGCAGCTTCGGCTGGAACGCGATAGAGGTCCCGGACGGCAACGACTTTGAGCAGCTCGGCGCGGCATACGTTCTGGCGCGGAACACCAAGGACAGGCCCAGCGTGGTCATAGCCCGCACGGTGAAAGGCCGCGGCATCTCCTTTATGGAGGGCAGGGCCAAGTGGCACCACGGCATCCCCGACGAGTCCGAGCGCCGGGCCGCCGCGCAGGAGCTGGCGACAGTGATGAGGGACCTGAAATGATTTCGAACAAACAGGCGATTTGCGACACCCTGCTGCAGCTTGCCTCTGAGGATAGGAGCATCCTCGTGCTGTGCAGCGATTCGAGGGGTTCGGCCTCGGCCTCAGGTTTTGCCGGGAGCTTGCCGGGGCAGTTCATAGAGCTGGGGATAGCGGAGCAGAATCTGGTGTCCGTGGCGGCGGGCCTCGCCTCCGGCGGGATGCGTCCCTTCGTCCTGGCCCCCGCCGCCTTCCTCTCCACGCGGAGCATGGAGCAGGTCAAGGTGGACGTCTGCTACTCCGGCAGCAACGTAAAGCTCATAGGCGTAAGCGGCGGGGTGAGCTACGGCCCGCTGGGCCTCACTCACCACGCCGTGCACGACATAGCGGCGCTGGGCGTCCTGCCCGGTCTGCGCGTGTATATGCCGGCGGACGCGGAGGCCTCGCGTTCGCTCACCCGTCGTCTGGCCGCCGACAGCCTGCCCGCCTACGTGCGGGTGGGGCGCAGCGCCTCTCCCGAGGTCTATCCTGCCGGCGGCGCCGACCTCTCGGAAGACCGCGCGCTGCTGACCCGGCCGGGCGACGACGTGACGGTCATCGCCTGCGGCGACATGGTCGCCCCCGCGGCGGCGGCCTCGGATGCGCTCCGTGAGCAAGGCGTATCTTGCCGGGTGCTGGACATGTTCTGTATAAAGCCCCTGGACTGCGAGGCGGTCAGGCGCGCGGCAGCGGAGACCTCCGGTATAGTCACAGTGGAGGAACACAGCAGCTTTCTGGGCCTGGGCTCTCTGGTGGCGCAGGAGCTGGCGGGCATGGGTGTGCCGCTCACGCGGCTGGGCCTTCCCGACGCCCCCGTCGTCACCGGCGGGCAGCAGGAGGTGCTGGACTACTACGGGCTGAACGCAGGCGGCATCGCCCGGGCCGCATACGAGCTATGCAGGAGATGAAGGAATACATCCTCGCCCTCGACCAGAGCACCTCGGGTACGAAGGCGATACTTATTGACCGCGCCGGCGCCCTCGCCGGCCGGAGCGACCTCGCCCACAGGCAGATAGTCACGCCTGAGGGCTGGGCGGAACACGATCCCATGGAGATCTGGGCGAACGTCCCCGCCGTCTCGCGCCTTGTCATGGAGCGCTGCGGCGTCGGGCCCGGGCAGATACGGGCCATAGCCATAGCAAACCAACGCGAGACAGCGGTCTGCTGGCGGCGGAGCACGGGCCTGCCCCTGTATAACGCCGTGACCTGGCAGTGCGCCAGGGCCGAGGAGCTGACCCGGGCCCTCTCGACGCCGGAGACGGAGGAGCGTGTGCGAGCCGTGACCGGCCTGCGTCTGTCTCCCTATTTCTCGGCTGCAAAGTTCGCCTGGCTGCTGAAAAACGCCGACGGGCCGGCCGGGGCCGCGGCGGAGGGAGACCTCTGCTTCGGCACTGTGGACGCCTGGCTCATCTACCGCCTAACTGGCGGCGCGGCCTTCAAAACCGACGTCTCCAACGCGAGCCGTACCCAGCTGCTCGACTTGGACAGCCTGGACTGGAGCCCCGAGATGCTCGGGCTCTTCGGCCTGGAGCGGCGGATGCTGCCCGAGGTCTGCGAGAGCAACAGCCTCTTCGGGTACAGCGACCTCGACGGCCTGCTGCCGGGGCCTGTACCGATCTGCGGCGTACTGGGCGACTCTCAGGCGGCGCTGCTGGGCAACGGCTGCCTCAGCAGGGGCGGGGCCAAGCTCACCCTCGGCACAGGGACCTCCGTCATGGTGAACGCCGGGCCTGCGCGGCCCGGCGTGAGCGGGGGGATCGTGTGCTCCGTGGGCTGGAAGCTGAACGGCCGCCTCTGCTATGTGGCGGAGGGGAATATCAATCACACCGGGGCGCTCATCGTCTGGCTGAGAGACAAACTGCGCCTCATCGAGAACAGCAGGGACGTCGGCCCAATAGCCGCCGGCCTGGAGGACAACGGAGGGGTATACCTGGTGCCGGCCTTCACCGGCCTGGGCGCGCCCTATTGGCGCGGCGATGTGAGGGCCGCCATCCTCGGCCTCGGAATAGGCAGCGGGAGGGAACACGTGATCCGCGCCGCCGAGGAAGCGGTCGCATATCAGATAGCCGACGTCTATGGGGAGCTGACTGCCTCCTGCGGGCCCATACCGCTCATATACGCCGATGGAGGCGCCAAGCACGACTCCTTCCTCATGCAGTTCACGGCGGACATGCTGGGCTGCGAGTTGGCGCCCTCCGAGGTGGAAGAGCTCTCCGCCCTGGGCGCGGGCTGCGCCGCCATGCTCGCCCTGGGCTGGACGGACGAGCCCGGGCTCGCCGCCCGCAGGCACCTGCCCGGCTTTCGCCCGGCCATGGAGCCCGCGCGCCGGGAGCGCTGCTACGAGGGCTGGAAACGCGCAGTCAAAACTCTGCTTTGACGAAAGGAAATCATATCAGGATGAAAGAGACATTTGGACTTATCGTGACCTCCCGCAGCTTCTTCCCCGCGCACCTCATAAAGGAAGCCAGGGACAGTGTGCTGGGCCTGCTGGACAGTATGGGCTACGGCTGCATAAGCGTGGACGAGGACAGCTGCCGTATGGGCGCCGTCCAAACGCATGAGGAGGCACTGACCTGCGCCCGGCTGTTTTCCAGGAACAGGGAGCTCATAAGCGGCATCATCGTTATCCTGCCGAACTTTGGCGAGGAGTCTGCCGTGGCGGACGCCATACAGCGCTCCGGCCTGGAGGTGCCCGTGCTGGTGCAGGCCTGCGACGACGACTTCGACAAGCTGGACATGGCCAACAGGCGGGACGCCTTCTGCGGCAAGCTCTCCGTCTGCAACGACCTCTATCAGCTGGGCATACCCTTCACGGACACGAGCACCCACACCTGCCGGATAGACTCGCCGGAGTTTCGCGCCGACATAGAGCGCTTTGCCGCAGTGTGCCGGGTCACAAAGGCCCTGCGCTCCGCGCGTATAGCCCTGCTCGGGGTGCGTCCCTCGGCCTTCAGGACGGTGCGCTTCTCCGAAAAGCTGCTCCAGCGCGCGGGCGTAGACGTGGAGACCGTGGACATGTCCACCGTCATTCACCGCGCGGAGGCCATCAGGGACGCGGCGCTCATCGATAAAAAGGCCGCCGAGATACGCGCATACGGCGCCGTCCCGCCCTACATAGGCCCGGAGAAGGTCGAAAAGCAGGCCCGGCTCTGCCTGGCCGTGCAGCAGCTGGTGGAGGAGCTGGACTGCGACGCCAGCGCCGTCCAGTGCTGGGACGCGCTGGAGAACTACTACGGCTGCGCCGCCTGCCTGGCCATGAGCATGATGGGCGAGGCGGGCAGGCCCTCCGCCTGCGAGAGCGACGTCATGGGCGCGCTGACCATGCTGGCCATGGACAGGGCCGCCGGCTCCGCCCCCGCCTATATGGACTGGAACAACAACATCCGCGAGGAGCGGGACAAGTGCCTGAGCCAGCACTGCTCGAACTTCCCGCGCAGTTTCTTCGGCGCTCCGGTGGAGATAGAGAACCTCGACGTCCTCAGCACGACCCTGGGCGCGGAAAACTGCTTCGGCTGCTGCAAGGGCCAGGTGGCCGCGGGGCCCATGACCTTCGCCAAGCTGAGCACGGACGACTTCACAGGCCGCATCTGCGCCTACGTGGGCGAGGGCGAGTTCCTGGACGAGCCCATGCCCACGAAGGGCGGCCTAGCCTGCTGCCGCATCGAAAACCTCCAGGGCCTCATGAAGTACATCTGCTCAAACGGCTTCGAACACCACGTCGCCTTCGTGCGCGGCCATGTGGCGGACGTCCTCTGCGAGGCCTTCGGGAAATACCTGGGCTACTCCGTCTACCGGCACGTCTGACCTGCGCCCCCTCCCCCGCTTTACTTCCCCCCCGGCGGGGGGTATAATGGGGGGAGGGGGCGGTTTTGTGAAGAAGATCATCATACTCATCGGCAACTACTGCTCGGGCAAGACTGAGATCGCGCTGAACCTCGCGGTGAGGGCGGCGGAGCGGGGGCTCAAGACGCAGGTCGTCGACCTTGACCGCATCAACGACTACTTCCGCATGTCCGACCACATCCGCGTGCTCGGGCAGCGGGGCGTCGGCCTCGTCTCCCCCAGCTTCGTCGGCTGCGGCCTCACGCAGACCGTCATGCCCGCGCGCGTCGCCTCGGCCTTCGACGGGGACTGGGACCTCGTCGTCTTCGACGTGGGCGGCGACCAGGCGGGCGCGCTCTCGCTGGCGCGCTACCACCAGGACTTCGCCGCGCTGGAGCCGGGGCAGCTCGAGGTCTGGGACATAGTCAACGTCTTCCGCCCCATGTCCGAGAGCCCGGACAAGGTCATAAAGCTCATGGGCGGGCTGGAGGGCTTCGCCCGCCGGAAGGTGACGGGTCTCGTGAACAACTCCAACCTCCTGAACTACGCGGGCCCGGACGACCTGCGCCGGGGCTGGGAGGTCCTGCGCGAGGTCTCGGAGCGCACGGGCATACCCGTCGTGCTCACCACGGGCCGCGCGCCGTTTTTGGAGGAGTTCCTGAAAGACGGGCGCGACGCGCGCTATATAGGCGAGGCCGTGCCCCTCGAGCCCTACATGCTCAGGAGCCCGGACAACTTCGCCCACGGCAGGATCTGAAGAAGGCGGGGCGCCCTCGTGCGCCCCGCCTTCTTTGTGCGGCCGGCTTTGTTGACAGGGAAGCTGGAATAATGTACATTTTAAGACAAATGTATTGAAACATACGCTCCGCCGCCGACCGGCGGACTTTCGGGAGGGATGCTCATGAGGAAACGTCTGCGCCGGGCGGCGGCGCTCGCTCTGGCCGCCGTGCTGCTGGCCCTTTCCGGCTGCGCTTCGGGCCAGGAGGAGCGCCGCGGCCTGGACGGGGGAGAGACCTCCGTCGTGCTCGCCACCTCGGGCGAGCCGCTGCGCTTTTACGCGCTCTCGGAGGAGGGCTGCGCCGGGGACGACAACCTGGTGCTCTCAAACGTCTACGACTGCCTCACCTTTCTGGAGCCGGACGGGAGCATCTCCCCCGGCCTCGCCGAGAGCTGGGAGATCTCCGAGGACGGGCTGTGCTACACCTTCCACCTGCGCCGGGGCGTCAAGTTCCACAACGGCCTGGAGATGACGGCCGAGGACGTGAAGTTCACCTATGACAAGGGCGCCGCCGGCCCCCTGGGCGCGGGACTCTTCGTGAACTACGAGCGCTGCGAGATCGTGGACGACTACACGGTGAACATCTGCCTCACGGCGCCCTACGCGGGCTTCCTCTACGGCGTGGCCTCGCGCCTCGGCGGCATCTGCTGCAAGGCCTATTACGACGAAGTCGGGGACGAGGGCTACCTCAAAGCCCCAATAGGCACCGGCCCCTACACCCTCGACGAGGTCATAAACGGCGAGAAGATCGTCCTGCGCGCCAACGACGGCTACTGGCGCGGCGAGCCGGCCATCAAGGAGGTCACCATCGCCATAGTGCCGAACGTCTCGACGCAGATGATAGGCCTCGAAAACGGCGACTACGACGCCGTGCGCAACCCGCCCATCGACTCCTGCCTCCACCTGAAGGAGGGCGGGGACGTCACCTGGGACTACGCGGACTCGACGGGGCGCATCACGCTCTATCTTGCGGTCTGGGGCGGGCGCCCGGGCGAGGACCTGAACTTCCGCCGGGCCGTCCAGTGCGGCATAGACAAGGACGAGGTGAACGAGGGTGCGAACAGCGGCTGCGCGACCATCCTCGACATAGACATGTGCCCCATCTACGCGGGCTACCCCTCGGAGGGCCTCCAGACCGTGGCCTACGACAGGGAAAAGGCTCTCGACTATCTCGCGGCGAGCTCCTGCTCGGGCGAGAGCTTCGAGATACTCTGCCAGAGCGGCACGGCCTGCGAGACGGTGGCGAAGATAATCCAGTCCCAGCTCATAGAGCTGGGCATCGCGGCGACGGTCACGGCGGTGGACAGCTCAAGCTACACCCAGCTGCAGCTGGCGGGAGATTACGACGCCGTCATCCGCGAGCAGCTCAGCTCCATGGTGGACGCCGACGGGGCCTCGACCTTCTTCAACACCACCCCCGGCTACGCCTACACGAAAAACTGCAAGTACCCCCGCGCGGATGAGATCTTCTCCCTCTTCGTGCAGGGCCGCGAGGCCCAGGGCGAGGAGCGGGAGCCCTACTACGCCGAGGCCTGCAACATCATAACCGAGGAGGCATACCTCGTCCCGCTGTACAACGGGCTCATCGCCGTGGCCTACAGCACACACCTGCAGGGCGTCGAGGCGCACTGTCTCGGCACCTACAACTTCTACCGCTGGAGCTGGGACTGAGAGGGGGCAAGCGGCATGTATCTCGTAAAATACACCATAAAGCGCCTTGTCATGCTCATACCGGTCATCCTGGGCGTGACGCTCATCCTCTACTTCGTCATGTCCCTCGCCCCGGGCAATCCCGCGCGGCAGATCCTGGGCGCGGACGCCACGGCGGAGCAGGTGGCCGCCCTGGAGCATGAGATGGGGCTCGACAAGCCCATCATCGTGCAGTATATAAACTACATCCTCGGCGTCGTGCGCCTGGACTTCGGCACCTCCTGGGTGACGGGGCTGGAGGTGCTCGAAAGCTTCCGCCAGCGCCTGCCCGACACGTTTTTCCTGGCCCTCTGCTCGACGCTCTGGGCCGTGGCGCTGGGCATACCCCTGGGCATAGCCTCGGCGGTGAAGCAGTACAGCCTGCTGGACTACGGCTTCATGCTGCTGGCGATGCTGCTCTTCTCCTTCCCGCCCTTCTGGCTGGCGCTGCTCTGCCAGCTGCTGTTCTGCCTGACGCTGGGCTGGCTTCCGGCGACGGGCGTCGGCAGTCTCAGCCACTTCATCCTGCCCGCCCTGGTGCTGGGGGCGAACACCCTGGCCTCCATGATACGCATGAGCCGCACCAGCATGCTCGACGTGCTGCGGCAGGACTACATCCGCACCGCCCGCTCCAAGGGCGCCTCCCGCGCCTGGGTGCTGAGCCGCCACGCCCTGCGCAACAGCCTCGTGCCGGTCATCACCCAGGTGGGCATCAGCTTCGCCGGCTGCATGGGCGGGGCCATCGTCACGGAGACCATCTTCACCATCCCCGGCCTCGGCTCCCTGCTCATAAACGCGGTCAAGAGCCGGGACGTGCCCGTCGTCATGGGCACGGTCATCCTCGTCGCCGTCATCGTGGGCCTCATAAACCTCGTCGTGGACCTCATCTGCGCGAAGGTGGACCCGCGCATCGACCTGGCGGCCTGAGGGGGGGGTGAGCGGATGAAGAAACAAGGTTCCTCCTCCGTCCACGGCAGCTGGCGGCTCGCCGCCGCCCGCTTCAGGCGCAACAGGCTCGCCATGGCGGGCGTCGTGCTCCTCGGGCTCATGGCCCTGGCCATCCTGCTGGCCCCGCTCTACATGTCCTATTCGGACATGATACACCAGGACGTCTTCAACAAGCTGCGCTCCCCCTGCGCGGAGCACCCGCTCGGCACGGATGAGCTGGGGCGGGATCTGCTCGCGCGCATCCTCTACGGCGGGCGCATCTCGCTCTTCGGCGGCATCGCCACCATCGCCATCGCCTTTGTCGCGGGCTGTGTCATAGGCGGCGCGGCGGGCTACTTCGGCGGGCGGATCGACACGCTGCTCATGCGCTTTATCGACATGCTGATGGCCATACCCCCGGTGCTCCTGGCGATGGCCATACTCACGGCCCTGGGCAGCGGGCTGGCAAACCTCATCATCTCCCTGGCCGTCAGCCAGGTGCCGCGCTTTGCGCGGGTGGTGCGCTCCGCCGTGCTGACCCTGCGCGGGCTGGACTACATCGAGGCCGCGCGCAGCTTCGGCTGCGGCTCCGCGAAGGTCATCCTGCGCCACATCCTGCCTAACGGCATAGGCCCCATCGTCGTCTCCGCGACGCTGACCCTGGGGCAGATCATCCTCAGCATCTCCTCCATGGGCTTCCTCGGCCTGGGCGTGGCCTCGCCCACGCCGGAGTGGGGCACCATCATCTCGGAGAACATGCTGAACATCCGCTACTATCCCTATCTGGGCCTTGCGCCGGGCATCTGCATCTGCCTGGCGGTCATGGCCGTGAACTTCATCGGCGACGGGCTGAGGGACGCCTTCGACCCGCGCGCCGGACGCTGAGGTGGCGCGCATGGAAACTGCCGGAAAAAAGCTGCTTGAGGTGAAGGACCTCCGCGTCAGGTACAGGCGCGGGGATGAGTACGTCTGCGCGCTTAACGGCCTCGACCTCGACGCGGCGCGCGGCGAGAAGCTGGGCCTTGTCGGGGAGACGGGCGCGGGCAAGACGACGCTGGCGCTCTCCATCCTGGGCCTGCTGCCCGAGCGCGTGGGCGAAATAACGGGCGGGAGCATAGTCTTCAGCGGGGACGAGCTGCTGGAGCAGGGCGAGGCGTATATGCTGGGCCTGCGCGGCCGGCGCGTCTCGATGATATTCCAGGACCCGATGACGAGCCTGAACCCCGTCCAGACGGTGGGCGAGCAGATAGGCGAGGTGCTGAAGCTGCACTTTCCCGCCATGGGCCGGGAGGAGCGGCGCGGGCGGGTGGACAGGGTGCTGAACATGGTCGGCATCCCGGCCTCGCGCGCGGGGGACTACCCATACCAGTTCTCGGGCGGCATGAAGCAGCGCGTGGTCATCGCCATGGCGCTCATAGCCGAGCCGGAGCTGCTGCTGGCGGACGAGCCGACGACGGCGCTGGACGTCACCATCCAGGCGCAGATCCTGGACATGATGCGCCGCCTGCAGGAGGAGCTGGGCACGACGGTGCTGCTCATAAGCCACGATCTGGGCGTCGTCGCGGGCTTCTGCGACCGCGTGGCGGTCATGTACGCGGGACGCATCGTGGAGCTGGGCCGGGTGGAGCAGGTGTTCGGCGGCGGGGAGAACCACCCCTATACCCGGGGCCTGCTGCGCTGCGCCCCGGATCTGGGCGAGCTGAAGCCGAGGCTCGAACCCATCCCCGGCCACATGCCGGAGCCGACGCGCCTGCCGCCCGGCTGCGCCTTTGCGGAGCGCTGCCCGGAGTGTACGGAGCTCTGCCGCCGCTGCGCGCCGGCGCCGCGGGAGCGGGACGGGCATCTCATCGCCTGCCACCACCGCTGGAAGGAGGGCTGAAGCATGGCGGAAGTTCTGCTGGAGACAAGGGGCCTGAGCAAGTTTTTCAAGACCGCCGGCGGCCTGCTGCACGCCGTCGAGGACGTGGACCTGGCGCTGGGCGCGGGCCGCACCCTGGGCGTGGTCGGGGAATCCGGCTGCGGCAAGAGCACCCTGGGCCGGACGGTGCTGCGCCTGGAGAAGCCCAGCGCCGGCCAGGTGCTCTTCCGGGGCGAGGACATCAGCGCCCTCGGCCGCAGGCAGCTGCGCTCAGCGCGCCGGGACATGCAGATGGTGTTCCAGGACCCCTACAGCTCCCTGGACCCGAGGATGACGGTCTTCGACCTTGTGGCGGAGCCGCTGCGCGAGATCTGCCGGGGCCTGCCCCGGGCGCAGGCGCGGGAGCGCGTGCTGGACACGATGGAGCTCTGCGGCCTGCCCGCGGAGTATGCGGACAGCTATCCGCACGAGCTGGACGGCGGCCGCCGCCAGCGCGTTGGCCTCGCCCGGGCCATGGTGACGGAGCCGAAATTCGTCGTCTGCGACGAGCCCGTCTCGGCCCTGGACGTGTCCATCCAGGCTCAGATCCTGAACCTGCTTATGGATCTGCAGGAGCAGCGGGGCCTGGCCTATATGTTCATAACCCACGATCTGGCCGTCGTGCGGCATATAAGCGACGAGATCGCCGTCATGTATATGGGCCGCATAGTGGAGCAGGCGGAAAAGACTGAGCTTTTCAGCCATCCCCTGCACCCCTATACGCAGGCGCTGCTCTCGGCCATCCCGACAACGGATCTGAGCCGCCGGGGCCGCCCGCCGCAGCTGCTGCGCGGGGAGGTGAGCTCCCCCGTGAACCCGCCGCCGGGCTGCCGCTTCGCCCCGCGCTGCCCCCACGCGACGGAGGCCTGCCGCGGCGAGGTGCCCCTGCGCGAGCTCTCCCCCACCCACCGCGCCGCCTGCCGCCTCGCCGGCTGAACCGCCGCGGGCGAAAACGCAAAAAAAGCCCCGCCCCTTCACGGGGGCGGGGCTTTCGCGCGCCTCAGCCTATTATCCAGACGCCCTCGCCCTCGCAGACGGGGCAGTCGCCGCTGCCGTCGCAGACGCCGCACTCGAAGGCGTCGTGCTCGCCGTAGTAGATGTTGTCGGCCCAGCCGTCGCCGCCGCAGGCCGCGCAGTCCCCGCTGCCGCCGCAGGATTCGCAGCGGTACTCCTGCGGTACGGAATCCGGGACCTGCTCGCCCGGCTCCACCACGATGCCGAAGGAGTCGTTCTGGAATCCGCCGGAAATGCCGCCGGAGCCGCCGGAGCTTTCTCCGGACCCGGACGGGCTGTCGTCCAGCTCCAGGCTGCCGGGGATGTAGAGCGTCCAGCAGCCCACATCCGTCGTCAGGTAGCCGAGCACATAGTCCTCCCAAACGAGGGCATACTCACGGTAGGTCCCATCCTGGTACATGCTCTCAAGCCCCAGGCCCGCGCCCTGGCAGAGCAGCTTGTAGGTGAGGAAATCCGAGCTGTCCGTCAGGCTCTCGGGGGCCTGGAAATCGTAGACGTGCCTGTCGAATACGAAGACCTCGCCCGAGACCTCCAGCTCCACGCCGCTCTCAAAATCCCGCTGCGCGCCGTCGAGCGCGCGTATGGGGTCCGGCACCGCCGGGGGCCCGGAGGTCTCCCCCACATCCTCAGCCTGCCCCGAACCCGAGGCCTGCCCGGCATCCGAGGCCTGCCCCGCGCCGCCGGAGCCGTAGTCCGCCGCCGGGGGCTCCTCCGCGCCGCAGCCGCCCAGAACAAGGAGCAGCGCCGCCAGGACGAGCGCCGCGAGATTGTATTTCGTCTTCATCCAAACTCCTCCTTTTCGAGAATGATAACCTCTTCCCCACCCGAAGTCAAGCTGAGGAAGGCGGGCGAAAAATTGCCGCAAAGCCCTTGACATCGCCCCTTGCAGAGACTAATATATACCCGTTAAAGGATTAACAATGCAACTGATTTCCGAAAATCGAACATCAAAGGGAGAAATGCGCTATGGCAAACCGCATCGTACTCAACACCATATCCTATCACGGCCACGGGGCCATCGAGAACATCGTCCCGGAGCTCCAGGGCCGGGGCTATAAGAAGGTCTTCCTCACCGTCGGCTCCAGCGGCCTAAAGCGCGGCAGCGCGAAGGTCGCGGCCCTGCTCGACGCGGCGGGCATCCCCTACGAGGTCTTCAGCGACATCAAGCCGAACCCGACCATTGAGAACGTCCAGAGCGGCGTCGCGGCCTTCAAGGCCTCGGGCGCGGACTGCATCGTGGCCGTGGGCGGCGGCTCGGTCATGGACACGGCGAAGGCCATCGGCATCATCATAAACAACCCCGAGTTCGCGGACGTGCGCTCCCTTGAGGGCGTGGCGCCGACGAAGCAGCACGCGGTTTTCACGATAGCGGTCCCGACGACCGCCGGCACCGCCGCGGAGGTCACGATAAACTACGTCATCACCGACGTGGAGAAAAAGCGCAAGTTCGTCTGCGTGGACACGAACGACATCCCCGAGGTCGCGGTGGTTGACCCGGACATGATGGCCTCGATGCCGCCCGCGCTGACGGCGGCGACGGGCATGGACGCGCTGACCCACGCCATCGAGGGCTACATCACGAAGGGCGCCTGCGCCATTTCGGACATGTTCCATCTTGAGGCCATCCGGCTCATCTCCGCCAGCCTGCGCGCCGCGGTGAAGGACGACCCGGACGGCCGCGAGGGCATGGCCCTGGGCCAGTATATCGCGGGCATGGGCTTTTCGAACGTGGGTCTGGGCATAGTACACTCCATGGCCCACGGCCTGAGCGCGCTGTATGACACGCCGCACGGCGTGGCCTGCGCCATCATCCTGCCGACGGGGCTGGAGTACAACAAGCCCGCGGCGGGCGCGCGCTACCGTGCGATAGGCAAGGCGATGGGAGTCGAGGGCATCGACGCGATGAGCGACGAGGCCGCGGCGGACGCCACCGTGGCGGCGGTGAAGCAGCTGTCCGCGGACGTGGGCATCCCGGCCGACCTGAAGGGCATCCTGAAGGAGGAGGACGTGGCCTTCCTGTCCGAGAGCGCCTTTGCGGACGCCTGCTGCCCCGGCAACCCGCGCGACACCAGCGTCGCCGAGATCGAGGCGCTCTATCGCAGCCTCATGTGAGCGTAAAAGCAGCAACAGGCGGCCCCGAGATGGGGCCGCCTGTTTTTTGCGCGCAGATGCGCGCGGCTCATAAGGAAAACTCGTCTCTCTTGCGCCTCAGCTGGCAGCGTCCTGAGATGAACAGGACGAGGGCGGCGAAGAGGAAGCTGCCGCCGATGATGGATGTCACCAGGAGGGAGATAGGGGCGCCTCCCGCTAAATACAGGCACAGCGCGGTGACGGTCTGGATAAGGCCGGACACCGCAAAGCAGAGGCTCAGGACAAGGCAGGTGTTCTTCAAGCTATCACCCCGCATACCCGGCGCGCCCGCCGGAAAAATGTGCCGCTCCTCATACATATTACACCACAGCCGCGCGCCTTTGTCAACACGGAGTTGTGGGGTTTGGCGGGGAGGAACTCGCCGTTTTGTTCTGCTGGACTTTAGGTTGTGCTGCTGTTTCCACCCCATTTCTTTGGTCTTGCCCAAAGAAAAGCGCTTTTGGGGTGGTGGCGCCCCCGTGAGGTTTCGGGGCCCACCCGCCTCTCCCACTCGCGTGGGAGCTGCCACTCGGCCGCTAAGGTGTCCGCTTCGCGGACGGATTGGATCACTCGCCCCAAGGGCGAGGGGCTTGGGCTGGATGTAGACTGGCGTTTAAAAGTTTTTTGCCCCGCTTTTTTACAAAA
>UQUO01000005.1 GCA_900544295.1 uncultured Eubacteriales bacterium | reverse complement strand
TGGGAGAGGCGGGTGGGTCCCGAAACCTCACGGGGGCGCCACCACCCCAAAAGCGCTTTTCTTTGGGGCTCCACCCCGTTTCTTTGGGCAAGACCAAAGAAATGGGGTGGAACAGGCAGCACCAACGTAAAGAAACGCAGCAACAAAACGGCGAGTTCCTCCAACCCCCTATGATTGTTTCTTATTAGGAACGCTGTAAATACAAGGCTTTTCGGAGCCTACAATCCGAAAAAAATAATATTTGATCTATCACATTACGCAGAAAGCCGTCCAGGTGCTATCTTGGGCGGCTTTTTTGCGTGGATAGACCGGAAGGAGGTAGAAAAATAATTACAGAAATTTAGGCTCGAAAATTGTGCAACTTTCACGAAAAGGAGGTTAGTGAATGGCAGATGAAAAACTGAACACGGGCCCCGAGGTTCAGAAAATCGAAGAGGCCCCCGCGCCCGCTGTGGCTGATCCGGCCCACGGGGAGGCCGCTGTTCCCGAACACCCGCCGGAACAGGCCGGGCCTGCCGAGCCCGTCGATGTGGTAATCTCTGCGGAGCAGATTGACGCGCTCATGGCAGAAAAGCGGCAGGCGGCCCGGGCCGAGGTGGAAAAGGCAGAGGCATCCCGTGAACCGGAAGCTGGGGCTCCTGCGCTGGATCGTCCTGCCGCTGAAAGCGAGAAAACCGAAAAGCCGCGCCGGGGCCGTCCCCCTAAGTCTGATAAGGCGGAACGCACCGGGCCGGAGGCTGAAAAGGAACCCAAAAAGTCCGGGCCCCGCAAGGGCCGCCCCTCTAAGGCTGACAAGGCGGCCCCCGGCGAGGCCCAGCCGTCCAAACGAGACAAATTGTCCCGAAGTGGCGGGAAAGCTCCCGACGTTCCTGTTCCCCCGGATGCCGGAAAGGATAAGCCCGCAAAGGAGGCCGCTCCCCCGGAGCAGGGTGTGACGGAGCCGACTGCGCCGCCCCGCCCTGTTGAGGAGGGAAAGCTGGTCTATCTGAAACTTTCCGAGCTCCATCCGTTCCATACATTCCGCCCCCATCCGTTCAAGGTGCGGGACGATGCCAAAATGCAGGAAACCGTGGCATCCATCAAGCTCAACGGCGTTATGGTACCCGGACTTGCCCGCCCGGAAAAGGACGGAAACGGCTATGAGATTGTGGCAGGCCATCGCCGCTGCCGTGGCAGCGAGCTGGCCGGGCTGGAGGAAATGCCCTTTATTGTCCGGGATATGACCGACCACGAGGCGGTGGAGGCCATGAAGGACAGCAACAAGCAGAGGGATCAGACGCTCCCCAGCGAACTGGCCGCCCTTTTGGATCTGGAGGTAGAGGACATCAAGCACCAGGGCTCCCGGCTGAAAGGTGTGGCCGAGGGCGATGTGGGGAAACGCTCGGTTGAGATTGTGGGCGAGGCGCATGGCATGAACTATAAAAAGGTTATGCGGTATCTGCGCCTTAACCACCTTGTCCCGGAGCTCATGGATAAGGTGGACGATAAAAAGATGGGCTTCATGCCTGCGGTGGAGCTTTCCTATATCAAGCCGAAAAACCAAAGGCTGATTGCCGTTTCCATTGACGGGGAACAGGCATCCCCCTCTCTGGCCCAGGCGAAACAGCTCCGGGAGCTGGATAAGGAGGGCAAACTTAACGGCGATATAATTGACGGCATATTAAGCGAAAAGAAAAAGGAGGATCGCGGCGTGATTATTTCGATGGCCGAACTGGAGAAGTATTTTGGCAAGGAGGCCACTCCCGCCAAAATGAAGGAGCAGATCATGACTTTGCTGGACGAGTGGAAGGAGAAACAGCCGCCCGAGCTGGCAAAGGCCCCGAAAAAGATGGAAAAAGACAAGTAACCCGACCACACTTCGAGACAAATTGTCCCGAGGGGCCCCGCCCCTCCTGCAGAGGGCTCTGTGGTGATATATCCCCCGTCGCCGCCTATCTTCCTGCACAGCCGGGAGTGGGCCGTCAAGGGTGCAACGCACCGCCGCTTGCGGCGGCCTGCCCTTTACGGTCTGCCCCGGCTGTGCTATTTCCAGCGGCGCGGCGGGGGTATATATCCTCCAGAGCCGCCCCCTTTCCCATGACTGGGAAAGGGCGGGGGGATTGGGCTGAAGTATCTTTCTTCAAAGAACGGAGGTTTTGACAATGAAACGGCCACTTGCTTATATTACCGCCGGATGGCTTGGCGGTGACAGTGAAAACGCAGAACAGGCGGCCCGCTACTGTCGGGCGGTGTACGAGGCGGGGTTTTCGCCCATCTGTCCTACCCTGTATCTGCCCTTGTTCCTCAATGACGCAGTGCCGGAGGAGCACAAAAGCGGCATTGACATGAGCCGCGACCTGCTCCGCCGCTCCCATGTACTGGTGGTCTGCGGCCATACCATGACCGAGGCCATGAAAAACGACATCGCCGTTGCCCAGCGGCTGGGGATTACTGCTACCACCCTTGAGGGCATCCTTACCGTCAAGGGACAGGGCCGCCGCTGATGGCGGCCCTTTTCGAAGCCTACATCACGAACCTGGGGAAATATAACGAGGGCGAGCTGGCAGGAGAAACGCTGAAATTCCCCACTACCACGGAGGAGGTGCAGGCGCTCCTAAAGCGCATCGGCGTGGATGGCGTGCGGTATGAGGAGTTTTTCATTACCAGCTTTGACGGCGATGTGCTGGGGCTCTATGACTATCTGACGGAATACGAAAACCTTGACGAGCTCAATCATCTGGCCTGCCTGCTTTCCGAACTGGATCAGAGCGATTTGGAGAAATTCGAGGCTGTGATCGACAGCGGCGGGCACACTTCCAGCGTGGCTGACCTCATCAACCTCACGCAAAATCTGGACTGCTACGAGTTTTATCCCGACATTGAAAATGAGGAGGATTTGGGCCGCTATTTTGCGGAGGACTTGCCGATCCCGGAAGAGCTGAAAGACTACTTTGATTATGAAGCATCCGGGCGGGATGTTTCCATCAACGAGGGCGGCCATTTTGCCCCCGGCGGCTATATTGTCCAGACCAGCGGGGACTTCAAGGAGTTTTACCACGATACAAAGGACATCCCCGCCAAGCACAGAGTTTTCTCCTATCCGAAACTTTCTATCCGGGAACAGATGGCGGCCTACAAGGAGATTATTGACGGTTCTTCTTTGGAAGGCTATCGGAAACTTTCTAATAAGGAGCGTGAGGAACGATAGACGGCACTTCGAGACACTTTGTCCCGAGGTGGCCGCCGGAAAGGAGGCGGTATAACTGATTGATGAAGATGTTTCCCGGCGCACCATAGCAATTTCCGTCCGGGCCAGCAAGCTGACGGCGCGGGGCCTTGCCTATGTGCTGGGGGCTGTGGGCCGGCAGATCCGCAAGGCTTACCGGGAACACCAAACGCCCCACGGCAGGCAGAGCGTGAAAAAGCTCATGGGACACGGCGCGGCTACAAACAGTATTGAGCTTTCCGGGGATACGAAGGCTTTTGACCGGGTGGCCCGGAAGTGGAATGTAGACTATGCCTTTTATAAAACCGGGCCAGACAAATACCTGTTGTTTTTCAAGTCGGGGCAGGCGGATGCGATCACCGCCTGCTTTTCTGAATACTCGCGGAAGGTGCTGAATAAATCCAAATCCCGCCGCATCCCCATCCGGGAACAGCTTAAACAGGCGGCGGATCAGCTTGCAAAGGAAAAGCCCCGCAAGAGGGAACGGGTAAAGGAGGCGGTTCGTGAGGACAGATAACATCAAAAAATATGTACTCCCCAACATCCCCTATCTGTTTGTGCTGTGGGCCTGCTTAAAGCTGGGGACGGCTTACCGTCTGGCTGCTGGCGCGGATTTCGCCCATAAGCTCATGGGGCTGGGGCAGACTATCGGCCCGGCCTTTGCCGACTTTGCGCCGGGGCTTGCTCCCTTTGACTGGCTCATCGGCATTGTGGGTGCGGCAGGCTTCCGCCTGCTGATCTACTTCAAAAGCAAGAACGCAAAGAAATTTAGACGGGATGAAGAATACGGATCGGCCCGCTGGGGCACCGAAAAAGACATCAAGCCCTTTATCGATCCGAAGTTTGAAAACAACATCATTTTGACCGGGACAGAGTTTCTTACTATGAACACCCGCCCGAAAAACCCGGCCAACGCCCGCAACCTTAACGCCTGTGTGATCGGCTCGTCCGGCTCGGGCAAAACCCGCTTCTGGCTCACGCCGCAGATTTTGCAGGCCAGCGCGGATAAAAACGGCGGATGCAGCTATGTGTGCGTCGATCCGAAAGGCGGGGTGCTCTCCCAGGTGGGATCTTTCTTACAGCGGCGCGGGTATCGGATCAAGGTGTTCAATTCCATTGATTTTTCAAAATCCATGCACTACAATCCGCTGGCCTATATCAAGAATGAAGCCGACATCCTTAAATTTGTGGATGCGCTGATTTCCAATACCAAAGGCGAGGGCAAGGAAGGCGATCCGTTCTGGACGAAGGCCGAAACGCTTTTGTACTGCGCTTTGATTGCCTATATCATTTTCGAGGGCCCCGCCGAGGATCGGAACATGAATACGCTGGTGGATATGATTTCCGGCATGGAAGTAAAGGAGGACGATGAAAACTACTTAAACGCCGTGGACTATATGTTCAAAGGGCTGGAAAAGCGCAAGCCGGATTGCTTTGCGGTCAAACAGTACCGCAAATATAAATTAAGTAGCGGCAAAACCGCAAAGTCGATCCTGATTTCCTGCGGGGCCCGCCTCGCGCCCTTTGACATCCCCCAGCTTCGGGAGATTATGGCCTATGACGAGATGGAGCTTGACCGCATCGGGGATCGGAAAACGGCGGTGTTCTTTATCATTTCGGACACCACGCAGACCTATAACTTTCTTGTGGCGCTTGCCTTTTCGCAGATGTTCAATCTTCTGTGTGAACGGGCCGACAATGTTTTCGGAGGCCGCCTGCCCCACCATGTACGGGTGCTGTGGGACGAGGCGGCCAACACGGGACAGGTGCCCCAGCTCGAAAAAATCTGCGCCGTGATCCGCTCCCGCGAGGTATCGCTGACGCTCTTTTATCAGCAGTTGGCGCAGTGCAAGGCCATTTACGATAAACACGCGGAGACAATTCTCGGAAATATGGACAGCGTGGTATTCCTGGGAGGCCGCGAGGCCAGCACCATCAAGGAAATATCCGAAAACTGGCTGGGGAAAGCTACCATCTCCATGCAGACCGACAGCCGCTCCCGTGGGCAGTCGGAAAGCTACAGTCAAAATAACCAGCGGCTGGGCCGGGAGCTGATGACACCCAGCGAGCTGGCTACCATGCCTGGGGACAAGTGCATTTTACAGCTTCGGGGCCTGCCCCCGTTCTACTCCCCGAAGTATGATCTGAAAAAGCACCCGAATTATAAATACACGGCTGAAGCCGACAAACAGAAAAACGCTTTTGACCTCGACAAGCTCATAAACCGCCGCAGGCGGCCAGGGCTTAACGAGGCGTGTGAGATGTATGAGGTGGCTGTGCCGGACGATGCGCTCACGGAAGAGGACGAGGACATCCTCAACTATGATGACATCGACGATCCAGACGCCTTTGCATAAATGGGCTTTGGGACAAAGTGTCCCGAAGCTGTAACCTGCCGCCAGTGATGGCGGCTTTTTTCATGGCCGGGGAACACCCGGAGAAATGGAGGCTCTATGCAGTTCTTTTCTTCCGCTATTGATACTTTGCAGACTCTCGTTGTTGCGCTGGGCGCTGGTTTGGGCGTGTGGGGCGTTGTCAACCTCCTGGAAGGTTATGGTTCCGACAATCCAGGTTCCAAAAGCCAGGGCATGAAGCAGCTCATGGCGGGCGGCGGCATCATCCTGCTCGGCACTACGCTGATCCCTCTGCTGTCCGGCCTGTTTTAAGGTAGCGGCTTATGGGATTTCTCACCGACTGGCTGACCGACTGGCTCAAAAGCCTGCTCATTGAAGGCATTTTAGGCAATCTGAGCGGCCTGTTTGATACGGTAAACGCCCGAGTCGGGGAGATTGCGGGAGAGGTGGGAACAACCCCGGCGGCATGGAACGCCGGGGTTTTCTCCCTTATCCGCCAGATTTCCGAAACGGTAATTTTACCGATTGCCGGGTTAGTCCTGACCTATGTGGCGGTGTATGAGCTCATTCAAATGCTCATAGACCGTAATAACTTACACGACATCGACACTTGGATGTTTTTCAAGTGGATTTTCAAAACGGCGGCGGCCATCCTTATCCTCTCCAACACATTCAATATCGTCAACGCGATTTTTGATGTGTCGCAGAGCGTGATTGCAAGCTCGGCGGGGGTGATCCAGGGCTCCACGGATATTTCGCCGGATATGCTGGCGGATTTGGAGGCCACGCTGGAGACAATGGGGCTGGGTTCCCTTTTGGGCCTGTGGCTCCAGTCGATCTTTATTGGCTTTACCATGACCGCGCTGAATATCGTGATTTTCGTTCTGATTTATGGCCGTATGCTGGAAATCTATATGCTGACCAGTTTAGCGCCCATCCCGGTGGCTACCCTGTCCAACCGTGAAATGGGGAGCATGGGGCAGAATTATCTAAAGTCCCTGTTCGCCATCGGTTTCCAGGGGCTTTTGATCCTGCTGTGCGTGGGCATCTATGCGGTGCTCATTCAAGGGATCGCCACAGGCGGAGATCCCATCGGCGCAATATGGGGAGCCGTGGGCTATACGGTTTTGCTTTGCTTTATGCTGTTCAAAACCGGGACAATTTCAAAAAGCATCTTTGGAGCGCATTAAGGAAAGGGGTGTTATATGCCGAGAAGATATGGGCCCGACGGGACGCGCCTGTGGTACGGAAAAGCGCCGGAGGACTTTAACGAGGCGGATGTTGCCCGCTTTATGGCGGAAACAGAAGCCGTTATGCAAAAGCGGGAATTGCTGGGCGGAAGGGATGACGCAAAGACGATTGCCCGGCAGTTAGCGGAAGGGCGGGCGCAGGCCGCCCGTGAAAACGCCGCCCGGCCTGTCCCGGCGAAGGGCAAGGAGGCAAGGGATGACCGATAAGGCGGCTTTGGGACAAATTGTCCAGAAGTCCCCGGGGCTCACGGAGGGGCTGTTTCTGATGGACGGCATCGAGGGCCTGCGCTCCCTTCCCCGTCATTCGGTGGATATGCTCTTGACCGATCCGCCCTACGGCACTACCCGCAACTTTTGGGATGTGCCGTTGCCGCTCCCGGAATTATGGGAGGCAGTGAAATGGGCGGTCAAGCCGGAGGGTGCGGTGCTGTTCTTTGCTCAATGTCCCTATGACAAGGTGCTGGGGGCCTCCAACCTCTCCATGCTTCGCTATGAGTGGATCTGGTACAAGGAGCGCGGGACGGGATTTCTCAATGCAAACCGGGCCCCGCTGAAAAAGTCGGAGAATATTTTGGTGTTCTATCAGAAAGCCCCGCTTTACAATCCGCAGTTTACTTACGGCAAGCCGTACAGCCGCGTCCATGCCCGCAGCGGCACCAGCCCGAACTATGGAAAATTCGAGCGGCAGAGCTACGAGTCCAGCGATGGGCGGCGCTATCCGGGAAATGTGCTGTTTGTCCCCACGGTGACAGGCGGCATCCATCCCACACAAAAGCCCGTGGAGCTGTGCGAGTATTTCATCAAGACCTACACCCGGCCCGGCGAGCTGGTGGCCGACATCTGCGCGGGCTCCGGCACAACCGCCGTTGCCGCCCTCAATGCTGGCCGCCGCTTCGTCTGCTTTGAAACGGCTCCGGCCTTTTACGCCGCCGCCAGTGAGCGCATCCGCGTGGCACGCTTGGCGGTGGAGGCCGGGGAGAAAGGAGTGTAACTATCGGACGATATTCTATCATTTACGCCGATCCCCCGTGGCGGTACGCCCAAAAGGGCCTGCAAGGGGCGGCGGAGCACCATTATCCCACAATGGGGATTGACGAGTTATGTGCGCTCCCGGTGGCAGATCTGGCGGCCCCGGACAGCGCGCTTTTTTTGTGGGCGACTTTCCCCCAGCTCCCCGAGGCCCTGCGGCTGATTAAGGCGTGGGGCTTTCAGTATAAGTCCGTGGCTTTCGTCTGGCTGAAGAAAAACCGGAAGGCTGATAGCTGGTTTTACGGCCTGGGCTTTTGGACGAGGGGAAATGCGGAGGTCTGCCTGCTGGCAACAAAAGGGCATCCGAAGCGGCAGGCGGCCAATATCCACCAGTTTATCATTTCCCCCATTGAAGCCCACAGCAAAAAGCCGGACGAGGCCCGGGAAAAGATTGTTGCCCTCATGGGCGATCTGCCCCGGGTGGAGCTGTTCGCAAGACAGACGCCGCCCGGCTGGGATGTATGGGGAAACGAGGTGGAAAGCACCGTCCCGGACTTTGGGACAAATTGTCCCGAAGTCCCCGGGGTGAGAAAGGAGGTTGATCCATGCCCTATGTGAATGTACCGAACGACTTATCCAAAATCAAAACGAAGATGGCGTTCAATTTGACAAAGCGCCAGCTCATCTGCTTTGGCGGGGCGGCGGCCATCGGCATCCCGTCCTATCTGCTGGCGCGGGAGCCCTTGGGGAATACCGGGGCCATGTTCCTTATGCTGGCGGTCATGCTCCCGGCGTTCCTGCTGGCGATGTATGAAAAAGACGGGCTCCCCTTTGAAAAAGTGGTTCATAACATCATCCGGGCCAAATTCCTGCGGCCCGGGGCTCGGCACTATCAGACAGAAAACATTTACGCCCCGTTTACCGGGCGGGGCGCTGTGAGAAAGGAGGATGCGATTGCGAAAGGCAAAAAGCAAAAACAGTCCCGGAAGGGGTAACAGCCGGGCGGCCCTATCCGTCCAGCAGACGATCCCCTATCTGGCGATGCACCCGGACGGGGTGTGCAAGCTCCCCGGCGGGCTCTATACAAAGACCGTGGAATATGAGGACATCAATTATTCCGTGGCAAGCACCGAGGATCAGACGGCGATTTTCGGCGGCTGGAGCTCGTTCCTCAACTACTTTGACAGCACTCTGCCGTTCCAGCTTTCCTTTATCAACCGCCGTTCCCATTCCAGGAGCCGCTACAAGGTAAATATTCCCCAGGCGGATGACGATTTTAACAGCGTCCGGGAGGAATTTACCGGGATGCTGAAAAATCAGATCGCCAAAAGCAACAACGGCATTGAACGCTCCAAATACATCACTTTCGGCATACCCGCCGAAGGGATCGCGGAGGCCCGCCCCCGCCTGGAACGGGTGGAGGCCGATGTGATGGGAAACTTCAAGCGGCTGGGTGTTCCCTGTGAGCCGATGGACGGGCGGGCAAGGCTGGCCTTGCTTTATAGCCAGATGCACCCGGGAAACCGGGAGCCGTTCCGCTTTTCATGGAAGGACATTCCGCAGACCGGGCTCGGCACAAAGGACTTTATTGCCCCGGACAGCTTCGACTTTCGGCAGTCCCGTTCATTCCGGATCGGCCAGTATTGGGGCGCGGTATCCTACTTGCAGATTTTAGCGTCCGAGCTCTCCGACAAGCTCCTTGCGGAGATTTTGGAGATGGATGCGGAAATGACGGTCACGCTCCATATTCAGACGGTGGATCAGCTCAAGGCCATTAAGACCATCAAGGGCAAAATCTCCGACATCGGAAAAATGAAGGTAGAGGAACAGCGCAAGGCGGTGCGGGCCGGGTACGATCCCGACATCCTGCCGCCCGACCTTATCACATTCAGCAAGGACGCGGCGGAGCTTCTGGCCGACCTCCAGTCCCGCAACGAGAGGATGTTCCTGCTCACTTTCACGGTGGTAAACTTTGCCCCCACCCGCCAGCGGCTGGAAAACGATGTGTTTACCGTTGGCGGCATCGCGCAGAAATACAACTGTTCCTTAAAGCGTCTTGACTGGCAACAGGAACAGGGCTTTGTGTCCTCGCTGGCTCTTGGCTATAACGAGGTGGAGATTAAACGCGGCATGACAACCAGCTCCACGGCGATTTTCATTCCCTTTATGACAAGGGAGCTGCGGATGGCTGGACAGGCCCTCTACTACGGCATGAACGCCCTTTCCCACAATGTCATCATGGCTGACCGCAAAAAGCTGAAGTCGGCCAATGGGCTTTACTTGGGCTCTACCGGCTCGGGAAAATCTTTCGCCGCAAAAAGGGAGCTTCTAAATGTGTTCCTTGCCATCCCCCAGGATCGGATTTTGATTGTCGATCCAATGGGGGAATATGCCCCGCTGGTTCGCAGGCTGGGCGGCCAGGTGATCGAGATTGCCCCGGACAGCCCCCACCACTTAAACCCGATGGATGTGGAGCTCAACATGACCGCCGGGGAAAGCCCGCTCTCCATGAAGGCGGATTTTTTGCTTTCCCTGTGCGAGCTGGTGGTAGGCGGCAAGGACGGCTTACAGCCTATCGAAAAGACGGTGGTTGACCGCTGTGTGCGGCTGGTCTACCGGGAGCAGGCCCTGGGGCTTGCCACGGAAAAAACGCCGCTGTTGCAGGACTTGTACGAGGAGCTTCTCAAACAGCCGGAGCCGGAGGCCCGCCGGGTGGCAACCGCCCTGGAGCTCTACTGTACAGGCTCCCTCAATCTCTTTAACCATCCCACCAATGTAAAGACGGACAGCCGGGTGGTGTGCATCGTGCTCAAGAACATGGGAGAAAACCTCCGCAAGATTGCCATGCACATCACAAACGAGTTTGTCTCCCAGGCGGTGGACACCAACTTCCGGGAGGGCGTGGCGACCTGGTGCTACTTTGACGAGTTCCATGTCCTGCTCCGCGATCCTCTGACCGCCAGCTACTTTGTGGCGGTCTGGAAGATGCTCCGCAAAAAGGGCTGTGTCCCCAGCGCACTTACGCAGAATGTGAAAGACCTTTTGGCCAGCCGGGAGATTGAGAACATTCTCGACAACACGGATTTTATGATCCTGCTGTCCCAGGCCCAAAGTGACCGGACGATTTTGGCAAAACAGCTCGGCATTTCCGAGCACCAGCTTTCCTACATTGTCATTGACTATGACAAGCCTGTGGATGAGGAAGGCGAGCAGTATGAAACCTACTTTTTGAGCATGACGGACGAGGCCGATCTGCTGGCTGCGGCGGAGGCTGCCGGGGTGGAACAGGCCGCCTGCTCCTGCTCTGAAAAATGCGCGGCAGGGGCTGTCAATACGGATTGCCCGGTCTGCGCTGTCAATATGACCGAGTGCGCGGGCGTGGAGCCGGAGCCCGTGGAAACGGAGGAAACCGGGGAACCCGCCCCGGAGGAGGCCGAGCCGGAAACAGGCGGCAATATGGGGATGCTTCTGCTGGTGCTGGCCGTGGCGGTGATTGGCGGCGGGGCTGGCTGGTACTTTAAGATTTACCGCCCGAAACATGAGAAAGCCGCTGAACCCGAGGAGGACTACGGCGGGGAGCTGGATGGCTATGACGGCGGGGAACCCTACGGGGACGAGGAGGATGACGGCCCGCCCTGGGACGAGGAGGACGATGACGGAGAGGAGGCTGGCAAATGAGATTTACCAACAGCCCCTTTGAAACAATGATGAAGCAGAAGCCCCGCCCCCAGGCTCCGGCCACGCCGAAGCCGCCCAGGGGCTCCCGGTGCTCCGGGTGTCCCTACTGGCGGGGCATCGGCTGTGTGTCCTGCTACCGGGAACTTTTGAAAGCCCCGGCTGGCGGGAGGTGAGGCCATGTCCCGCGAACTTACCCGGGAGGAGAAAGCGGCCATCCGCTCCCTTGTGGTAAAGTGGTGCGCCAACTATGACCGGGAGTGCGGGTGCCTGCCGCTGGACTGTGAGTGCTATATGCTGGGGAAATGCTGGACGGGCGCTTACTGCCGCTATTTCCGGGAGGCCGTCCTGCCCCTTGATCCGGCGCTGGAGGCGGCCCTCTTGACCGAGGGGCCCAGGCCGGATTTTAAGGTCTGCCCGGTCTGCGGCGGGCCCGTTCCCCCGGATCGTCGGCAGGCATACTGCTCGGCGGCCTGTGCAAAGAAAGCCCACCGCCGCCAGCAGAGGGAATATATGCGGAAAAAGCGGGGCTGGGGTGTTGACAATTAGGCCCATCAAAACCCGCTTGTATCAAGGCTTTCCAGGGCCTGTTTTGGGGCGGGCCGTATCAGAGTATGGCCTGCCCCGTTTCGGCCCGGATGCTGTCAACATTTACGCTGTGGGACTTTGGGACAATTTGTCCCGAAGTGCCCGCTTTTTAAGGAGGTGCTACTCTGGAAAGCAATCAAGGCTATGTGATCCGGCAGTCTGTTTTGTTTGACAATGGCCGGGGCTTTGCGCTGGGGGAAAATTTCAAGGCCCCTAATCCATTTGTGACCTGGCAGTTTACCCAGGAGGACGGGAAACGGGATTACTATTGGGGCCATTACTTCAACGGGGAATGTGAGGCCATCGGGGACTATAACCGCCGTGTGTTCAGCTATGAAAAGCAGTATGGCGTTTCCCGGCTGGAAACCTCCGGCCCGGATTTTTTCAAGTATTACTCTACCCAGCGGCCCGTGGATATAGCTACCTATCCCCGCCCGAAGGACAACCTGCCTGTGGCTCATCTCAACTACAATACCCGCCAACCTGTGGAGGGCGAGTCATTCCGGGCATGGGGTGAGCTTTGGTATCTCCACCCGCTGACAGAAAAGCAGATAGCCGATTATGAGCTGCGGCCCGCCCATGACAATCCCGAAGGCCGTGAACCTGTGCCGGAGCGCGGTGCGGCAAAGAAGCCGCCGATTGCCGAGCAGATGAAAGAGGCCGGACGCAAGGCCCGGGAACAGCGGGCCCCAGATGCGCCGGAAAAGAAAAGTCCCAGCCGGGACGATAGATAGGAGGTCTGTGTTATGGAGAAAAAGCGAGAACAGGAGCTTGCCGACCAGGAGGGGATGCGACTTTACCGGGAATTTCATGCTCCGATCTCCGCAAGCCCCCGGGAGCGGGAGAAGCCTTTAGACAAGGTAAAGGAGCCACCCCGGGCCAGCCGCAGTCTGGAACGGGAGGAACGATGACAAAGAAACGCCGCCGCCCGATCAATCTTCATGTGATGGTGTCGGAGGAGGAGCAGGCGCTGATCCGGGAACGCATGGCCGAAGCGGGCATCCGAAACATGGGGGCCTATATGCGGAAAATGGCGTTAAATGGGTATGTGCTCCATGTTGACCTTTCGCCTGTCCGGGAGCTGGTGTCGCTCCAGCGGCGGTGCTCAAACAATCTCAATCAAGTGGCAATCCAGGCCAATACCTACGGCGGGATCTATCCCGAGGAAATTAAAGCCCTGCAACGGGACTATGAAAAGCTGTGGGAGCCATTGTCCGAACTTTTGAAAAAACTGTCTGCTATTGTGGAGCGTTAATCCTGCCGGGGAGCGGTTTTGCCGTTCCCCGGCTTTCACTACTTCGGGACACTTTGTCCCGAGGTGCTGAAAGCCGGAGGCATCCTTGTTGTCCCTCCGGGACAGAGGTATAATAGTCATATAGAGGTAAACCATCAACAAAAATAAGGAGGTATCAAGCCATGCGGATCATTCTGAAAATCATCGCGGCTCCTGCTGTGCTGGCTCTTACGCTGATTGTCGCACTCCTCAGTTTCAGCGTTTCCCTTGCGTCCTGGGTGCTTGGCATCCTGTCCCTTATCCTTGCAGTGTGCGGCCTGTTCGAGCTGTTCATTCAGAGCAATCCACAATGGGGGATCACCGGGCTGGTGCTTGCTTTTCTGCTTTCTCCTTTCGGCCTGCCCGCCGCAGCCGAGTGGCTGGTCTGCAAGCTGGATGATCTCAACTACTCGTTAAAGACCTTTATTGCGGGATGATGCTTTGGGACAATTTGTCCCGAAGTCCTTTGCGGCGGCTGGAGCACAGCCGCCGTCTTTTTTCAGAAAGGAGGCGCGGCTATCGCTACAACTTACATCCGGCCCTACAAGGTAGCGGCAGGAAAAACTGCTGTCCAGACGATGGAAGATCGGTTTGCCTACGGGCTCAATCCGAAAAAGATAGGAGCTGTGTCTGCCTACCTCTGCGATCCGGCATCGGCCCCCGCTGAGTTTCTTCTGACGAAGAGCCAGTACCAGGCAGAAACGGGCCGGGCTGTGGAACGCGGGGCCCTGTTCTTTCAGATCCGGCAGGCGTTTCCTCCCGGTGAGGTTACGCCGGAGGAGGCCAACAAAATCGGCTATGAAACGGCCATGCGCTGGACAAAGGGCAAGTACCAGTTTTTCGTTTGTACCCATATTGACAAGGGGCATCCGCATAACCATATTTATTTCAATTCCACGGCCTTTGACTGCTCCCGGAAGTTTCATAACTTCATCGGCTCGTCCTTTGCTCTGCGGCGGCTCTCTGACCGGGTGTGCATTGAGCATGAACTGTCCGTCATTCAAAATCCGAAACAGCACAGCAAGGGCCGTTTTCTCCACTATGGCCAGTGGATCGGGGAAAAGCCGCCCTCTGCACAACAGCGGGTGCGGTGGGCCATCGTGGAGGCCCTGGGGAAAAAGCCCACCGACTTTGCGGCGTTCCTGCGGCTTATGGAGGAGTCCGGCTTTCAAGTAAAGCATGGGCGGGGCGGCGTGATCTCGTTCCTGGCTCCTGGGCAGGATAAGTACACCCGCCTGCGGGCTTCTGTCCTGGGCCCCGGCTTTGATCCCGATGACATCCGGGCGGTGATTGCCGGGGAGCGTCCCATCCCGGAGCTCCCGAAGGACAGCCCGGCTCCGCCCCGGCGCGTCAATCTGATTATTGATATTAGGGAGCGTATGGCACAGGGCAAAGGCCCGGCCTATGCGCGGTGGGCGAAGGTCTACAACTTGAAACAGATGGCCGCCGCACTCCAATATCTCCAGGAGCACAAGCTCACAGAATATGAGGAGCTGGCGGCCAGCACTGAGGCGGCGGTGGATCGCTTTCACGCCCTGGCCGGGAAGCTCCGGGAAACCGAGGCTGCCCTCTCCCATACCGTACAGCTCATGGGTGCTACGGTGGATTTTGCAAAAACCCGGCCCGTGTTTGATGGCTATAAGGCGGCCCGGTACAGCAAAAAATATTTGGCCCAGCATGAAGCGGAGCTGGCCGCATACCGGACGGCGAAGGCTGCCATGAATGATCTTTTAGGCGGGGCGAAGCTCCCGAAAATGGACGCGCTGAAAAAGGAGCGCCGGGAGCTCTCCGAAAAGAAAAAGGCCCTTTATGCGGAATATCGCAAGGCCCAGGCGGATATGCGGCAGGCTGTTGCGGTCAAGGCAAACATTGATTATCTGCTCGGCCATACGGACGGGCGGGAAAATAAGGCCCAGGAGCGTTAGCCCGGGCCGCATCCAACAGGCGCTCGCGCCGGGACTTTGGGACAATTTGTCCCGAAGTCCAGCGGGTTTGGGGAGCTCCCCAACAAGCATTTTCACGGGCCTGCGGCCTGTGAAAATTTCGGAGTGTGGCCACACCCGAATTGCTTGCCGTTTTGTGCAAACCCCGAAAGTGGCGCAAAAAACGGAGGCACACGCTTTTTCTTACGCATCCTCCGTTTCTTTAGCCGCTTTCATCGCTTGGATCGTGGCTTCTACAATTTTTAGTTCTTTTTCGTCCAGGGCGTTGAGCATGGCGTCAATCCGCTTTCTGCACTCGCTCCCTTTGTTCTTGGACGGATAGAAATATTGATCTACCGATATATCGAACATTGTCACCATCTGATAAAAGGTATTGAGGCTGGGGTGCTGGCCGTCATTCTCGTTATACATGATGGTGCGCGGAGCCCGGTCAACAATGTAGGCCAGTTGCTCCTGCGTCATCCCGCTGGCCTCCCTTGCCCGTTTGATGGCAAGTCCTATATCGTGAAAATCAAATCGTCGTTCATCTCTCTCAATCTTCATAATATCACCTAATGTAATTTTATATTTCAGGTGATATTATTTGAACGATTGCTTATTTCATTCTACTGACTATTTATTTTCATGTTAGACTTATTGCTCGTTTTCGATGTGACTGTCATACTTTTGGTAAACACCTAACATTATCGTATCCACAGCATTACAGAGCTCATCTCGGACTTTCTGCGGATCAGAAAAGGCATAACGCACTTGTAAAGTGGTAAAGCCATGCAGAAATCCGGTAAAAAGGTTCAATATTTCATTTGTGCTTTCAGATGGAAAATTATATGACGAAATTATCGTTGATAAAATCTTAATATAGTTTCCAAATATTTGAGCTGTTTCTTCTGTACCATGCCATGTAGCCCACTGAATAGTTTCATATACTCCAGGGTGTTCAATAATAAAATTCAAATATTCAACGCTAACACCTTTCAAGGCCGTATCGCCGGACTTTCCAATAGCTGCCTGCGCCATTTGCTCATTCATAGAGCGCATCCCTTTATGAGCTACTTCTCTAAGTAAATCATCAAGGCTTTCAATATGATTATAAAGGGATGGTGTCCGTACATTCAATTTTTCTGCAACTGCTTTTAGAGATAGACTGTTTAAGCCTTGTTCGTCTGCTATTTGTGAAGCCGTTTCTATTACCAACGCTTTTGAAACACGCATAGTGCACCTCTCAATTTTATATTCTCCTATAACCATTTTAGCTAATGACGTTAGCGTAGTCAATAATAAAGTTAGGGTTCCTGCCGTGTAGCTCTTGACAAAGAGAGAGGCATTCTGTAAAATACTAATTAGATTAGTATTTGAACTAATTCTAATAGCGTTTCGGATGAGAGGTTACATCAATGGCTAATGAACATTTGAATATCAAAAACATTCCTGCAATCATATGGGGGGATACATCCTCTAAAGTCTATCTTTATATACACGGTCAAGGAGGATATAAAGAAGAAGCAGAAGCATTTGCGTCTATTGCAAATCGTTATGGATGGCAAGTATTAAGTATTGATCTACCCGAGCATGGTGAAAGAAAAGAGGAATGTGATTTATTTAATCCGTGGACTATTGTACCAGAGCTTCTAACTGTGATGCAATATGCCAAAAACCGCTGGGCAGATATTGCACTATTTGCGAATAGTATTGGGGCATGGTTCAGTATGCTAAGTTTCAAAAATGAAAATCTGGAAAAGTGTTTATTTGTTTCCCCAGTTCTTGATATGAAGTCGCTTATTCAAAAGATGATGTCATGGGCCAATGTTTCGCAAGAAAGACTTAGACACGAGCAAACTATTCCTACATCTTTCGGACAAACGCTTTCGTGGAAATATTGGGAGTATGCAGCAAATAATCCGGTCACTCAATGGAAAGTCCCAACAAAAATTTTATATGCAGGAAAAGACCATCTTACAGATCGTGATACCGTAGAGGCATTTGCGAAAACTTATCATAGCGAATTAACAATATGGGAGCCGGGAGAACACTGGTTCCATACCCAACCGCAATTAGATATTTTATATAGCTGGATTGATAATAACATTCAGTCCAGCAAAGTGCAAACCAAATTCAAGGAAGTAAAAATAGAAAGGTAATTTTTACTCATGGCTAATAAATGGACAGAATAGCCGCCCAACGGGATAATAAAAAAACCGTTGTTTCGGCGGCTGGGTATTCATGCGCCAAAACAAAATACAGTAGCCTTACGGCGGTTTTGAAATAACAAATTTCAAGCCGCCGTTTTCTTTTCAAAAAATGAGATTGCGGGGGGTGTATTAAAGTCGCCCTTTTTTAAGGATACGGCGGTGTCCGGGAGGTATCGCCGTGTCCTTTTTCCTTTTCCATCCCCCTAACCTGTCAAAAAAAGCCCACCCGTCCAGCAGGATCAGTCCGGCGGTGGATGTGAAGTTTGGCAGTACATAAATGAATA
Organism: uncultured Eubacteriales bacterium; assembly: GCA_900544295.1. GTDB lineage: Bacteria > Bacillota > Clostridia > Oscillospirales > Oscillospiraceae > Scatomorpha > Scatomorpha intestinigallinarum. Next base: position 137,676 of record UQUO01000005.1, on the reverse strand, counting down.
TATAACTTCGTGCGCTTGCGTGGCTTTGTGTCGCGCAGGCGTTTTTTGTTATCTGCACTTCGAGACAAAGTGTCCCGAGGTACAGAGCAGCTCCCCAGGGTGTCGCTCCCCGCCGAGCCCCGTTTCGGTCACTCATCCACCCAACACCGAAACGGAGGTTCATTATGGCTATAGTCAATCTGAAAGATTTTTATTATTGGTACACCCAGGATCAGTTTATTGAGGTTTCTGACGAAGTAGCGGAGGTCTTTCTTGCGGATGCCCGTTATGAAATGGCCTACCAGCGGCGGCTCTCCCGGCACAAGGCGCAGTATTCTCTTGACTGTGAGGACGGGATTGAATACTCGGCCTGCCTGCATGAGCCCACGCCCCAGGAGCTCTTGGAACGGATGGAACTCTTTATCCGTCTGTGGAACGCGCTTAACTCTCTGCCCGAAGTCCAGGGCCGCCGTGTGGATGCCTGCGTCATTCTTGGCAAGACCTATTCTGAAGTAGCTGAAGCGGAAGGTGTTGACGAAAGCGCAGTGCGGCGGGCTGTGGAGCGCGGTTTGGAGAACATGAAAAAATATTTGAAAAAATCACGCTGAACCAGTCCGAATATCATCCAAAAATGTCTCGGTTTATGAGAGGAGGTTTTCTTTTCTCCGCAGATGAACAAGGGCGGCCCCGAGTGCAATCCGGGGAGCCAGGCGGCGGGTGCGCGGTGACTTTTCCCAAAGGAAAATGAGCGAACAACACCAGCGCCGCAAGTGGGCCCGGCCACCCTACGGCCACGATCCGGCAGTGGACAGGTTGGCCGCCTGTCCCTCCGGGCCGCCCTCTCGTCTGCGAGGGAGCGCCACGCCGAGTATAGTTGTCTTTGGACAGGTCAAGGAAATGGGCGCGGCGTTCCCTAAATTTTATCAAAGGGGGAATTGAAAAATGAAATACGATCCCGCATTGGCCGCGATGCTGGCCGAGCCGTGGAGCAACAACGCCTGCCGGGGATATGTGATCTATGCGATGGAAAACTGTGGTTTTTCCCCCGAGGACATCAGGCGCGTTGTCGGTGAGCTCCATTATGTATTTGATTTCAAAACGCTGGAAGAGGCCCAGCACCATTACGAAAACGGCCCCTATTAACTTCGAGACATTGTGTCCCGATGTGAGGACAGGCCAAAGGGCGGCACTTATGCGGTGCCGCCTTTTCGCGTTTCCCCACAGGACAACCGGGAGGCGTTTATCAATCTGAACAAAGGAGGTTTTACCGTGAGATTAACCGCACAGGAACTGGAACAAATGAAAAGCGTTGACATTGGCGCAGTTTCCCCTGAGTCTCTGCCCGATGTGAGCGGTATGACCTTTGATAACGCCCTTTCCCGCAAAGAGCGCGTCACAAGGTTTTTGCAAGTTGCCAAAAATCTGTACTGCTTCAACATCGGCGGAGTCGGTGTGAAAATTGAATTTGCGGAGGGCGGGCCGTCTTTGCAGGACACTTTGACGGACTATTTGATCCGGCAAAAAAGCGGGCTGTGACTTCGGCTGCGGCCTGCCCCAGCTTCGAGACAAAGTGTCCCGAGGCGGAGCCATCCTTGTTGTCCCTATGGGACAGAGTTATAATATAAGTGTAATGTGATAGGGAAGGAGGAACAATGTCACGAACAAAAAACAGAGGGTTTCAACAGAGTTTCTCTCCCTCTTATACGATCCGGCGCTGGCGGCTGGGCGAATATATCCGGCTTTCCAAAGAAGATTTGAAAAAAGGAAAAGACGATAGCAACAGCGTAAAAAACCAGCGCGACCTGCTGAATGATTTTTACCAAAAGCACATTGAGGAATTTGAAAGCGTTTCCGAATATGTGGACGATGGACACACGGGGACGGATGCCAACCGCGAAAATTTCCAGCGGCTTCTGGCCGATGTAATGAGTGGGAAAATCAACTGTGTTGTGGTAAAAGACCTTTCCCGTTTTGCCCGGAATTACAGCGATGCGGGAAGTCTGATTGACAACCTGTTTGTGCAGATGGGCGTCCGTTTTATTAGCCTTGCTGAAAATGTGGACAGCTACCTCAACCCGGACAGCGTTTCCAGCATTATTGTTCCGATTACAAATGTAATGAACGATCAATACTGCTATCAGACTTCAAAGAAAATCCGCCAGGTGTTTGACTATAAGCGGCGCAACGGCCAGTACATCGGCTCCTTTGCCCCCTACGGCTACATAAAAGATCCGAAAGACAAACACCAGTTGATTGTCGATCCCGAGGCCGCCGAGATTGTAAAGCTCATTTATAACAAGACTTTGCAAGGGGAAACAAGGCGGGCTATCGTCTACCACCTAAACGACCACGGCATCCCCAGCCCGACAACCTACCGAAAAAATAAGGGCCTGCCCTATTCCTGTTCGGTATCAGATAATCCCATGTGGGGAGATCGGGTGCTTACAAACATTCTTACCAACCCGATTTATACCGGGGATTTGGTACAGGGCCGCCGCCGTGTGAAAAGCTATAAGGTACATGAGATTGAGACGGTGCCGGAGGATGAATGGGTGCGGGTGGCCGATACCCACGAGGCGATTATAGACCGGGAAACCTTTGAAAAGGTACAGGCCCTGTTGAAACGGGACACCCGGACGGCCCCACGGAAAAAGGAGCTCCACCTGTTCAGCGGTTTTCTCCGTTGTGCGGATTGCGGAAAATCCATTACACGGAGCCAGAGCGGGAAAAATGTGTATTACGCCTGCTCTACCTACAAATACCGCTCCCGGACTGCCTGCTCTATGCACTCAATCAAGCATGAGCGGCTGGAAGCCGCCGTCCTGTTTGCCGTCCGTCAACAGGTACATCTGGCCGTTTCCTTTTCGGAGATACTTGCCCGTATCAACTTGGCTCCAGTCAAAAAAAGCCAGTCATTCCGACTGGATGATCTGATTGCCGCAAAGGAAAAGGAACTGGCGAAAATTACCCGCTACAAACAGTCTCTTTATCAAGACTGGAAAGACGGGGAAATTACCCAACAGGACTACCGGACAATGAAGGCTGACTATGAACGGCAAATAAGCTCCATCTCTGATGTGCTGGAACGGCTAGCCGCTGAACGGGCGGAACTGGCAAACGGCGTTGACAGCGAGCATCCGGCGCTGGTGGCCTTTAAGAAACACCAGAACATTGAAACGCTCAACCGGGAAATCCTCATTGATCTTGTAAACTACATCAAGGTTTACGAAAACGGCAATATCAGCGTGAAATTCAAGTTTGCTGACGAGTTTCGCAGAATTGCCGAATACATTGAAATTAACATTTCTGAAATTCCCGCCGCGGCGGGCTAATGCCCGCCACACCATTTCTGGCAGTGTGTTTTCCTAATATGAAACATTCATACGATTGCTCAGAGACGTAAATGCTCATCCGTTCCTGAATGCCCCTCGCCGTATCTTCGGCACTCTGCGCACCGGAGAGATAGGAGGCGGCCTCGTCTTTAATGATGAATTCGGGGTTATCGAAGTCGCAGGTCCCGGTCTCCCAGTCAATTGCCCCGCGCATGTAGCGGCGGCTGACGACTTCAATGAAATAGGCGGGATCCATGTGATAGCACATGTCCTGCCAGGGTTCCAGGGACGCCTCAAGGTCCAGGTATTCCTGTATCGTCATGCCGCGGCGTTCGCCGAAGACCTCCTTCAGATCGTACATGCACTCGCAGGAGAAGGCGTCGCTGATGACGTACACGCCGCCGTACTCAGACAGCGCGTCCCAGACCATCAGGTTCGCGCGGCCTATGTCCGAGTCGAGCCAGGGCGTCATGTCCACGAGCATGTCCCGGGCAATCAGGTTCAGGGCGCCCAGCTCGTCGATATCCTGCCAGGGGAAGCACACCATGTCCGGACCGCCGCCTGAGCCGAGTTCGGTATTCAGCCGCAGGCGCGCGTTTGCGAGGCTGCCTGCTTCGGCGGCGTAGTTGACGATTCTGATTTCGTATTCTTCACTGCGCGAGTTGAACGCCGCGACGCGCGCGTCGATATACGGCGTATCTGCAAAGATCGCCAGCGTGAGCTCGGTCTTTTGCCCGATCTCATCAGGCGAGGCAGGGCGCAATATGTACTGACCGCCGGGGCCCTCCCAGGGGACGGCGGAGGGCTTTGCCGCGCTCGGCTCCGGCGGCTCTTGTACGGGCGCGCCGCAGGAGCTCAGCAGCAGGAGCAGGGCGAGCAGGAGCGCTGTTTTCCTCATGACCACCACCTCAAAATCATAATAACATGGATTTGTATCCTGTTTGCATCATTTGGCCGACAAGAATTGGACGTGAAAGCTGTATGATACCAACAAAATGCCCCGGAGCACAACTCCGGGGCATTACATTATTTCAGACTTCGCCAGCCCAGCAGGAAGGCGGAGTTTATGATGACGAGCACCGAGCCCGCGTTGTGTACAAGCGCGCCGACAACGGGATCCAGCATGCCCGTTATCGCCAGCGCGATGGCGGCGAAGTTCAGGGCCATGGAGAAGGTCAGGTTCAGCTTTATCGTCCCCATCATCCGGCGCGAGAGGCGCAGGAGGTGGGGCAGCTCGCGTATCTCGTCGTTCACAAGGGCGATGTCCGCGGCGTCTATAGCGATGTCGCTGCCCACGCCGCCCATTGCGATGCCGGTGCAAGCGCGCTTGAGGGCGGGAGCGTCGTTGATGCCGTCGCCTATCATGCATACGGGCAGGCCCTGGGCCTGGGACTCGTCTATCCAGTTCAGCTTGTCCTCGGGCAGGCACTCGTATTTATACAGGTCTATGCCAACTTCGGCGGCGATGGTCTCGGCGGCGTTGCGGTGGTCTCCGGTGAGCAGGACCGGCTCCGCACCCGCCTCGCGCACGGCGGCTATGGTCCCTGCCATGTCGGGGCGGAGAGTGTCCGAGACGGCAATAAAGCCCGCCGCCACGCCGCAGACGGCTATGTAGATCACCGTGCAGCCCCGCGCGCGGTATTCCTCGGCGGAGGCGAGCATCTCCCGAGAGGGCGCAGCGCCCTCGGAGGCAAGCAGCTCCGGGTTGCCGGCCAGCACGCGGCGGCCATCTACGGTGGCGCTGACACCGCGGCCGGGGAGCATGACGAAGTCCTCCGCCGCGGGCAGCTGAGTGTCCGCGCCCTTGCGCCAGCCGGAGACTATGGCCTTGCCCAGAGGATGCTCGCTGCGGGCCTCGACGCCCGCCGCCAGGCGGTAGAGCTCCGACTCATCCAGCGCTGCGTCAAAGCTGCGGACGGCGGAGACCTCGGGGCGGCCTGTCGTCAGTGTGCCTGTTTTGTCGAAGCAGACGCGCCTTACCTTGGCCAACCGCTCCAGCGCGTCGCCCTCACGCACTAGAAAACCGTGTTTCGTCGCGTTGCCGATGGCTGCCATGATGGCCGTAGGCGTCGCCAGCACAAGGGCGCAGGGGCAGAACACGACAAGTATGGTGACGGCGCGGATTATCTCGCCTGTGACGGCCCAGGTTATCCCCGCCGCCAGCAGGGCCGTGACCACGACCCAGGTGGCCCAGCGGTCCGCAAGGCCGACGATCTTGGCCTTTCCGGCATCCGCAGACTGGACAAGACGTATCATGCGCTGGATGGAGCTGTCCTCACCGACTTTTGACGCGCGCATGTCGAAGGAGCCGAACTGATTCACCGTGCCGCTTGAAACCTCGTCGCCGGGGGCCTTGTCCACGGGCAGGCTTTCGCCGGTCATGACGGCCTGGTTTACAGAGGTGACACCCGAGACGATGACGCCGTCCACAGGTATCGTCTCGCCCGGCAGGACGCGCAGGAGGTCTCCTACCTGCACGCTCTCGGCGGGGACGGTCTCCTCGCCGGAGGCGCTTATGCGCCGCGCGGTCTGCGGCGTGAGCTGCACGAGCTTCTCAATGCCCGCGCGCGCTCGGGCGACCGTCAGGTCCTCCAGCAGCGCGCCCAGCTGCATGATGAAGGCCACCTCGCCTGCGGCAAAGTCCTCGCCGATGATAACAGAGGCGATGAGCGCCATTGAGACGAGCACGTCAGCCTTGATGTCAAAGGCTGTGACGAGCCCGATGACGGCCTCCAGTACGATAGGCACGCCGCAGAGAATGATGGCCATCCATGCCGCGTCAAAAGGAAGTCCCGGCGCGAGCTCAAATATGCTGACCAACAGGGAAATGCCGCCAAGCACGAGACAGACAACGTCTTTCTTTACTCCGCCCCATTCAAGCAGGGCCTCCAGCCGCTCCATAAACATCCGCCTTTCATATACCTATGGGGGTATAGGTATAATATAGACCTACCCCCGCGCCTTGTCAAGGGGCGGGGGCAGGGGGTCAGCCCATATTTGAGAAGCGCTCCACGGCCTTGGTGAAGCTCTCGATGGTCTTGTCGGCGTCGCCGTGCTCGATCCCGTCGCGCACGCAGTGCTTGATGTGGCCTTCGAGCACTACCTGTCCAGCGCGGTGCAGGGCGGACTTAGCGGCGTTTATCTGGGAGAGTATGTCCTCGCAGGGTACATCCTCGTCCACCATGCGGTCTATGGCCTGGACCTGGCCGATTATCTTGCGGAGCCTGCGGTGCAGGTTTTCAGCATCCATGCATTGTCTCATGCTGCGCCTCCTTTAGTCGTCCTCCAGCACGCGCAGGCCTGCGACGGCGGAAATGGGCAGGGAGAAGGATATTGCGCCGGGCGGCGTGCCTGGGCCGCAGTTTTCAGCCACGGCTTTCATGATTGCAGCCTTTTCCGCTGCCTTGGAGACGATTATGATAAGCTCCTTTTCCTCGGCGATTGAGACGCCCAGGAAGCGCTCGGCCTGCTTTGCGCCCGTGCCTTTGGCATGCAGCACGGTGCCTCCGGCGGCGCCGGCAGAACGTGCGGCGTCCATGACTGTGTCGGTGTGGCCGTCGTTCAGAATGATCATTATCAGCTCGTACTCGAAGCTGAGCTCCGGGACCGCGCCGTCAGGTGCGGCGTTGCCTGTCAGGAATGCCAAGGTGCGCCCTCCTCCCACGCTTTTTACCGGCACGGCAAGCATGATGCCGTTGCCGGGGATATCGATGAAAAGCCGCCGTTTGGCGCTTTTTATGAGCTGCTTTGTCATGTCCCCGCAGGCGACAGTGGCGACAAGCGCCTTTTCCGTGGCCTCAAGGCCGTACAGGCTCAGGTGCTCGCTCGTGGCAGTGCCCTTTCCGAGCATTGAGAGCACGAGGGGCATGCCGTGACTGCTGTATACCTCCACCATTTCGTCGGCGCGCGACCTGTCCACGATGGCAGCGACAAAGTCCATAATCATGAGGCCACCTCCCAGAGCTCGATTATCTCGTTGTCCGCCAGCTGAGTGACATCCACAGCCTCGCGCGAGCGCTTCGAGCGCACGAGGTAGACAGCGCCCATGACCTGCACGGTGATGAGCGGCAAAATCGCAACGAGCGAAACAAGGCCAAAGGCATCCGTCAGCACATTTCCGCCAACGGCCTCGCAGGCGCCCATGGCAAAGGGCAGCATGAAGGTGGCCGTCATGGGACCGGAGGCGACGCCGCCGGAGTCAAAGGCGATGGCGGTGAAAATGGGCGGTACGAAAAAGCTCATGCCCAGAGCCAACGCGTAGCCGGGGACGATAAACCAAAGTATTGATATGCCTGTAAGAACTCTCACCATCGCGAGGCCTGTGGCGAGCGCGATGGCTATGGAGAGGCTCAGGCCCATAGCCCGCTCCGAGACGGCCCCGGCGCTTATCTCTTCGACTTGCTTATTCAGCACATGCACCGCGGGCTCAGCGGAGATGATGAACCAGCCCATGACCATGGCCACCGGCACTAGCAGCCAGGCCGTACTCTCGGCCAGCTTCTGTCCGAGAATGGTGCCGAGGGAGGAAAAGCCGACGTTCACGCCAACAAGGAAGAGCACAAGGCCGACGTAGGTATAGACAAGGCCGATGACTATGCGAAGGAAAGGCAGCTTCCTCAGCCGGAGCGAGATGATTTGGAACAGCAGGAAAAAGGCCACGATGGGCGCGAGGGCTGACGCCACCTCGCCCATGTAGTGCGGTATGGCCCGCAGATAGCCGCCGCCGAGTTCGACCGTGTCTGCATAGCTGTGGATGACGGAGGATGCGACGGTGCCGTCCTCCATCTCATAGACGAAACCGAGTATCATGACGGCAAGGATGGGGCCGATGGAGCAGAGCGCCACGAGGCCGAAGCTGTCGGCCTCGGCGTTTTTGTCGCTTCGTATGGAGGCCACGCCGACGCCCAGCGCCATGATGAAGGGTACGGTCATCGGTCCTGTCGTGACACCGCCGGAGTCAAAGGCGACGCTGAGGAAGTCGGCATCCGAAAAAACTGCAAGGGCAAAGACGACTATGTAGCTTCCAAGCAGCACCCAGCGCAGCTGCACTGCAAATAGTATGCGAAGCATACAGATGACGAGGAAGAGGCCAACTCCGACGGAGACGGTGATGATGAGCACCGTTGTGTTGATGTGCGGCACGTTGGAGGCGAGCACGGTGAGGTCCGGCTCCGCCACGGTGATGGCGATGCCGAGCACGAAACTTATAATGAGTATGAGCGAAAGACGGCGCGACTTTGTGATGCGCGCGCCGGTCAGGCTGCCTATCTGCGTCATGCTCGCCTCCGCGCCGAGGGTGAAGAAGCCCATGCCGACTATGAGCAGTATGGTGCCGAGCAGAAAAGCCAGCATGAGGTCTGTTGTCACCGGCACGAAGCCCAGGCACAGCACTGCGACTATGAGTGCAATTGGCAGCACTGAGGAGACAGATTCTTTGAGCTTTTCCCGAAGGATCGTTTTATTCGGCAAGGTTTTCACCTCGTTTCACAGGAATTTACGTGGCCTTATCGCTTGTCAGGGTCGCGGTTGAAGCTGAGGCCGAGCTCGCGCCTGGCGCAGGGCGTTTTTATGAGCGCGGCGAAGAGGGCGGAGGAGGCAGCGGCCCCGAAGATGCCCTGGACGATATTTGTGGGTATGCTCCCGGCGGCGCCCCAGCCGTAGCCGAGCAGCAGCCCTTCGTAGGCGAAGTAGCCGAGTATCATGACGCACTCGGCGGCAAGCCCAGCGAGCACGGTGGTGAGCACTGGGCGCTTCTCGCCGAACTTGAGCAGCAGCGCTCCGGCTATCAGGGACATTACCGCCTTGATGACAAAGGTGCCGGGGAAATACTGCACATAACCCGCCATGAGGTCTGCCAGGCTGGAGCCGAGCGCCGCCGCCAGCGCGCCCCACAGCGGCCCGAGCACATATGCGCCGAGCAGTACCAGCGCGTCGCCGGCATGGATATAGCCGAAAAGCGTTGGGAATTTGGGGTACATGGTTATGACGCAGCAGAGCGCCGCGAAAAGGGCGGCGTATATGAGCTTTTTATTGCCTTTCAACGCTGGAAGCCTCCTGTCCTGCCCGGCACATGTGTATGCACGCAAGGCAAATGCCGAGGAGAATAAAGAATGCAAAGAGCACGCGGGGATAGAACCAGATATACTCGAACACTGAGGCCACGGCGATGCCTATAAAGGAGGCGCAGCAGCCGATGAGCGCACCGCGCGTCTCGCGCCCCGGGGCGCGGAAGAGGGCAAAGGCCGCATTCTTCACCTCGCGGAGCATCAGCCACATGAAGGAGACAAAGCCAAGCGCGCCTGTCTCGATAAAAAGTTCCATGTAGAGCATCTGCGTGTGGTATACGCCCTTGGTAGCGCCGGTGAGCGCGTAGCTGGGGTAGAGGTCCGCGAATGTGGTGGGACCCATGCCGATGCCGGTGAAGCCGTGGTCGCGCAGCATGGGCAGCAGGCTCTGCCAGGTGCGTATACGGTGGCTGGCCGAGCTGTCGTGCGAGTTGAAGATGGTGGAAAAGCGCGTGATGATGCTGTCCGGCAGGAAGGGTATGACGAGCGGTATGCACACAAAGCCGATGGGTATGAGCCGCTTGTCCACGTAATAGACGAATACCACCGCCGCCACGGCCAGCGAGAGCCAGCTGGAGCGCGAGTAAGTCATAACTATGGCTGCCAGCGGGAACACGACGCAGCAGCTGAGCACAAAGCGGAGCGTGGGGTTCTGCCGGTTCATGGCGAAGGAGACGCACAGGGGCGTGAAGAGGACGAGGAACTCCGCGTAGTTGTTGGGGTTGTCCAGCGTCGAATACACGCGCCCGGGGACGCCCGCGTTGAGGTCGAGGTCCGTGTACGAGGCGCTGACCTCGACGCCCATGAACCTCTGCGCGATGGCGTAGAGCGAAGTAAGGATGACGGCGGCATATATCCAGGCCATAAGTGAGCGCAGCCTCCGTTCGTCCGTCGTGTCCGCCGTTATCACGAAGCAGAGCAGGAAGGCGGAGATGAAGAAGCTGAGTATCCTCACGCTGTCGCTCAGGGCGCTGGTGAAGATGAGGCTGCCCACGCAGGCGAACACGAAGAGCAGGAAGGGCAGGCCCAGGGCCTTGGGATAGAGCTTCTCGCGCTTGCCGGCCGAGGTCGTGAGGAACCACAGCCCGAAAAAGCCCACGGCCGCGAGTACGGCGTAGGAGTTCGACCAATAGGCGTGCGGGACGATGAACATGAGGAACACAAAGCCGCCCAGCAGGACTTCAAACCTCAGCAGCACGGAGCCTGAGACGAGCCTGACTATGACGCTGGTCTGCGCCGCGGGCCGTAACCAGCGGAAGAGCGCCCCGAATATGCGCAGCAGGAAATCCCACACCGCGTTCACTATCCTCGTAAAGAGGCTTGCACCGTACCAGACCTCGACCTTCGGCGCGCGGCGCAGGAAGCGCACTACCGCACTGTGAGGAAAGGCGCGGGAGAAGGGCCGGTATATGCCGCGCAGGAGGCGGTATATGGCGCTGTAGAGCCACCAGCCGTACAGCCGCCCAAGTATGCTGTTAGAGAGCAACGCGGAACACCTCGCTTTCAGGAACTGAGGCCATTATCACTCGATGACCTCGATGCTCTGAACGCGCAGGAAGAGTTTGCAGTCGTTGAAATACACGCTCATGGACTGGCCCGCGCCGTAGAGCGTGCCGCCTATCGTGACGCCGTGCGTACCCATTACGCCTTCGCCCTCGCAGACCAGCGTGGCGGAGCAATAGTCCTCGCGGGTGATCTCCACGACCTTGCCGGTGACGTCGGTGACGGCGCTCTTGCTGTCGCCGGTGCGCCAGTCGGTGAGGTAGCCGAGGGTGACGTTGTTTTCGCTGTCCCAGACCTCGGCGCCGGCTTCAAGCTGCTCTGCGACGTAATTCGGCGTCTCTTCGCAGTAGAGCGTGACGCGGACCTTCTGGGTGTTGGCGACGGCGCTGTCAGGGCCGAGGAGCTTCATGCCCAGGAACGAGCCCGCGGCGAGGATTATTATAACGATGAGCAGGTCAACGATGTTGACCTTTCCGAACAGTCTGCCTTTTTCGTCGATCATGATGTGCCTCCAAATGTGTTATTGATATGCGCGGTAGACGTCCCAGGCCAGCTTTTCGAGGTCAAACTCCTCGGAAACCTTGCGCAGGGCATCCGCCGAGAACTGCTTGTAGAGCGCCTCGTCCTCCATGAGCCGGAGGATGGCCGAGGCAAAACCGGACACATCGCCATACTGAACGACGAAGCCGCAGGGAATGTTCGTCTCCGCTAGGTCGCGGTTGCCGCCGACGTCTGTGACGACCAGGGGCAGCGCGCAGTTCATGGCTTCAAGTATTGCGAAGCTCATGGCCTCGTTGCAGGAGCTGGTGTTGAGGTAGATGTCCGAGGCGCGCAGGATGCGCCCTGCATCCCGCCTGAAGCCGGTTTGAATGACCGTCTCGCCCAGGCCCAGGGCCTGCGCCTTCTGCTTCACCTCGTCAAACTGCTCCCCATCGCCGCAGATGACGCAGCGGAAGGGCTTGTCCGTGAGCTTTTTCAGCTCCGCCAGGGCGTCCAGCAGGAAGAAGAGGCCCTTTTCCGGCGCGTAGCGCGCCAGGATGGTCAGCATGAACTCACCCTCGCCGACGCCCAGCTCCGGACGGACGGAGAGGTCGCGCACGGGGGCCTTTTCCGGCTCCACGCCGTTGTAGATGACCTCTATGCGCTCCGGGCAGACGCCGTTTTGCACCATGATGTCCCGCCCCTCGCGGCAGACGGCGATGATCTTGTGGTCGCGCGGGGTAAAGATACGGTTGAGCACCCGCCACTTGAGGCCGCTGCGGATGGTCAGGTGGTTAGTATACACCACCTTGGGCGCAGCGTAGTGCCGCAGGGAGAGCAGGGCGATGATGTTCTCGCGCGGGTACTGCGCGTGTATTACCTCGATTTCATGCTCCCGGCAGTAGGCGGCCAGCTGCTTTGCCGCGGCGAGGGGGTTGCCGTCCAGCTTTATCTGGAAGCAGGGCACGCCGCGCGCGGCCAGCTTCTCCGACAGCTCGCCCGAGATATTGTAGGCGAGGCGGCAGTCGTTATCGGCTGCGGAGAAGATGCGGACGAGATTCTCGACGTATTTTTCCGTCCCCGCCTTGCCCGCAAAGTTTATGAGAAAGAGTATCCTCAGTTGGTATCCCTCCCGGAATTGATTCCACTTATTATATAATATCCCATCTCCATCGTCAAGCAAGGCGGCGCTTGCCGCGAGGGACGGGCTGTGTTAAAATTAATAGTATAAGAGGTGAAGGACTTGACTGAAAAACTGTATTACCAGAACGGCCATCTCGCCCGCTTCACTGCCCGCGTGCTCTCCTGTGCAAGGGATGAGAAGGGCTGGGCCGTAAAGCTCGACAGGACGGCGTTTTTCCCCGGCGGCGGGGGTCAGGAGGCGGACGAGGGTGAGCTCTCGGGCCTCAATCTCCTCGGCCTGCGTGAGGAGGGGGAGGACGTTGTCCACCTCGTCCCGGAGCCGCTGGAGCCGGGCGCGCTGGTCGAGGGAAAGCTCAACTGGCCGCTCCGCTTTGCTCGGATGCAGGGACATTCGGGGGAACACATACTCTCCGGCACGGTACACCGCCTCTTTGGCTGCGACAACGTAGGTTTCCACATGGGCGCGGAGGACATCACCATAGACTTCAACGCCGAGCTGAGCCACGAGGACCTGGCCCGAGCGGAGCTGGAGACCAACCGCGCCGTCTGGCGCAATGTGCCGGTGCGGACGCTGCTGCCCTCGCCGGGTGAGCTGGCGGAGATGGAATACCGCAGCAAGAAAGAGCTCTCCGGCGAGGTGCGCATAGTCGAAATAGAGGGCGTGGACCGCTGCGCCTGCTGCGCGCCGCATGTCGGGAACACTGGCGAGGTCGGCGTCGTCAAAATAATCGACAGCATGCGTCACCGGGGCGGGACGCGATTGAGCATCCTCTGCGGCGAGGCGGCCCTTGCGGACTACGAGGCCCTGCACCGCAACAACGCCGCCGTTTCCGCCGCGCTCTCGGCAAAGCGGCTTGAGACCGGCGCGGCCATCGCGCGCATAATGTCCGAGCAGGAGGAACGCAAGGTGGAGCTCACGCGCCTAAAGCGAGAGATCTTGCAGCTCAAATCCGCCGTCCTGCGGCCTACGGATGGCAGCATCTGTATCTTTGAGGAAGACATCGACATGGTGACTCTCCGCGAGCTGGTGAACGCCGGTTCTGAGCTGGCGGGCGTGCTCTGCGCAGGATTTGCCGGCCGGGACGGGGACTACAAGTACATCATCGGCAGCCGCACGCGACAGCTGCGCGCGCTCGCAAAGGAGATAAACGCCGCCATATCAGGCCGCGGCGGCGGCTCCGACGCCATGCTCCAGGGCAGCTGCAAGGCCGCGCGCGCCGAGATAGAGGCCTACTTCTCAGCGCTCAAATAGCCGCACCAGACGACACGAATGGAGGTAAACTCATGAGAAAAAAGCTGCTGGTCCTGCTCCTGTCCCTCGTCCTCTGCGTATCGCTTCTGCCCGCTGGGGCGATGGCCGCTATTGAATACGGCGTTTTTGTCGGCAACACACAGGTTACGAGCGACAACGCCGCGGACGTGCTAGGCAACGGCACGGTCTCCTACGACGAGGGGAGCAACACCCTGAAGCTGAATAACGCTGTGGTCGGCTCCATAATATTCAACGAAGTTTCCGGTTCTGCCGCCGTGGAATTCACCGGCAACAATAAGGTGGGCGGCAGCATTGTGTCCAGGGGCAGGCTGACGCTCAAAGGCAGCGGCACGCTTGAGCTGACATACACGGGCGAAGAGGCCATGTCCGCAGTGGCCGCGATGAGCAATATTAACTTTGAAAGCGGCACTGTCAAAATCTATTGCAGCCAGGGCTTCTCTATCCACACCAGTTATGACCTCAACGTCTGGGGTACCGCCGTGGTGAACATTGAGCATCGGGCGGATTCTGAGGCGGTGAACGTCAACGGTACCCTGACTGTATCCGATAGAGGCCAGCTGCACGTCACAAACGCGAACAACAAAAACGCCATCAAAGCCAACACCCTGAACGTCAGCGGCGGCAAGCTGGAGGCAAGGACCACGGGCGTCCAGGGCAAGGCGCTGAGCGTTGGATATCAGTTGAATATTTCCGGCGGCGAGGTGCTCCTCAACGCCGCCGGGGACTATGCGGCGTATTGCGACGGCGACATAAGCATCAGCGGCGGCAGCCTCTACGCCTACAGCGGCGGCGTAACGAGCGAGAACTACGCGATCTACGCCGGAGTCTATGCCGACTATGGTGTGAACATCAGCGGCGGCATTGTCACAGTCAAGGCCGAGAGCGACTACGCCGTCGCCGTGGGACACGAAGATTTGAACATACACGACTGCGTGTTCACTTCAACCGCCAAAGCTGTTGGCCGCAGCATAGGAGGAAAAGTGAACATCAACAACTGCTGGCTGGATTGCAGCAGCTATGAGGGCATTGACGCCTCGAACAACGTCGTGTTCAACGGCACGGCCGGCACGGTAGAGGGCAGCGCGAAGGCCCCGGACGGCGCCGTCGTACCTGCGGGTGCCACTCTCACCGTACCTGAGGGCAGCACGCTTACTGTACCCGAGGGCAGTATGCTCACGGTCGAGGCGGGCGCGACGATGACGAATAACGGCAAGGTCGTCATCGGCGGTACACTGGACAACAAAGGCACATACTACGAAAACGGAGAGACCGAGGGCCTCGTCTCCGGCGGCGGTCAGATGCCGAACAACTGGGTCGTCACCCTTGACTACGGCTACGGCGACGTTGCCAAATACTACAACGTCATCAAGGGCGAAAACACGACTCTTCCCAACGCAGACAGGAGCGGCTACGCCTTCCACGGCTGGCAGTGCGGCGGCGAGAGCTACAGCGCCGGCGACAGCGTCAAGGTGGACGGCAACATGACTTTTACCGCCTCCTGGGTGTCCCATCCCGACTCGGGCACTTTTCCCGGCTTTGGCGGGTCACAGGGCGGCACGACGGAGCCGGGCCAGCCAGAGAGCAAGCCCACGGAGCCGAAGCCTGAGACGCCCGCCGTGGACTTCGGCGACGTCGCCGCTTCCGACTGGTATTACGAGGCTGTGGAATACGTCTGCGCCAAGGGCCTCATGGACGGCGTCGCGGAGGGCTCCTTCGCTCCGAACGGCACGCTGACCCGCGCCATGGTCTGGACCATCCTTGCCCGCGCCAGCGGCGTGGACACCGACGGCGGTGCGAGCTGGTACGCCAAGGCCCAGGAGTGGGCTGCGGCCAAGGGAGTCTCCGACGGCGAGAACCCGGACGCGGCCATCACGCGTGAGGAGTTCGTTACAATGCTGTGGCGCCTCGCGGGCGAGCCAGTGTATACGGCTGACCTCAGCCGTGTGCCGGACGCGGGCAGCATCAGCGCCTGGGCACAGCAAGCCATGTGCTGGGCCTGGGCCACCGGCCTCGTCGAGGGCGACGAGACGGGCGCTGTGAGCCCTGCGGCGAGCGCCAGCCGCGCCGCCGCAGCGACGCTCATCATGCGTTATCTCGAAGCGTAAAACAACACATGAACCAAGCGCCCGCCCGGAAACGGGCGGGCGTTTTAAGCATGGCGTTTACTTCTAAAAAGAATCACGGAATTTACAAAAAAACTCAGCCTGACCCCTTGTGTTTTGTGTTTGTTTATAGTATGATA
Organism: uncultured Eubacteriales bacterium; assembly: GCA_900544295.1. Lineage (GTDB taxonomy): Bacteria > Bacillota > Clostridia > Oscillospirales > Oscillospiraceae > Scatomorpha > Scatomorpha intestinigallinarum. The sequence continues at coordinate 121,659 of UQUO01000005.1, read as the reverse complement.
ATCTAAAAGAATTTGTGCTCTAATGAAAAAATTTAAGCTGAGGTGGAAGGGGCGACTGACAATGGCGCAGAAGGCAAAAAAGGTGGCGGCTGTCGGCTGTTCCGGGGGCGAGCTCGCAAAGCGCAAGGTGCCGCGCGAGGCGCTGACAGGGGACTGCCGCCAGGCGCTTGCGGACTATCCCGGGGGGATTTTGGAATGTCGTTGGGGCTGTCTGGGACTGGGCAGCTGTGCCGCGGCATGTAAGCTGGGAGCCATCAAGGTCGGCGCAAAGGGCGTTGCCGAGGTGGACAGGTCGAAGTGCATCGGATGTGGACTGTGCGTCAAGGCCTGCCCGCAGGGCATTATCCGCCTCGTGCCGGCGGAACAGAACATCGTCGTCTCGTGCAGCAGCCGCGACAGCGGCCCGGAGACCCGCAAGGTCTGCGATGCGGGCTGCATCGCCTGCGGAATATGCGTGAAAAACTGCCCCATGGGGGCCATCAGGCTTGAGGACAACCACCCTGTCATAGACGAGAGCCTCTGCGTCTCCTGCGGCATGTGCGCCTCGAAGTGCCCGAGGGGCGTCATAAAGGACGCTTTCGGCATTCTCGGGCCGCAGCTTTGAGCAAACGGAGGTGGACACAATGGCTGAGTACGTATTCAAAGTAAACGGAATTACCCGCAGCACCGCAGAGGACAAGCCCCTCCTGCGCTATCTCCGCGACGATTTGAACCTCAAGTCCGTCAAGGACGGCTGCAGCGAGGGCGCCTGCGGCACCTGCACTATCATTGTGGACGGCCGTGCCGTCAAGTCCTGCGTCCTCACGACCAAGAAGGCCGTGGGCCGCAGCATAGTCACCGTCGAGGGCCTGACCCACGACGAGCAGGAGGCCTTTGTCTATGCCTTCGGCAAGGTGGGCGCGGTCCAGTGCGGCTTCTGCATACCGGGCATGGTCATGGCCGGCAAGGCGCTCATAGACAAGGTGCCTGACCCCAGCGAGGACCAGATAAAGGTCGCCCTGCGCGGCAACATCTGCCGCTGCACCGGCTACAAAAAGATAATCGAGGGCATCACCCTCGCGGCCGCCATCCTGCGCGGCGACGCTGAAATTGACCCCGAGCTTGAAAAGGGCGACGAGTTCGGCGTCGGTCAGCGTGCCTTCCGCACCGACGTGCGCCCGAAGGTCCTCGGCTACGGCGAGTACTGCGACGACATCGAGATGGAGGGCATGGTCTACGGCGGCGCGGTGCGCTCCAAGTACGCCCGGGCCCGCATACTGGACATAGACACCTCCAAGGCCGAGGCGCTCCCCGGCGTCCTCGCCGTCCTGACGGCGGAGGACGTGCCGAACAACAAGGTCGGACACATTCAGCAGGACTGGGACGTCATGATAGCCAAGGGCGATATAACCCGCATGGTGGGCGACGCCATCTGCCTCGTCGTCGGCGAGACGCAGGAGATAGTTGACAAGGCCCGCAAGCTCGTGAAGGTCGATTATGAGGTCCTTGAGCCCGTGCGCAACGTCCAGGAGGCCAAGGCCCCGGGCGCGCCGAAGCTGCACCCCAACGGCAACCTCTGCCAGCAGCGCCACGTCGTACGCGGCGACGCCAAGAAGGCGCTGGCGGAGTCCAAGTACACCGTGACGAAGAGCTTCGTCACCCCCTTCACCGAGCACGCTTTCCTCGAACCCGAGTGTGCTGTCGCCTTCCCGTACAAGGACGGCGTCAAGGTCTACACCTCCGACCAGGGCGTTTACGACACCCGCAAGGAGATTGCAATCATGCTCGGCTGGGAACAGCGCCGCGTCGTGGTCGAGAACAAATACGTCGGCGGCGGTTTCGGCGGCAAGGAGGACGTCTCCGCCCAGCACGTGGCCGTGCTCTGCGCGCTGAAGGTGGGAAGGCCCGTCAAGTTCCGCTTCTCCAGGCAGGAGTCCATCAACTTCCACCCGAAGCGCCACTACATGGAGGCCACCTTCACTCTCGGCTGCGACGAGGATGGCATCTTCACCGGCCTCGACTGTGAGATATACTTCGATACCGGCGCTTACGCCTCGCTTTCCGGCCCCGTTCTGGAGCGCGCCTGCACCCACTCCGTCGGCCCCTACTGCTACCAGAACACCGACATTCGTGGTTACAGCTACTACACCAACAACCCGCCCGCGGGCGCTTTCCGCGGCTTCGGCGTTACGCAGAGCGAATTTGCGCTTGAGAGCATAATAAACCTCCTGGCCGAGAAGGTCGGCATCTCCCCCTGGGAGATCCGCTACCGCAACGCCATCGAGCCGGGCAAGGTACTGCCCAACGGGCAGATAGCTGACGTCTCCACGGCGCTCAAGGAGTGCCTGCTGGCCGTCAAGCCCGCCTATGACGCCAATCCCGGCCGCGTCGGCATTGCCTGCGCCATGAAGAATTCCGGCGTCGGCGTCGGCCTGCCCGACAAGGGCCGCTGCCGTCTTGAGGTACACGACGGCGTTGTCCAGCTCTACTCCGCGGCCTCGGACATCGGCCAGGGCTGCGCCACCATCTTCCTGCAGGAGCTGGCCCAGACCACGGGCCTGCCGCTGTCCCAGATGAAGAACATGGGCAGCAACTCCGAGCTCTCGCCCGACTCCGGCACTACCTCCGGCTCCCGCCAGACCCTCATCACCGGCGAGGCCGTGCGCATGGCCGCCGTGGACCTAAAAAAGGACCTCGACGAGGCGGGCGGAGACCTCTCCAAGCTGGAGGGTAAGGAGTATTTTGCGGAGTTCTTTGACCCCACCGACAAGCTCGGCGCGGACGTGCCCTTCCCGAAGAGCCACGTGGCCTACGGCTTCGCCGCACACGTTGTCGTGCTCGACGACGAGGGCAAGGTCAAGGAGGTCTATGCGGCGCACGACTCCGGCAGGGTCGTGAACCCCACCTCCATTCAGGGCCAGATTGAGGGCGGCGTGCTCATGGGCATGGGCTATGCCCTGACCGAGACTTTTCCGCTGGAGGACTGCGTTCCCACGGCTCGCTACGGCACTCTCGGCCTGCTGCACTCTACGCAGATCCCCGATATCCATGCCATCTACGTCGAGAAGGACGAGCTGCTGCCCTTCGCCTACGGCTCCAAGGGCATAGGCGAGATATCCGCCATCCCGACGGCCCCCGCCGTTCAGGGCGCATACTACTTCCGCGACGGCAAGTTCCGCACCAGCCTCCCGCTGGAGGACACATATTACAGCAAGAAGCACTGAAAGCGCTGAAAAGCCCCCGATTCCTCACGAATCGGGGGCTTTTTGCATTTTACGGCGAGTAGGGGAGCGTGACGAGCGTTATTTCGCCGCCGGATACATCTACAAGTACCTCTTCGCTGTAAAGCGAGGGGAAAACGCCGGGCATGTCGAAGAGCTCCGGCAAAGTGGCGACCTCACGGGCGATGCCGAACATCGTCTCGCAGTACCAGTCGTCAAACCCCGCCGTGTCCGGGACAAAGACAACGCCGGAGGCGATGCGGTCCGTTGCTGCGAGTTCGGACATATAGCAGACCGTCCAGGGCTCATCTTCGGAGTGGCGGTAATAGATAAAGTCCGCCTTTTCGGCATATATTCGTTCGTATCCGTCTCCGTAACTCACGTCGTACTCATCGCCGAGCGATGCACGAAGCGCCTCGTCGGTGACGGTCACGCGCTGCATGAGCTCAGCATAGGCCAGCCAGCCGCCTGCGGTCTCGGACATGAGGTCGGAATAAAGGCGCAGCCTGTACTGCCCATCCGCGCCGAGGCCCGCAAGCTCGGCACCGGAGGCGAAGACTGCCTCGCGGAAACGAGCCTCATAGTCCAAGTGGTCAAATACCACGCAGCCCTTGGGGCTGCCGCTGTTTGAGCTCAATACGAGGCAACAGTCCGTCCATGTGCCTGCGGCGTAGCTGTCATAATCCGTAAGCATGCTGCCGCTCATGAGATAGAGCTCGCCCAGGCACTCGACGCCGTAGTATTCGCGGCTGAGCCGGAACATGTAATCCGCCTGCCCGTCGCCGTCAATGTCGCCGGAGGCCAGGCAGGAGGCGAAAGACATGGCGTCCAGCTTTCGCGCGACATCGCCCAGCGCCTCCGAGGGCAGGTCGAGACTGAACTCACGGTATCCGCTGACGGAGACGCTCTCGCCGGGTTCGCTGAGCGAAAGAGAGGCTATGTAGGCGTCCATCTCCTCCTGGGTACACATCACACCCTGGAGCTGCCAGGCGTCGCCCTCATCCCAGCTGCTCTTGAAATAGGCCAGCTCAGCGCCGACGAAGCCGTCAAAGCCGTAGTATACGGACTCGGAATAGCCCGCGGTGGAGTAAAACTTATTTAAGACCGCAGTCCCGAGGGGGGCGGAATAGTAGAGGTGTATGTCCCCGGCCGCGCTGGAATCATAGAGGATGACGGGACAGTAGGCAGGCTCAGAGCCGTCGAGCGTCAGCCACGCGCCCTGGGGGTTTTCAGTCTGCTTGAAGACCAGCCAGTCCTCCACGCCGTCGGAGTTGAAGTCGAAGCGTGTGACCCGTGCGTCGTCGTAACCGAGGGTGAACATATTGACTACGCAGGTGTTTGCAGCCTCCGCGGCCTGGAGGCTGTAGTCCGGCGCCGGGGTGGGCTCGGGCGTCTGAGGTACGGCTGCCGTGGCGGCGGGGGAGGGGGAAACCACTGAACCGCAGGCGGAGACGAAAAAAACCAGCAGGAAACATAGCAGAATTGCCGTGATACGCTTCATTTTCTCTCACTCCTTCAGGCTTTCAAGGTCTGATAAATAGTCCACATCCATAAGCTCACGAGCCTCGGCTTCTAACAGCAGCAGGGACCCGGGGTGGCGCTTTATCACGGCGGAGCCGCCGCGGTCGCCTTCCAGGGTCATCAGCTCGGGGAAGCAGGCGGCTGGGAAGACGACCGGGTTCCCGCGCACGCCGCTGTGGGCGAGAGCGGCGATGCGCCCCGGCTCGCGCGACCAGGCGTCCAGAAGGCGTTCCACCGTTTCGCGCCGCAGCAGCGGCTGGTCGGCGGTCATGAAGAGCGCGGCGTCGCAGTCCTGAAGGGCAGAGAGTCCGAGGCGCACCGTCAGGCTCGCGCCCAGCTCCGGCCGGTCGTTGCGCACCAGCTGAAAGCCGAACTCGCGCGCCAGCGCCTCGCCCTCGGCACGCGCCGTCACAATGCAGACGCGGCGAAAGCGCATGGCAGGCACAGCCTCGCAGGCGCGGCGCAGCAGGCTCCGCCCGCCCAGCTCCGCTGCCAGCTTGTCCGAGCCGAAACGCGCCGAGGCTCCTGCAGCCATGAGTATACAGCCTATTTGCGGCCTTTCCATGCAACGCCTCCCAAGATTTGCTGGTAAAAGTATAGAGGTAAAGCCGCCGCGCGTCAAGGATGTTGTTGCAGGTCGAACCGACTAAGGATATAATATAAGAAGATATGGATCACGGAAGGGGGAGCGCTGCTTGAGCTATGTTGGCAGATCCGTGCCGCGCGTGGACGCGCGCGACAAGGCCGCAGGCCGCGCCATGTACGCCGCCGACCTCTGCGACAGGAGGGCGCTGACGGCAAAGATACTTCACGCGGAGAAGGCCCACGCGCTGGTAAAGCGCATCGATGCTGAGAAAGCGCGGGCGATGGATGGGGTCGAGGCAGTCTTCACCTGCTTCGATGTGCCGAAGAATTATTTCCCGACCGCGGGCCACCCCTGGTCTACGGAGCCGGAGCACCAGGACGTGGCGGACAGGCTGCTGCTCACGGACCACGTCCGCTTCTGGGGCGACGAGATCGCCGTGGTCGTCGCGCAGGACGAGCTTACGGCGCAGAAGGCCCTGCGAGAGATAGAGGTCGAGTACGAGCCGCTGTCCTTCGTTCTTGACGTCCAGAAGGCAATGGAGCCGGGCGCGCCGCAGCTGCACGAGGCTTTCCCGGGGAATGTCCTCGGTCACAGCAGCGTGAGGATGGGCGACTACGAGGCGGCCATCAAGGAGCCGGGGCTCATCAAGGTCGAAGGCTGGTACGACACGCCCACCGTCCAGCACTGCCACATCGAAAATCACAACTGCTGGGCCTATATGGAGGGCGGCCGCGTCGTGGTCGTCACCTCCACACAGATACCGCACATCGTCCGCCGCATCGTCGGCCAGGCCCTGGGCATTCCCTGGGGGCGGGTGCGCATCATCAAGCCCTACATAGGCGGCGGCTTCGGCAACAAGCAGGACGCGCTGTATGAGCCGCTTTGCGCCTGGCTGACCACTCAGCTCGGCGGCAGGCCCGTGCGCATAGAGTGTACGCGGGAGGAGACCTTCCACTGCAACCGCGTCCGCCACGCCATACGCAGCCACATCATTTCCTGGGTGCGCCCGGACGGCACATTTGCCGCGCGAAAGCTGGAGTGCTGGTCGAATCAGGGCGCCTACGCCTCCCACGGGCACGGCATCGCCGCCAAGGGGATGAACTCCTTCCCGCAGATATACCCCTGCCCGAACGTGGAGTGCGACGCCTGGACCGCCTTCACCAACCTCCCGCCCGCGGGCGCGATGCGCGGCTACGGCATACCCCAGGCCACCTTCGCCGGGGAGGCGCACATCGACGACGTGGCCAAGGCCCTGGGCATGAGCCCGCTGGAGCTGCGGCGCAGGATAGCCATGCCCAAGGGCTACAAGGACGAGTTTTCCAAAAACGTCAACTGGAGCGACAGCTTCCGCGCCTGCATGGAGGCGGGCGCAAAGGCCACGGACTTTGAGCGGCTGCACGCCGAGTATTCAAAGCCGCAGACGGGGGATATCCGCCGGGGCGTGGGCATGGCGCTCTACTGGTACAACACCGGCGTCTGGCCCATCTCGCTGGAGTCCTCGTCCTGCCGCATGGTGCTCAATCAGGACGGCTCCATCCAGGTGCAGACTGGTGAGACTGAGATAGGCCAGGGCTGCGACACTGTTTACGCACAGATGGCCGCCGACGCTGTGGGCGTCCCCTTCGGGAGCGTTCACGTCGTCTCGTCGCAGGACACGGATGTGACCCCCTACGGCAGCGGGGCCTACGCCTCGCGCCAGACCTATGTGGGCGGCTTTGCCATCAGCAAGACGGGCCGCATCCTGCGGGAGAAGATATTGAACTACGCCCACAAGCTGACGCGCCTGCCCGTCTCGAACCTCGACCTCGTGGAGGGCAAGCTGATCCGCACGCCGGACGGCGAGGCGCTCATGTCCCTCGCGGAGCTGGCGACGGAGGCGCTGTACTCGATGGAGGACAGCCGGCACATCACTGCCGAGGCCACGGCACAGATAAAGTCCAACGCCTACTCCTTCGGCTGTTCCTATGCCGAGGTGGAGGTGGATATGAAGCTCTGCAAGGTCAAGGTCCTGCGCCTTATGAACGTACACGACTGCGGCAAGCTGGTGAACCCCAAGCTCGCTGAGGCGCAGGTACACGGCGGCATGTCGATGGGGTTGGGCTACGCGCTGTCGGAAAAGCTTCTGTTTGACGAGAAAACCGGCAGGCCGCTGAACGCGAACCTGCTCGACTACAAGCTGCTCACCTTTATGGACCACCCGCGCATGGAGGCCCTCTTCTGCGAGAACGCGGAGCCCACCAGCCCCTTCGGCACCAAGGCCCTGGGCGAGCCGCCGGCTTGCCCGCCTGCGCCGGCCATACGCAATGCGATATTGCAGGCCACGGGCCTGGCCTTCAACGCCATACCCATAACGCCGGAAGCCCTTTTCAGGGCGCAGGAAGGAGGCAAAGCCGATGTATGATATAACGGCACTGTACGAGGCCGCCTCCGTCGCGGAGGCGATCGAGCTCCGCCGCGCCCACCCGGAGGCGAGGCTGATCGCGGGCGGCTCCGACCTGCTCGTGAAGATACGGGACGGCAAGCTCACGGGCGCGGAGCTCATCTCCATCCGCGGCATTGCGGAGCTCGCTGGCGTCTGCGAAATGCCGGACGGGACGCTGAAGATCGGGCCGCTCACGAGCTTTTCACAGCTCGCAGCCGATACGCTTATAAGGGAGCGGATGCCCGTCCTGGGCGAGGCGGCGGACGAGGTCGGCGGGCCTCAGATACGCAACATCGGCACCGTCGGCGGGAATATCTGCAACGGCGTCACCTCCGCCGACACGGCCCCGACCCTTTTCGCCTGCGACGCGGAGCTGGAGCTCACGGGCGCGGGCGGCACAAGGCGGCTCGGCATCGCCGAATTCTACCTCGGGCCGGGCAGGACGGACGTGGGCCCGGACGAGCTGCTGACCGCGATATACATCCCGCGCGAGAGCTGGGAGCGCTGCTTCGGGCGCTACATCAAGTATTCCACGCGCGAGGCGCTGGACATCTCCACCCTGGGCTGTTCCGTAAACGCCCGGCTCTCGGAGGACGGCAGGAGTCTGGAGCGCGTGCGCATAGCCTACGGCGTGGCGGGACCTGTACCCAGCCGCTGCCCGGAGACGGAGCGCGCCTTCGCCGGCGCGCCCTGCACGGAGGAGACAGCACGCGAGTTTGCCCGCGCCGCCGTGGCCGAGATAAGCCCGCGCGATTCATGGCGCGCCAGCCGCGCCTTCCGCCTGCACGTGGCGGAGGAGTGCGCCTTCCGCGCACTGTGCGAGAGCGTCGAGAGAGCGGGAGGGAGGCTGTGATGGACAGACAGTTCAAACGCATACGCTGCACGATAAACGGCAGGGCGGTGGACAAGATGGTGGACGTCCGCGCCTCGCTGACCGACCTTTTGAGGGACGACTTTTCGCTCACCTCCGTGAAAAAAGGCTGCGAGGTAGGTGAGTGCGGTGCCTGCACCGTGCTCATTGACGGGGAGACCTACAACTCCTGCATCTACCTTGCCGCATGGGCGGACGGGAAGGACATCCTCACCGTTGACGGCCTGAGCGGCCCGGACGGGAGCCTTTCGCCCATACAGCAGGCTTTTGTGGACGAGGGCGCCATCCAGTGCGGCTTCTGCACGCCGGGCTTCCTGCTGACGGGGCAGGAGATATTGAACCGCGGCGAGGACCTGACGGACGAGCAGCTCCGCAAGCAGCTTGCCGGACACCTCTGCCGCTGCACGGGCTACGAGAACATCTTCCGAGCCGTGCGCCGCGCCCTGGACGAGACCCTGGGAAAATAAGCCCTGCTCGGCAGAGTGGAAAAGACTGAGCGTTCGTGTCACGAACGCTCAGTCTTCGTTTATCGTGAAGCCGGAGTAGAGCAGCGTCAGTCCCACGCGGCCCTGGGTGCCTGTCTTCTCGTAAATGGAGTTGAAGTAGCGCTGGACGATGCGCTCGGATATCTGAAGGTCGTAGGCGATCTCCTTGGGGGCCTTGTCATTGTACAGCGCGGCGGCGAGGACGTCCGTCTCGCGGGGCGTGAGGCCGTATTTCTCCGCGAACCCGGCCAGCCCGCTCACGCCCGGGCGCGGGCCGCGGACTCCGCCCTGCCGGGGGAGAACTGCCCGTCCGCAAAGAAGAGCACCAGCACCGCCACCGTCGCCGCAAAGGCCACGGCCATCATCACCGCGTGCCCCGCCGCGTCGTAAAGCCGGATGAAGGGCACCGCCGTCGCCGCGACGGAGAAGGAGCGCAGGACGCGCCCCATGCCCGCCCAGAGCTCCGGGTGCGCCGTCCTCGGCGCGAGGTCCAGGAAGGCGACGGTGAGATAGACGACGCTCGAGGCGGAGAGTATGTAGAGCAGCACGGCGTTTATAGAATAGGTCTCCGGGCTGTCGAGAAAGGCGAACATCAGCGTGGAGCCTGCGAGCACGCAGGCCGCCATGAAAGGGAGGTAGGCCCGCTTTTTGATGTCCGCGACGAAGCCGAACAGCAGGACGGCCCCGGCGTAAGACAGGCGCACGACGCCCGTGAGGTCGACGCTGCCCTCCGCGTGCAGGAAGACGGCGATGGTGTCGTCCAGGGAGACTATGACCGACATGAGGCAGACCGTCGCCCCGGCGACGGCCAGCTTGCGCCCGGGCGGGACGCCGCCCTCGCCGTAGGGCAGGGGATTGTCCAGCACCCAGTCGCCGGGCGGGAAACGGACGATGAAGAAGATGGCGGCCACGCAGACGGCGACTGAGGCGATGAGCAGCGGGGCCGTTTCAAGATAGGACTGGATGAAAAACTGCAGCAGGCTCTCCACGGCAATGGCGAAGCCGACGACGCGGCCGGTGCAGCGCGAGTTTTGTAGCGCGAGCGCCAGAAAGTAGTGCGCCATGCCGCCGATATACCCTGCGCAGAGCAGGCTGAGAAAGGCGCAGGGCAGGAAGAAGGGCCTGGGCGCGAGCATGAGAGGAACGACGGAGGCGACGAGCAGCAGGCAGATAAGCGTCAAGACGAGCAGCCTAGCCCGCTCGCCCTTGGTGAGCCTGCGCAGGAGCGGGAAGGCCAGATAGCCCAGCGCCGTGCAGCAGAGCCCGGCGGAGTAGATGCCGTTCACGCTCTTTGCGCCGAACAGCATCGCGGCATTGTCGTTCACGGCGAACTCGATGAGCAGGAATGCCAGGAGGTAAACAGCGAAAAACAGGCCCGGAGCCAAGCGCGCGTATCTATTCTGAACCATTCTCTGCTCACCGCCCTGTTACACATATCATGTAATTATATAACAAAAACCGCCGCGCATCAAGCGCCGACGTCCGCAGGAGAGGGGTTTGGCGGGGTTCGTATTCCGAACCCCGGCCGCTGCGCCCCTCGCGTTTTCCGAACTGGCGGAGCAAAGGCTTTGATAATATACTTAAGTGGGGGAGGTTTGAGCTCCCGCGCCGGACCGATACGCCCTCCGCGGCGGCCCGCCCGGCCCGTGTCAGAAACCTTGCTGAATATGGAGGACAACATGAAAAAGAAAAGCCTTGCACTTGCCCTTGCGCTTGTCATGCTGCTGGGCGCGCTGAGCGCCTGCGGCAAAACTGAGCCGGAGGAGATCGGCGGCGCCCTGGGCGACGTGGGCGGAGTCACCCCGCCCCCGGCCCCGACCCCCTCGGCGGCGCCCTCCGTCGCGCCCCTGCCCAGCTCCGAGCCCGCGCCCACCGACGCGCAGCCCAGCGCCGCGCCGGACGACGGCGGCAGCGAGGGCGGTGGCCAGGAGGTAAACCTGGACGACTTCCTCTACGACTGGCTGGACTTTTCCGGCTACCCGCTCACTCCCGACGAGCTCATCGAGTACTTCGGCGAGCCGCAGGACAGGGTGGCCGTGGACAGCACCCTCGACTACTCCACCTGCGGCCTGCCCGGCTACGAGGACGCCGGGACGGTGCAGACGGAGATACTCTCCTACTCGAACGTCCTGTTCATGTTCTTCGTCGACCCCTTTGACGGCAACTGGACGGTGCAGCTCGTGGCCGTGACCGACCCGACCTCGATAATCAAGGTGGGCGGCGCGACGGTGGGCATGACCCTAGACGAGTGCAAGCAGGTGCTCTCGAGCAACGGCTACACCTTCGACTCCAGCATCGTCTCCGAGCCGAACTACTACTATTTCACCTACACCGACGAGTACAACTGGCCCTGCCTCGTGGAGATCGAGCTCGACGCCGCGACGGGCAAGGCCCTCTACGTCCGCGGCATCTGGGGCGCGATGGCGCAGATAGTCATCGACACTTACAAGGGTGCATGATATGAGCTTCTGTACGAAATGCGGGGCGCAGCTGCCCGACGGGGCGGCATTCTGTACGAAATGCGGCGCTCCGGTGAGCAGCCCGAAGCGGAGCAGGCTGAGCGGCAGCGAGATCTGGGCCGCAGCCAGCGCCGAGGTGAAGGCGAGATGGCGCCGCAAGGTCGGCAGCAAGCGCGCGCTCATAGCATGCGCGATCGGCCTTGTCGTGGTCGTGCTGGTCGTGGTGCTGAGCGTGACATTGGGTAACAGGGACGGGCGCGGCAGCGAGCCTGCGCCGACCTGGCAGGGCCAGTCAGGCACGCCCCAGGACGGCGACAGCGGCAGTGGAGCCGGCGGCGCCTCCAAGCCCGGCACGGCGCCGGCCACATCCCAGCCGCAGCCGGACAGCGGCGGAGGCACGCTAAGCGAGGCCGAACTGCGGCAGCGCGGCACCTTCATGCGCGTGAGCCGGCTGACGGACTCGGGCCTCAACATGGTCGTGGGCCGGATAACGGCGCCGGACGACTGGCAGGTGTCGGAGCAGGTGCAGTGGAGCAGCTACGGCAACTATCCCGGCATGACGCAGCTGAGCGCCGTCTCGCCCGACGGGCAGCGCAGCTTCCAGCTCATCAGCACCATGAGCTACTACCAGACGGACAGCATCTTCAACTCCCTCGGCGAGAACGAGACCGACCCGACGACCTACAGGATACACCGGCAGTACCGCACGGCGGAGCAGTTTGTCGAGATGATGCTCTCGGGCATAGGCTGTACGGGCGCGCAGAAGCTGAGCTCGAGCAGCATAGATTCGCAGAGCCTCAGCGCGCTCAAATCCACCGCGGAGCAGCACGCCTATCAGACGGGCTATTCGCTGGTGCAGTCCCTGGCGAACCTGGGCATGAGCGCGAACCTCGTCGGCTATGAGAGCACGGTGGTGGACAACAGGTACGCGGTCACGACGCAGAGCGGGCAGACGGAGTACATCGAAGTGTTCACGCTGGTCTGGGCCTACCAGACCTCGTGGGTGGTGCAGAACAGCTCCATCACGGTGAACGAGATATACTGGTGCGTGCCCTTCACCTATATCTTCACGGCCGAGAGCGAGCAGGCGCTCACGTCGATGCAGAACGAGTTTCTGACCTTCGTGTCCAACAGCAGCGTATCGCCGGAGTTCTACTACCTCGTGGAGCAGTACCGCGCCTACATCGAGAACCTCCTGGCGCAGCAGCTCACGAACCAGATACAGGCGGCGACGGAGATACAGAGCCAGCTCATGAACGACTACAGCAGCAGCTCGGACACGAACGACCGGGTCACGGACATGTGGAGCGACTACATCTACGACCGCGACGACTACACGACTTCCGACGGCAGCACCGTCAAGGTGCCAACGTATTACGACCACGTCTACGAGACGGACTCGGGCGACATCTATGTCACGAACGACTCCCTGAACGTTCCGACAAACTGGCAGGAGCTCTATACATAGCGAGGTGGAATGTGAAACGAGTCACAGCTGCGGCGATGATACTCTGCCTGCTGCTGACGGGCTGCGCCTCCGCCGCGCCCGCCGGGTACAGCGCCGAGCGGGCGAACGTCGAGGGCGTCAGGGACCGCGTCGCCTCTACGGCGCAGATGATAGGCAGCGTCAACGCCATAATTGAATGGCAGGTCACAAATTCCGAAAAGAACATAGAGGAAAACGACGCCGCCCGCCAGAACGGCGAGACCTACGTCCCCGAGGACAAAACCGAGGAGGTCAGGCAGAAGCAGGCGGAGCTGGCGGGCTATCTCGAGACGGTCGCGGCTTACTCCGCCTGGGCCTCGTCCCTGCGCCCCTGCGGGCAGGAGAGCGTTGACCTCACCTACGAGGCGGCGGCGAAGTATTTCTCCGAGGTGGAGAGCGCGCTGGAGGATATGGCGGACATCATGGACTTCTACTTCGCCTTTAACGAGGTCGCGCAGCCCCTGTCCTCCTTTGACGCCTCTGCCTACGACACGGACAAGGACAGGATCTACGACCTCTACTACGCCGTGGACGAGGCGAGCACGGCCATGTCGCAGCTGGACTGCCCGGCCTTCATGGCCGAGACCTACAAGCTGTACATCAGCCGCCTCTCCCACTTCATGGCCATCCTGAACGAGCAGTACATAGGCGTGCAGCTGAACGACCCCCTGCGCCTCGCCGCGGGCATCTATATGCTCGTGCGGGTGGAGAAGGAGAACTACGACTACAGCGTCATGCTGACGCGGGACTTCAACCTCCAGTACGAGAAGGTGGGCGAGCGCCTGGGCGGCTGGGTCGGCGAGCTGGGCACGGAGCTGGCGGAAAACTGCGCCGCGCTGCTCCGGGCGATGTGAGGGGGTGCGGCGTTGTGAAGCATTGCGGCAAATGCGGCGCTCCGCTCCGCGAGGGCAAGAGCTTCTGCCCCCAGTGCGGCGCCGAGGTGCGCCACCCCGAGCCGGTCGCGGAGCCGATAGCAGAACCCATCCCGGAACCCGCCGCGGCGCCAGTCGCTGAACAGCCCTCTGCGCCGGCCGCCGTCAAGGAGCGGCGGCCGAGGCGCGGGCTGAGGCGGCTCGTGACGGCGCTCATCGTGCTCGTGCTGCTGGGCGGCCTGGGCGCGGCGGGCTGGTATTGGGGCCTGCCCTACATCGAGAGCCTGCGCCCCGCGGGCGAGCTTCCGGCCGTGAGCTACAGCTACATGTCCCGCGAGCCCGAGATAGAGATAGACTACGAGGCCGTGGACTCCATCTACCCCTCGCTCTACAACACTACGGACTACATCCTCCTCGTGCGCGCCACCAGCGAGGGCGGGGAGCGGGACGTGATGATAAGGGCGGAGGTGCCGGGCTTCACGCAGGTGTACGAGCAGAAATTCACCCTGGGCAGCCAGCTGACGCAGTTTTACATCCACCCGCCCGTGCTGACGGGAGAGCTGAGCCTCGGCTCGGCCAAGCAGGCGCAGATAGTCTTCTCCGTGACGGACATCGACAGCGGCAAGCCCGTCATACAGGACACCCTGCCCATCCAGATAATGAGCAAGTTCGACATGATAAACTACGACCCCGTGCTGGGCGTGTCCAGCTGGGACTACTACCTCTCCTTCCTCACGCCGGAGTCGCCGGGCGTGCTGGAGCTGAAGCGCAACGCGGTGGACTTCATTACCGGCTACACGGGCGGGCAGTTCGACATGATGCAGGGCTATCAGGACTCCGGCCTCTTTGGCAGCAACATCGAGCTGAACACCTATTACCAGGCCCTGGCCCTGCAGGGCGCTATGAGCGAGATGGGCGTGCGCTACAACAACGCCTGGTATTCCATGAGCCGGAGCGGGGACAAGATGCTCCAGCGCGTGCAGCTGCCGGACGACACGCTCTCGAGCAAGAGCGGCGTGTGCATCGAGACCTCGCTGACCATCGCCAGCGCGCTGCAATCGGCGGGCATGAACGTCTTTCTCATCTTCCCGCCCGGCCACGCGCAGGTGGCGGTGGAGGCCTGGCCCAACACGGGCGAGTATTACCTCATCGAGACGACCATCCTGCCCCTGGACGGCGAAAACGTGGACAGCATAGTGACCTACAAGACCCAGCAGGAGTGGCTGGACTACATACAGAACGGCTACGGGGACGGCAGCGGAGGCTGCTATGTGCTCAACTGCGGCCTCGCAACGGCGCTGGGGCTGCTGCCGCTCACAAATTAAGGAGGTAAGACGATGTCAAGGATGTGCCCCAAATGCGGCGCGGAGCTACAGGACGGAGAGCTGTTCTGCTGCGAGTGCGGCGCCAAGTATGTGGAGCCCGCCCCGCAGGAGCAGGAGGCCGCGGCCTTCTGCGCGAGATGCGGAGCTCAGCTCAGGCCGGGCACGGCCTTCTGCCCCAAGTGCGGCGCGCCCCAGCGTGACGGCGGCGCGGCGCAGACGGCGGGCCAGAGGCCCGCGCGGCCAGAAAAGCCCGCAAAGAAGGCCGGAGCAGGCAGGAACGCTATCATCATAGCCGCCATCGCCGCCGTAACGTTGATCGCCGTCGTGATAGTGCTCTGGCTGGCGGGCGTGTTCGGCGGCAGGGAGAGCCCGGCGGCCGTGACGCCGTCCGGCGGCGTGATAAGCGGCACGGACTGGGACGACGTCATAAACATCGGCGGGGACGACCTCCAAACCGATGAACTCAGCTTCCCCGGGACGGGGTACGCCGCCTTTATCCCCGAGCCGGGCGTCGGCGCCCTCAGCCGCGTCGAGAACCGCGGCGGCAGCAACTGGGCCGTCTACTACGCCGGAGTCACGGTGGAGCAGGGCAAGCTCTACTACGCCGACGTCAGGGCCGCGGGCTTCACGGTGGACGAGACGATAGACGACCAGACCGCGTCCGGCGGGCGTTACGCCGTCCGCGCCTTCAACAGCGGCGGCGCGATGTTCGAGATGGTCTGCCAGGGCGGAAACATGGGCATCTACATAGGCGAAAAATACTCCTGACCAAAGAGCCGACCCCTCCAAGCGGCCTTTGGCCCATCCCCTCCGGGCCCCGCGCGCAGGCGCGGGGCCTTTTTTTGGCGGCGCGGCGAAAAAATGTAAAAAATGTGGTGAAATTCGGGCGGGTATATAGTAGAATATATGCAAAGCAGACAAAAAGGGAGGCGAGAACGTGGCTTTTGAGAGGATACCGAGCGGATATCCCGGTGTGGACGAGGTGTTCGACTACATCCGCATGGGCGACAACGTGGTCTGGCAGGTGTCGGGACTGGATGAATACCGCCTGTTTGCGGAGGCTTTCGCAAGGCAGGCGATGAAGGATGGACGCAACCTTATTTACATGCACTACACGCGGCATGAGAGTATGTTCAGCCCCGGACCGGGCTTGAAGGTATTTGAGTTCGACCCCATGCAGGGATTTGAGCCCTTCACCGTTAACATCTACAACCGCATAACCGAGGAAGGGGAGGGCGCATTTTACATTTTCGACTGCCTGTCAGAGCTTCAGGTCGCCTGGCACACGGACCAGATGATGGGCAATTTCTTCCGCGTCACCTGTCCCTACCTCTATGAGCTGAACACTGTGGCCTATTTCCCGGTCATACGCGGGCGTCACTCGTTTGAGACAATGGCCAGCATCCGCGACACGACACAGGTGCTGATAGACGTATACACCAGCGACAGCGCTGTGTACATACACACGCTCAAGGCGATGGACCGCGAGTCCGTCAACATCTACCTGCCGCACGTCAGCCGCAGCGGAGGCCCGTTCAAGCCCCTGGACGGCGGCGTTGCCCTCAGCCGCTACTACAAGCTGCTGGACGACATCTCGGCCCACACGCAGGACCAGAACCTGGACAGCCACGACCGCTTTTTCGCCCTGGCCAAGCTGGAATTCGGCCGGGGCAAGTTCCGGGACGAGACTGAGCGCAAGATCCTTGAGAGCATGATGTCCAAGGACCCTCACGTCCAAAAGCTCATCCACCAGCTGTTCGAGCCGAAGGACTATTTCTCCCTGCGCGACCGCATGATAGGCAGCGGCGCCATAGGCGGCAAAGCCTGCGGCATGCTGCTGGCCCGCAAAATAGCCGACGTCTGCCTGCCGGACTTCCGCGAGCACAACGAGCCGCATGACTCATTCTATATAGGCTCCGATGTCTTTTACACATACATCGTCAGCAACAACTGCTGGAAGACCCGCATAGAGCAGCGCACTGAAGAGGGCTACTTTGCCAAGGCGGAGGAGCTCAAGCAGGCCCTGCTCTCCGGCAGCTTCCCGGAGAACATACGCGAACAGTTCAAGGCCATGCTCTCGTACTACGGGCAGAGCCCCATCATAGTACGCTCTTCGAGCTTTCTTGAGGACGGCTTCGGCAACGCCTTTGCGGGGAAGTATGAGTCCGTGTTCTGCGTGAACTTCGGGCCGCTGGAAAAGCGCCTGGCCGCCTTTGAAGACG
This sequence comes from uncultured Eubacteriales bacterium, assembly GCA_900544295.1. Classification (GTDB taxonomy): domain Bacteria; phylum Bacillota; class Clostridia; order Oscillospirales; family Oscillospiraceae; genus Scatomorpha; species Scatomorpha intestinigallinarum. The sequence continues at coordinate 104,210 of UQUO01000005.1, read as the reverse complement.
CAGTGCGCAAGGTCTACGCCAGCACAATGGACATTTCCGCCCTGGAATACCGCCTCCAGCGCGGGCTGGAGAAGAAGGACGAGCAGATGTCCATCCTCGTCCAGCGCGTCTCAGGTTCCTGGGCCGGGCCGTACTACCTGCCCGGAGTCGCGGGCGTGGGTTACAGCCGCTGCCTTTACAAGACCAGCCACGACGCCGACCCCACGGCGGGCATGCTTCGCCTTGTCGTCGGCCTCGGCACCAAGGCGGTGGACAGGACGGAGGACGACTACCCGCGGCTCGTAAACCTCGACCGCCCGGCTGCGCGCACTCACGCAAATGTCGCGGATATGCACCGCTTCTCCCAGCACAACGTGGACGTCATCGACCGCGAACGCCAGGCCTTCCGCAGCGTAAGCATGGACGTCGTCCACCACTTCCTGCCCGACTGGTTTCACGACCTGATGTTCGAGCGCGACTATGAGGCCGAAGCCTCCCTGCGTGAAATAGGCATCCGCGACGAGGTCTGGTTCATAAGCTGCCAGGGCCTGCTGGAGCGCACGCGCTTCCCGCAAATCATGCAGTCCCTGCTCAAGACGCTGGAAAACGTCTACGGCACGCCGGTTGACATCGAATACGCCGTCAACACGGACGAATACGGCGATTTTGTCATAAACCTGCTCCAATGCCGCCCGCTATACGTTGGCCAGCCGGGCGGCAAGGTGGTGGTGCCGGAGCTACCGGAGGAGGACACCTTCTTCAGCCTGGACGACTCCTCCATGGGCATGTCCACGGTGACGGACATCGACGTCGTTATCCAAATAGACGCCAAGGCGTACTACGAATATCCCTATTCCAAAAAACGAATGGCCGCCACAGCTGTGGGGCTTATAAACCGCTATTATAAGGGCAAGGACAAGAAAATCCTCCTGCTCGCGCCGGGCAGGCTCGGCACCAGCTCTCCGGAGCTGGGCGTGCCGTGCAGTTTTGCGGACATTTCGGGCTTTGCCGGGGTCTGCGAGGTGTCGGACGACAGGGCGGGCTACATGCCGGAGCTGAGCTACGGCAGCCACATGTTCCAGGACCTCGTAGAGGCGGAGATCTTCTACTGCGCCATATGGAACGACCGCCGCACCCTCAGCTACCGCCCGGAGCTGCTTGATGAGCTTCCAGACAAGTTTCCGGAGATATGCCCGAACATGCCGGAGCTTGCCCATATGTTCCGCGTGACGGAGCCGAAGGGCCTGCGCTGCTGGCTCGACGCCGTGTCAAACCGCGCCGTGTGCGGGTATAAGGATGGGAAATAGCTTGCATTTTCCGCAAAACTGGCGTAATATTATGCAATCAAGTTTTGTGGAGGTAAGGACATATGAGCTATATTCCCACGCCGGAACAGGCCCTCGAACTGACCAAGCGCTACAATAAAGAAGCCTTCCACATCCAGCACGCTGAGACCGTCGGCAAGGTCATGCGTTACCTGGCCGGCAAGTATGACCCGGGCATGGAGGACTATTGGCAGGCAGTCGGTATCCTGCACGACATAGACTTCGAGCAATGGCCCGAGGAGCACTGCAGGCGCGCTGACGTGCTGCTGCGCGAGCTGGACATAGACGCAGGCGTTGTTCACGCCGTAGTCAGTCACGGCTGGGGGATATGCAGCGACGCCGAGCCGGAGCGCTATATGGAGAAGATACTCTTTGCTACGGACGAGCTCACGGGCCTCATCTGGGCCGCTTCCCTCATGCGCCCCACTGGTTTTGAAGGCATGGACGCGAAGTCCGTTATGAAAAAGTTCAAGGACAAGAAGTTCGCCGCAGGCTGTTCCAGAGACATCATTGCCAAGGGGGCGGAGCTACTGGGAATAACGATGCCTGAGCTCGCCGCCATGACGCTCGAAGCCATGACTGCGGAGTGAAATAAGATATAAAAGCAACGCCCTCCGGGAACTCCCGGAGGGCGCCTTTTTCATTTCATGACATCTCTGAGCAAGTCGTCCATGTTATACATGCCCGGAGCCTTTACCCCGGCGATAAACCTCGCCGCGGCTATTGCGCCGCTGGCAAAGACCTCGCGGGAGAGCGCCGAGTGCTTCATCTCGAACACCTCGTCATGCCCGGCGAAGATGACCTCGTGCTCGCCGACGATGGTGCCGCCGCGGATGGAGGAGATGCCTATCTCCTCGCGCCGTCGAGGCTGCCGGACACTGTGCCGCTCGAAGACCTCCTCGGCTTTATAGGGCAGGGAAGAGGCGGCGGCGTCTGCCAGCATCAGGGCCGTGCCGCTCGGCGCGTCCACCTTGCGGCGGTGGTGCTTTTCCACTATCTCGACGTCAAAACTCTCGCCCAGCACGGCGGAGGCCCGCTTCACGAGCTGCATCATGAGGTTTATTCCCAGCGACATGTTGCCGGACTTGAACACCGGTATGCGCGCCGCGGCTTTCTCAATGTCCTTCAGCTGCTCCTCAGAGTAACCCGTCGTACACAGGACTATGGGTATCTTCCTCAGCAGGCAGAACTCCAGCAGCCCGTCAAGGTTCGCGGGGTTCGAGAAATCCACGACGACGTCCGCCGGTCCCTCGTAGCTCATGGGGTCGGAATAGACCTCGAAGCAGTTCTTCTTCACCGGCGTGCGGTTGAAGCCCGCGACTATCTCCACGCCCTCCAGCTCCGCGCAGCCGCACACGACACATTGGCCCATGTGTCCGTTGCAGCCGGAGACTATCATCTTTAGCATATGGATTCCCTCTTTGTATCTGTGAATTACACTTCGAGGCCCACGCCGCGCATGGAGACCTTGAGCTTTTCAAGGTTGGCCGGGTCCATATCAACGAGGGGCAGACGCAGCTTGCCGACGTTCATGCCCGCAACGTTCATGGCGGTCTTGACGGGGATGGGGTTCGTCTCGATGAAGAGCTTGTCGAAGAAGTCGGCCAGGCGGAAATACTCCGCGGCGGCGGCCTTGAAGTCGCCCGCGAGGCCCAGCTCGCAGAGCTTAGCCACGTCCTTGGGGATGATGTTCGAGGCCACGGATATGACGCCAACGGCGCCAAGAGCCATCATCGGCACGGTGTCTGAGTCGTTGCCGGACCAGAACACCAGGTCATCCCCGCATATGGAGCGGGTGAGGGCGAATTCGGCGATGTTGCCGCTGGCCTCCTTGACGCCGTTGATGTTCGGGTGCTTGGAGAGGACCTTGTAGGTGGCGGGCTTGATGCCTATGCCGGTGCGGCCGGGGACGTTGTAGAGGATCATCGGCACGCTGACCCTGTCAGCGACGTAGGTGAAGTGCTCTATTAGGCCCTTCTGGGTGCTCTTGTTATAGTAGGGCGTGACCATGAGGATGCCGTCCGCGCCGCAGGCTTCGGCCTGCTTGGCCTGCTCCAGGACGTGGGCGGTATTATAGCCGCCGACGCCGACGATGGTCTTCATGCGCCCGGCGCATTTCTTTACGGTGAGCTCGACGAGCTTGTTGTGCTCTTCCTCGGTGTGCGTCGGGTTCTCGCCCGTCGTGCCGCAGACGAGGATGGCGGAGGTGCCGCCCTCGTACTGGAAGTCGATGAGTTCGGCATATTTCTCGTAATCGACGCCGTTTTCGAGGTATGGCGTGACTATGGCGGTACATGAGCCGGTGAATATCGGTGTCTTGGCCATTTTACAAACCTCCTTCAGATGTTAGGGCTTATTTTGCGCTTATATAACCCTCGGCGCAGAGCAGCTCGGCCAGCTCGACGGCCCCGCCGGCGGCGCCGCGCAGGGTGTTGTGAGAGAGGCAGACGAACTTGTAGTCATACTGCGTGTCGGGGCGCAGGCGGCCGATGCTTATCTGCATGCCGCCCTCGTTCATACGGTCGAGCCTCGTCTGCGGACGGTCAGGCTCCTCGAAATAGCGCAGGAACTGCTTCGGCGCGCTGGGCAGCTCCAGCTCCTGGGCGCGGCCCTTATAGGACGCCCAGACGGCCTTCATCTCGTCCATCGTGGGCTTCTTGTCGAAGCTCACAAACACTGCGGCCATGTGGCCGTTCGCTGCGGCGACGCGCAGGCACTGGGCGGTGATGAGCGGCTTTTTCGCGTTCACGATGACGCCGTTTTCCACGCGGCCCCAGACCTTCATGGGCTCCTGCTCGCTCTTCTCCTCTTCGCCGCCAATGTAGGGGATGACGTTATCGACCATCTCGGGCCAGGTCTTGAAGGTCTTGCCTGCGCCGGATATTGCCTGGTAGGTGCAGACAAGGATCTTGTCGAGGCCGAAGGTATCCCTGAAGGGGGAGAGGGCGGGAACATAGCTCTGGATGGAGCAGTTGGACTTGACGGCGATAAAGCCGCGCTTGGTGCCAAGGCGCTTCTTCTGGTCCGCGATGACGGCGAAATGCTCCGGGTTTATCTCGGGTATGACCATCGGCACGTCCGGGGTCCAGCGGTTGGCGCTGTTGTTGGAGACGACGGGGCACTCGGCCTTGGCATACTCCTCCTCAAGCGCGAGGATCTCCTCTTTCTTCATATCGACGGCGGAGAAGACAAAATCGACGTCTTTTACCACGTCCGCGACGTCCGCGGCGTTCTTGACGACGAGCTTCTTCGCGCACTCAGGCATGGGGTCGTCAAGAGCCCACTTGGCGCCCACGGCCTCCTCATAGGTTTTGCCCGCGCTGCGGGCGCTCGCCGCGATGGCGGCCAGCTCGAACCACGGGTGGTTGGCTATCAGCGTCACGTAGCGCTGGCCGACCATGCCGGTTCCTCCGATGACTCCGACTTTGAGTTTCTCCATGCCAAATTCCTTCCTTTCAGCCATGCGAAACAGTATATTCACCGGCCAGTTAAATAATACCGGGTGACATAACGCTTGCAATTCTCTGTATCAGCCTTTATAATGACATAATAAGTCGAAAAAGGCAATAACCTGTTGGCCCTTTAGCAATTTAATATTTTACCACCTGCATTTATGCCAGTCAACAAACGTCAAAAGGTGAACAAATGAAAATGAAGAGATTGAACGCCATACCCGCATTTATACTGGCCCTGCTGTTCATCGCGGGGCTATTTCCGGCTGTTCCGGCGGCCGCTGCGGGGGATATCTATGTTAACGACTCGAACAGCGTCCTGACCGGGGGCCTCGGCTCAGCCTACGCGATAGGGGAGGGCGGCACCTCTTTTGTTTCGGGTGACGCCGCTGTCATGACGGCGGACGGCCTTACCACCGTGGGCGGCAGCTCCGGTTCCTCCGGCTCCTCGACTCGCCCGGGCAGGGACGAGGTCTCGCCTACGCCGGAGCACCTTTCCGTGACCGGGCGGATAAGCCTGCCCTATTCCAAGTTCCGTGTCGGCCTCTACTACTACGACGGCACGAGCAGCATCCGCAACAGTACGCTTGAGTCCGCCAACCTTGAAAACGATGTCGGCAGCGGCTATCTCTTCGGGTATTACGACTCCAACCGCATCTTTCACCAGGTCGGCTACACAACCGAGACGGCCATAACCATGGCGATGGACAAAAACGTCACCATCAGCAGCGGCGCGAGCCTCGGCTGCTACCACATCCTCCTGCCGGGCAGCTACATGAGCTTTGAGGAGGCGGCCAACGCCGCTTCGCAATACGGCGGTTTCCCGGCCTACTACAACGGCGCTTATTACGCCCTTTACGGCAGCTATGCTACCTCCGCCGAGGCGCAGGCCGCCCTCAGCTGGTCCGGTACCGGCGGCCAGGTCTACACCGCCTCGCAGTACTGCGTCACAGTATGCCGCACGACGGACGGGACCATACTATTTGAGTTCGACTGCGGCAAGGATCTGAACCTCGCCGTCAGCCCGCAGACCAGCTATGAGCCTGCCGTCACCTGGTTCAAGGGCTACCGCTACCACGGCGACTTTGAATACGTCCGCCGCAGCGGAGACAAGCTCACTGTCATAAACATAGTTGACATCGAGGACTACGTCAAAGGCGTCATCCCCTACGAGATGAGCGGCAGCTGGCCCATAGAGGCCCTCAAGGCCCAGGCCCTCTGCGCCCGCACCTACGCCGCAAGCCATTTCAACGCCAACTCCTACTACGGCTTTGACGTGACGAACGACACCTACAGCCAGGTCTACCGCGGACTCACCGGCGCGACAAGTACCTCGGACGCCGCTGTGGAACAGACCGCCGGCATCTACATACTTTACGCGGGCGAGCCTATTTCAGCCATGTACTGCTCCTCCAACGGCGGCGCGACGGAGGACAGCGAGAACATCACAGGCAACGCCGTGGGCTATCTGCGCGGCAAGGTGGACAGCTTTGAGGCTGCTGCCGCGAGCATAAACGCCAACAGCAGCTGGACCGACACCTTGACACGCAGCCAGTTGGCTGAAAAGGCGAATACCCTTGGTTTCTCCATCGCCTCTGCGGACAGCATCGAGATCACTTACTCCGACACCGGCAACGTCATCGGCATGAAGCTCACGGACTCCAACGGCCGCAGCGCCAGCTTCAGCGGGAAGGCCTGCTATGAATTCTGCACCTCTACGCTGGGCCTGAAGAGCATCTCCTTTGAGATAAGCGAAAATGGCGACAGCGTCACTTTCATCGGCAGCGGCTGGGGCCACAGCCTCGGTATGAGCCAGTTCGGCGCCTACGCCATGGCCAAGACTTACGGCTTTACCTACGACCAGATAGTCAACTTCTACTACACCGACATCACCCTCGCGTCGGCTACCTATACCTATTGATACAGAGGCACAGCGCATGAAGACATCGGATTTTAGTTTCTATCTGCCCGAAGAGCTCATCGCGCAGACGCCGCTGGAGCGACGGGACGCCTCGCGGCTGCTTTGCCTGGATAAGGTCAGCGGCGCGACGGAGCATCGCGTGTTTTCCGAGCTGCCTGAGCTGCTCCGCCCCGGCGACTGCCTGGTGATGAATGATTCGCGCGTGCTGCCCGCGCGGCTCATGGGCGCGCGGGAGACGGGCGGGGCGGTGGAAGTCCTGCTTCTGCGCGACCTCGGCGGCGGGCGCTGGGAGTGCATGACCCGCCCGGGACGCAAGGCGAAACCCGGCACGCGCCTCATCTTCGGCGGCGGCGAGCTCGAAGCCGAAGTTCTTGAGGTCGCGGAGGGTGGAAACCGCATTATCGAGTTCAAGTACGACGGCATATTCCTCGAAGTGCTGGAGCGCCTGGGACGTATGCCTCTGCCTCCGTATATCAAGGCGGAGCTGGAGGACGGGGAGCGCTACCAGACCGTGTACTCCCGCGAGCTGGGCAGCGCCGCCGCGCCGACGGCGGGCCTGCATTTTACCAAAGAGCTACTGGCTAAGATTGCTGAAAAGGGAGTGCGTGAATGCTTCGTCACGCTGCACGTCGGCCTCGGCACCTTCCGCCCTGTGAAGGCGGAGGACATCGAGGAGCACGAGATGCACTCCGAATTCTGCATCATTCCGGAGGAGACGGCGCGTATAATAACCGAGACAAAGCGTGCGGGAGGCAGAATCGTCTGCGTCGGCACTACCTCCTGCCGCACGGTCGAGAGCTTTGCCAATGAAGACGGTACGATGGATGCCAAATCCGGCTGGACCAACATCTTCATTTACCCCGGCTACAAATTTAAGTGCCTCGGCGCCCTCATTACTAACTTCCACCTGCCTGAGAGCACTCTGATAATGCTTGTCTCCGCTCTCGCCGGCCGCGAACATGTCCTTGCGGCATACAAGGAGGCCGTTGAAAAGCGCTACCGCTTCTTCTCGTTTGGTGACGCGATGTTTATCAGCTGAATAAAATGACCATGGGCCGCCCCCTACATGCAGGGGGCGGTTTTTTTGTGCCGTCACAATGGGGCGGAGGCGGCATACAATGATACAGGTACGTTGAAAGTGCCGAATTTTCCTTGAAACCATGGTGAAGGGAGTAAGCATATGCGGAAGTGCAACGACTCAGACTGGCGCGACAAGCTTGAGTGCTGCGATATGAACGTGGTCAAACCCTGCGACCACGACTGCAACTGCACTCGCGGCTGCCGCCATGTCTGCTGCATTAGCGGCCCCACAGGGCCCACGGGCGCTACCGGTGCTACCGGCGCGACTGGGCCCACCGGCCCGACCGGGGCCAGAGGTCCGACGGGTCCCACCGGTCCCACCGGCGCTACCGGCGCGGGCATTGACACTATAGAGCAGTTCGTCCCCGGCACGCCTTATTCTATAGGCGACCTGGTGTATTACAGCGGCGCACTGTACGACGTAAATACCAACAACCCCACCGGCACGCCAGGCACCTCGCCGGACTTCACGCTGGTGACAGTCACCGGCCCGACAGGCGCTACCGGCGCTCAGGGCCCCACTGGTCCAACAGGCCCCACGGGAGCTACGGGCCCGACAGGAGCCACCGGCGCTACTGGTGCGACTGGTCCCTCCGGCACTGGTCCGACTGGTCCTACTGGTCCCACCGGTCCCACCGGAGCTGCGGGTGCGACAGGCCCCTCCGGCACTGGTCCGACTGGCCCGACGGGTCCCACGGGTCCCACCGGAGCTGCGGGTGCGACAGGCCCCTCCGGCACTGGTCCTACTGGCCCGACGGGTCCCACGGGTCCCACTGGCGCTACAGGTGCTACGGGCCCGAGCGGTACCGGCCCGACCGGCCCCACAGGCCCGACTGGACCCACTGGCGCTACCGGCGCAACTGGCCCCAGCGGCACTGGCCCGACCGGTCCCACCGGTCCCACCGGACCGACGGGCGACACCGGAGCTACCGGCCCGACTGGCCCGAGCGGAACGGGTCCTACTGGCCCAACTGGCCCGACTGGCGACACCGGCGCGGAAGGCCCGACCGGTCCTACAGGCCCGACCGGCCCGACCGGAGATACCGGCGCGGAGGGTCCAACTGGTCCTACAGGCCCGACCGGCCCGAGCGGCACAGGTCCGACCGGCCCGACCGGCCCGACTGGCGATACCGGAGCGGAGGGTCCGACTGGCCCCACCGGCCCGACTGGCCCCACCGGCCCCAGCGGCGGCGCCGTGCTCAGGGCTGCGGCGGCGGTCTCGGATGCCACCGGCACGGGCGACATTGTAACGCAGTTCAACGAACTGCTCGCCAACCTGCGCAGCGTGGGCATACTGGCCGAACAATAAGCCAAAGAGGACGGCCAATGGCCGTCCTCGTTCCATAAGGGGGAGGGGCAATTGAAAGTATACGTCTACGCCATATGCAAAAATGAGAGCAAATTCGCCCGGCGCTGGATGGAGTCAATGTCCGAGGCGGATGCGGTCTACGTCCTCGACACAGGTTCTGAGGACGACACCGTGCAACTCCTGCGGGAGGCTGGGGCAATAGTTGAGATACAGGAATTTCGCCCCTGGCGCTTCGACAGGGCGCGGAACCGCTCGCTGGAAATGGTGCCGGAGGACGCGGACGTCTGCGTCTGCACTGACCTTGACGAACTGTTTCACCCCGGCTGGCGGGCGCTGCTGGAAGCGGCTTGGGAGCCCGGAACCACGCGCGCTGCCTACCGCTACACCTGGAACTTCAACCCGGACGGCTCCGAGGGCTTTGTTTTCTGGCTGAACAACATGCATGCCCGCCACGGCTTCCGCTGGACGCACCCCGTCCATGAGGTGCTGGAGCGTACGGACGGCGCGGCGACAAAGCAGATCTGCATCGAGGGCATCCAGCTCGATCACCACGCGGACGACACAAAGCCGCGCAGCCAGTACCTTCCGCTTTTGGAGATGTCAGTCGCCGAGTGCCCGGACGACGACAGGAACATGCACTACCTTGGCAGGGAGTATTACTTCTACCGCCGCTGGGAGGACGCCATACGCACGCTGGAGCACCACCTGTCAATGCCCAGCGCTACCTGGGCTGACGAGCGCTGTGCCTCCATGCGCTACATAGCCCGCTGTCAGAACGCGCTGGGCAGGAAGGACGAGGCCAAACGCTGGCTCTGGCGCGCCATAGGCGAGGCCCCGCACCTGCGCGAGCCTTACCTTGACATGGCAAAGCTGCTGTATGCCGAAAAGGACTGGGACGGCCTCGTACATATGTGCCGAACTGCGCTCAGGATAGAGGAACGGCCGAAGACATACATCTGTGAGGCCGAGTCCTGGGGCAGCCTGCCCTATGACTATCTCTCTCTGGGCCTCTATTACACGGGCAGATACATTGAGGCGCTCTCGGCAGTGCGCCGAGCGATAGAGCTCTCGCCTACGGAGAAGCGCCTGCGGGACAACGAGCGGTTCATCTCAGCCGCAATAAAATAGCGCTCAGCCATGCTCTGACCGGTACAGTGCCGCACGCTCCAGGATGAGCTGCGCCGCGCCCTCGGGCGTCTGAGCGCCCGCACGCAGCGCCACGCCCTCTTCGGAGACGATATCGAGCAGGGGCGAGGTCGTGTATGCGGCCAGCTCCAGCTCGTCCAGCAGGCCGAGAAAGCAGTCACGCTGCCGCTCGGTGACGGCGGGCAGGAACTCCTCGTCCGGGAAGGATAACTCTTGCAGCTGGGCCTCGAACAGCTGACGGTACATGGGCGTCTCAGCGAAAACATTCGCCTCGGGCAGACGGAGCAGGGCCTGGAGCAGCGCCCAGCCGTCGCCGTTTTCCGCGTAGGCGGCGCTGACGGCCCAGCTTATGAGCGTCCTCGCCGCGGAGCCGCAGGCCCCGTCCGCCGTGGGCGCGCCCACCGGCCAGAGCTCGCAGCCCGCCGCGGCCTCGGCTTCCGCGAGGGAGCGGGCATTGTAGAGATATTGGTAGCCCAGCATTACCATGTCCGCCCCGAAGGCTTCCTCGGGCGGGATGTATTCGGATGTTTTCCTAGGCTCTGCCGCCAGTTCGAGCAGCGCCGTCAGCGACTCCGCCTCAGGCAGCTCGCCGAGGCGGAGCCGCGCCGCGAGGGTGGTGCATATCAGGCTGTACAGCTCATCCCGGCTGAGGACCTGATCGGGGCTTATTTTACTGTCGAGGTCTATGATGTCGGGAGCGTAGAGGCTGTAATACTGCCCGAAGCGGCTCTCGCGGCCCAGCATGGTGCTGATGCCGAAAGCGGCGGGGAGGGAGTAGAGCGCGCCGCCCAGCTCGTAGGGTCCCGGTGCAACCAGCTCGTCGCGGCTCATGCCGCCCTGGCTCTCCATAAGGTCGTAGATATCCGCAAACCAGCCTGAGCCAATGTAGTCCAGCGGGTCGATGCCGCCCAGGCAGATGAGCTCCGGCCCCTCACCGGAGGCATAGAGCGCCGCGAGCGTAGAGATGCGCGTCTCCATGTCCGCGTCCGGGTCGTGCAGCGTGTAGGCGTAGAGCGCAGGCTCCGCGGCGTTGACGGCGGCGAGCACCGGGCCGAGGAAGTCATCGGCGCCCGGGTCGAGACAGTAGACTGACACCTCGCGCCGGGGCTCAATGTCATCCGGCGCGGCGGGCTCTAGCAGCCATAGCGCGTCGCCGCTTATGAGGGCGTAGCTCCCGTCAAGCGGTGTGAGCGCTGTGATGTCAGACAGCGAGATGCCGCACTCGGCCCAGATGGCCACGGCCTCGCGCCCGGCTTCAGTGCTGTGCCAGAGACCGTCGGCATCTGTTTCAAGCCAGCCGCCGTCATCCGAGGACCAAATTGAGCCGGAGCAGGCCCCGGCATCGGCGACGCCATTCGCCGTGCAGCGCAGCAGCGTTTCCCGGCTCTGGGCCATTGTCCCGTTTTCAATGGGCGCAAGACTGTAGACCGGCTCGTCCAGCTCCAAGCGGAGCGACTCGGTCCCGTCCGGCTTCAGCGCCAGCAGCCGCCCAAGGGCGCTGTCATAGAGCCAGATCAGTCCACTGCCATAGGCCAGGCGAGTGCAGTCCTGCGCGTCCGGCTCAATGTAAGCGTCTGCGCTGTTGCCGTCCAGCGGATAGTGTGCCAGGCGCGGGCCAGAGCCATCTGCACCGATAAGCGTGAGCCAGACACCGGACTCATCCGCCGTCATGCGTCCCGCCGCGCCGTCTGCCTCGGAATAGCCCAGCTGCACAAGCTGCCCGTCCTCGACACTGTAGAGCGCGCGGGCCTCGCCCTGGACGAGCACGCAGAGCGCATCGCCGCAGGCGGCGAGTCCCAGCGCCTGACCCGGAAGCTCCACGCTTTTCAGCGCGAAGGGCTGCCCGCGCCCGCCCCAGTCGCCGGAATCCGATGTTGGCGAGACGACCTGTCCACTGCTTCCGCAGGCTGCGAGAGAGAGCAAAAGAGCGCACAGGAGCAGCCAGGAGATGAGTTTTTTCATGTATACGCCCCCTTTTCCGCCAGGATAACACGGGCTTGTATCAAATTTGCATCAAAACAGGCCGCGGCAAAAAAATACTTGACCTGCGCACAGGGATGTAGTAATATAATTCTGCAAGTTAGATAGCACTAACTATTTTTTAAGCGCATAGATTAGCCCAGACTAACTAGGAAAGGTGATGAATATGAGCGTAGTCATAGTGGGCGGGAACGAGTGTATGGCGGGCAAGTACGAGAGCATTTGCCGTGAGCACGGCTGCAAGGCCAAGGTTTTTACGAAGGAGAACGGCTCCCTTAAAAAGAAGGTAGGTACACCAGACCTGCTGATACTTTTTATAAGCACGGTCTCGCACAAGATGGCGCTGAGCGTCATCGCCGAGGCGAAGAAGAACGACGTGCCCGTTGCGCGGGTGCTCACCAGCAGCGGTACTGCCCTGCGTGCGGCGCTCATGGAACACTGTGCGGCGGTGTGAGAGATGGCGCCGCTGGAAAAATACATGATAGAGCAGGGCGCACCGACGCTGGCCAGCCTCAAGACCGGCACGCTCTTCTGCGTGGATACCACAGAGCCGGGTGAGCTGCTCCGGCAGATCGGCTTGTGGAATTCCAGGCTCAGAGACAAGGGCGTCTCGATAACGCTGCTGCGCTACAACGGACACAGGGCGCTTGTGTATATGTATCGTCACTCGCAGCTGCGGCGAGACCTTGAGACTGCGGGCGCGGCGGAGCTGCTGGCGCAATGCGGCTACGCCTCGGCTGAACCGGGGTATGCCATTGAGCGACTGCGCGAGCGCTTTTGTGAGTCTGCGGAGTTCCCGCACGAGATCGGCCTGTTTTTGGGTTATCCGCTCTGCGATGTGCTGGGATACATCAAGAACAGGGGGCAAAACAGCAAGCTCACCGGCTGGTGGCAGGTATACGGCGACGAGGCTGAGGCCGCACGTCTGTTCTCACGCTTTCGGAAGTGCCGGGATGTATACTCGCGGCTCTGGAGCGAGGGCAGATCGGTGCAGCAGCTCACTGTCTGCGCCTGACAAATACATTGAAAAGAGGTAAACGCATGAGCAAAATCGCAATAGTCTACTGGAGCGGCACGGGCAACACCGAGGCCATGGCAAACAGCGTCCTCGCCGGGGCGCAGGCTGCGGGCGCACAGGCGGAGCTCTTTACCGCCGCCGAGTTCAGTCCGGAAAAGCTGGCTGAATATGACGCCGCGGCCTTCGGCTGCCCGGCCATGGGCGCGGAGCAGCTGGAGGAAGACGAGTTTGAGCCCATGTTCTCGGCCTGCAAGGCCGCGCTGAAGGGCAAAAAAACGGCCCTCTTCGGCTCCTACGGCTGGGGCGACGGGGAGTGGATGCGCTCCTGGGAAGCGACGGCGAAGGGCTACGGCGCCGCGCTCGCCTGCGAGAGCGTCATCTGCGCCGACGCGCCCGACGCCGCCGCCAGGGCCGCCTGCGAGGCGCTGGGGAAGGCTCTGGCCTAGCAATATTGACGCTGCCTCCAGGGATGTGGTATACTGGAAATACCAAGGAATGGAGGCGCCCGTATGTCCAGAGACAAAACCGTTCCGGTATTTATCGCGGTCTGCGCGTTCTTCGTCCTGAACAGGCTGCTGGTCCCGCTGATGAAGCTCCCGAGGCACGTTCCGGAGGTGCTGGGCCTGGGCTATTACGTCGTCCTCGTCATAATAAGCCTCGTCCTGGGCTATCTGCTATACGGGGAGCGGCTGCAAAACTGGCTCAAGCGGCCAGACTGCCCCGGCAAGGACAAGTGGCTCTCGCTGCTCATCACGGTAGTGCTCTTCCTGGGGCTGGGCAAGCTGCTGCTCTGGTTGCTGGAGGTCCTGCCGCCGCACATCTGGGGCAGGCATTTGCCGCGCATCTTTTACGACAGCCTCGCCGGCTTCGGCATGCTCATCGGTGGGGGCATAGCCCTCCTGGTCGTGAGCCTCATCCTCGGCGACAGGCTCTATTTCCGCCGCATCAAGAACTGGCTCGAACGGTGAAAAACAAAAAAGAGAGGGGAGACCCTCTCTTTTTTATTGCCCGGCCTCGTCCTGCGCGGAAACATGCTCCTTAAGGCGCTCAAATGTCTCGGCGCTGATGACGTGCTCTATACGGCAGGCGTCCTCGGCTGCTACCTCGGGGCTGACGCCCATGCGGACCAGCCAGGTAGAGAGCAGCGTGTGCCGCTCATATATCTTGTCGGCTATCTCCCGGCCCTTGTCCAAAAGGGTTATGAAGCCTTCTTTGTCAACTTCGATATATCCGTTGGTCCTGAGGTTTTTCATGGCCACGCTGACGCTAGGCTTGGAAAAACCCAACTCGTTTGCGATGTCTATGGAGCGGACGTTTCCCTGGCGGTTGTGTATGATGAGTATAGTTTCAAGGTAGTTTTCGGCGGATTCCTGGATCTTCAAGGGTGTGTCACCTCACCTGGCGGTTAATATTTCTTCATATTCTATCACACTATATCCTGCCTTCGCAAGTGCAAAACGCGGTTGACAATTTGACGGAGGCGGGATATAGTCGTTTTTACACGGAATTGGAGGCAGGCTATGTTCAGACTTTTAAAAACCGAAGGCCTCGCGCGGCGCGGGGAATTCAGCTGTCCGCACGGCACGGCGCAGACGCCGGTGTTCATGAACGTCGGCACGCAGGGCGCGATAAAGGGTGCGCTCTCTGCAAAGGATTTGAAGGATATAGGCTGCCAAATCGAGCTGTCCAACACCTATCACCTCCACGTCCGCCCGGGCGACGGGCTCATAAAAAGCCTCGGCGGTCTGCACCGCTTCATGACCTGGGACGGGCCTATCCTCACGGACAGCGGCGGCTTTCAGATTTTTTCCCTGGCCGAGCTGCGAAAAATAAAGGAGGAGGGCGTGAGCTTCAATTGCCACGTGGACGGCAGGCACATTTTTATGGGCCCGGAGGAGAGCATGAGGATACAGTCGAACCTCGGCTCCGACATCGCCATGGCCTTTGACGAGTGTATCAAGATACCCTCGCCCTATGAATACGTCCGCCAGAGCTGCGACAGGACCGTCCGCTGGCTTGAGCGCTGCAAGCGGGCGCTTACAGAGTATAATTCTGAGCCGGACGCCGTGAATCCTGGCCAGGTGCTGTTCGGTATAAACCAGGGCGCGGTTTTCCACGACATCCGCATCGAGCACATGAAGCGCATAGCGGAGCTCGATTTGCCCGGTTACGCCATAGGCGGCCTCGCTGTGGGCGAGACGGCTCAGGAGATGTACGACACCATTGAGGCCGTCGAGGAACACATGCCGAAGGACAGGCCCCGCTACCTCATGGGCGTCGGTACGCCGGGGAACATCATCGAATCCGTCTGGCGCGGCGTGGATTTCTTCGACTGCGTTATGCCCGCGCGCAATGGTAGGCACGGCCACCTCTTCACCTGGGAAGGTATCATAAACATCAAAAACGCCAAATATGAGCGGGACGAGGGCCCGATCGCCCCCGGCTGCGGCTGCCCCGTATGCCGCCGCTACTCCCGCGCCTATGTGCGGCACCTCTTCAAAGCGGAGGAAATGCTGGCCATGCGTTTTGCCGTTACGCACAACCTCTGGTTCTATAACGATTTGATGAGCCGTATCAGGCAGGCCCTGGACGAGGGGCGCTTCGCAGCCTTCAGGGAGCGATATGCGAAGATTTTGGACTCAAGGATATAATTTTCTTGCATTTGGGAGAATATGAGGTTATAATTGACACGCTGTACATTTTCGCAGGTTGGAGGTTATCAAATGTTACACAATTTCCTTACAGCAGACGCCAGCACGGCTGCCGGCGGCCTTGGCGGTATGTCGTCGATTCTGTTCCTCGTCATCATCTTTGTGGTGTTCTACTTCTTCCTTATCCGTCCGGAGAACAAGCGGAAGAAGAAGCTCACCGAGATGCGCAACAACATCAGCATCGGCGACGAGATCGTCACTATCGGCGGCATAATGGGTAAAGTCGTCCAGGTCACAGAGGACACCATCACCTTCGAGACCGGCGAGGACCGCGTCCGCATGCAGGTTACCAAGTGGGCGATATCCTCCAACGTGCGCGAGGAGAAGCAGCGTGCCGCGCAGGAGGCCGCCGCCAAGGCTGCCAAGAGCAAGAAGAACGCCGCCAAGACCTCGGGCGAGGAGAACAAGATAGACGAGGGCAAGGGCGAATAAGCCCCTCGGCCAAGTCATTAAATTCCCCCAGACGAAATAGGATGTACAAAACATCCGCGTCGGGGGGAATTTTTTATGCAGACTAGTGTCGAAAGAAAAGGGAAGAAGAGCACGGGCCTGAACTGGTATACCCTCGGGCCGCTGCTCGCCGCCGTAGCTGTCGCCGCGCTCATGTACTTGCTGGCCGTTTTGCTCGAAAGGCAGATACTGCCTTATGCGCTGGTCGACGAGCTGCTTATCGCCTGCGTGTTTCTGGGCGCAGCAATAGGCGGAGCGGCTGCGGCTAAAAAGAGGGGCAAGTCCGCCCTGGCCTCAGGACTCATAGCCGGGGCTGTGCTCGCTGCGCTGCTGGCTGTCGGCTCGCTGATGGCCGAGGGCGAGGCTGCTCTGTCCGCCGACTGCCTGCGCCATGCAATAGCCGCGGTTGCAGGCGGCCTCTTCGGCGGGGCGCTGTGCCTCAACAGGAGAGCGGCAAAACGCAAAAAGCGCGGGCGCAGAAGATAAGGTGATAACAATCAGTAATATTGCTGACTGGTAGACATAATTGAAATATGATTACCAAGATGTTGTTATCAAGCGAAATACATCTCACTAAATATTGTGATTGTGCCTGTAATTCCAAGGATTTTTCAAGGGCGCAGTTGGCAAGGTTGACATAATGTTGTTAACATAATGCATAGGCATAATTCACAAAAATGCACTTATTTTGACAAAGGACTTGATTACTGATGGAATTTGTATTATATTGTGCCTACTTGAATTATGTAAATTGCGGCATTATCCCCATGCGCCGCCCGGGTGAGGCCCGGTGAAGCCGGCGCGCCGCTTTCCACATATAGATACCGCCCGCCTTGTTAGGCAGGGCGGAGAGGCGCTGGTGCTGCTTCTGCTGTGCGCGGCGTTTCTTGCCGGCGCGGCAGGGGGCTCGCTCCTCGGCTCGGCAGAGTCGGCGGCCGAGGGCGTCCTGCCCGGAGATGGCAGCGTGTATGGCGCCGATGGCTATTTTTCCCTGCTTTTTTCCTGCGCCAAGTATCACCTCCTTGTTTTACTTTTTTCCACCTCGCTTGCCGGGGTGCTGCTCATACCGGCGACGCTTGCCTTCAGGGGCTTCGCGCTCTCTTGCACGGCCGCCTGTGTCGCCTCTGCCTATCCGGAGCAGGGGACGGCGCTTGTCCTGGTCGTGCTGGGGCTTCCTGCGCTCCTGACTGTGCCAAGCCTGTTTGTCGTCGCCTTCGGCGGAGAGCTGTTTTCAGCGCGGCTCCTGTCGAACTACGCAAGGCGGCCTCTGCCTCCCCGCTATAGGCGCGGGGAGGACAGGGCGCTTGCTGCGGCGCTGATGCTCTTCGCGGCGGCAGCCGTGGAGTGTTACGCCGTTCCGCCGCTCGTGCGGCTGCTGATTTAAGAGGGAAAGGGGGCGCCGTGAATTTGCAGGATTCCGTCTGTCTTGGGGAATTTGAAAAATATCTGGCCGAAGTCAAAAAAGCCTCGGCCAACACGCTCGCCTCCTATATGAGAGACGTCAGGCAGTTCGGAGACTACGTGTCGGCGCACGACCTGCCCGGCTTTACCGAGCTGGAGGATGACGACCTTTCGGCCTACATCACCTGGCTCCGCCATAACGGAAAGTCTCCCGCCACGGTCAGCCGCTGCATCGCCTCGCTCAAGAGCTTTTATTCTCTGCTGCTGAGTAAGGGAGCCGTCACGCACAACCCGGCTGCCGGCCTCGTGCCGGAGAAAGCTGTTCAGAAGCTGCCGCAGATCCTTACAAGCAAGGAAGTGGAGCTGCTGCTAGAACAGCCCGAGTGTACGGACATGAAGGGCTATCGTGACAGGGCAATGCTCGAACTGCTGTACGCCACAGGCATCCGCGTCAGCGAGCTCATTTCCCTTGATGTGACAGACGTGAACATCCCCGCAGGCTTCATCCGCTGCCGCAGCCGCGAGAAGGAGAGGATGATACCCCTGTACCCCGCAGCCATCAAGGCGCTGTCCGAGTATGTCGAGTTCATCCGCCCGCAGATGGTGGCCGCGCCGGACGAGCCCTCGCTCTTTGTGAACATCAGCGGCGAACGCATGAGCCGCCAGGGCTTCTGGAAAATAATCAAGACCTATCAGAAAAAAGCGGGCATTGAAAAGGACATCACCCCGCACACCCTGCGTCACAGTTTTGCGGCGCACCTGCTCGAAAACGGCGCAGACCTGCGCTCTATACAGGAGATGCTGGGACACGCGGATATCTCCTCCACGCAGGTGTACTCACACATCGTAAAAAAACAGCTCAAGGACGTCTACAACAAGGCGCACCCGAGGGCATAAGAGAGAGGAAATACACAAAACCGGCACGGGTGGACCGCGCCGGTTTTGCGTTGCGCGCCGCGGCATGGCATGGTAAAATGGTGCGCAGAGGAGGGCTGCGGCATGAGGAAACCCAAAATGATGATATTCGACTACGGCCACACGCTCTGCTACGAGCCGGAGCAAGACTACGCCCGCGGCTGGCGCGCCGCCATGGAGCACGCCGTAGAAAACCCGCACGGCATCACGGCGGAGCAGCTGTATGAGTACAGCCGCGGGGTCTACGCCGGCCTCTTTGCCGCCATGCGTCCGCTCGAACTTGAAACGGACGGACTAAAGCTGGACGAGAGCATCTTCGACGCCCTGGGCCTGCGTTTTGACGTCTCCATGCAGGAGCTGGAGTACATCCGCTGGTGCGCTACGGAGCCGATTTTCCCCATGGAGGGGATAGAGGACTTTCTGGGCCTCTGCGCTGAGCTCGGTATCAGGACGGGGGTAATAAGCAACCTCTCCTTTTCGGGAGCTACGCTCATCCGACGCATAAACGAGTGCCTGCCCTTCCACCGGTTTGAGTTCATCGTCGCCTCCAGCGAGTGTGTTTTCAGAAAACCCTCTGAGCACATCTTCCGCCGCGCCCTGGGCCTTGCGGGCCTGGACGCCGCAGACTGCTGGTTCGCCGGCGACGATGTGGAGTGCGATGTCGAGGGAGCCGCGCGCTCCGGGCTGTATCCTGTGTGGTTCAAATGCCCGCTCAGGTGTACGTATAAGCCCGAGTGTCCGCATCCGCCGCGCTGCGAACACCTGAAGGTCGGTTCCTGGGCTGCGCTGGGCGCGCTGCTTCGCGGCCTTGATAACGGCGTGGGGCTGTGATAAAATAATGTTTTGAAAGCGGGGCGGAATATGCGCATTTTGGGTATTGACCCAGGCATCGCCATAGTCGGTTTCGGCGTTATCGACTCGGACAGGGGAAAGCAGAGCTACGTCCGCTGCGGAGTGATAACCACCCCTGCAGGGACGAGCCTTTCAAGCCGCCTGGACAGGATATACGCCGACATGGGCGAAGTCATACGCACCTTCAAGCCGGACGTTGCGGCCATTGAAGAGCTTTTTTTCAACACCAACATCACCACCGGCATCTCGGTGGCTCAGGGCAGGGGAGTTATACTCCTGGCCTGCTATCACGCGGGGCTGCCGGTGTATGAGTACACACCGCTCCAGGTAAAGCAGTCCGTTGTGGGCTACGGACGCGCGGAGAAGAGCCAGGTCATAGACATGGTAAAGCGCATACTCCGGCTGAACGCGCCGCCCAAGCCGGACGACGCGGCGGATGCCGTGGCTATAGCGCTCTGCCATGCGCGCAGCGCGACCTCGCTCATGGCGGTCAAAACAGGAGGCAGCACATGTTCTACCATTTAGACGGCAAGGTAGCCGAGCTCGGCCAGGGTATGGCCGTTATAGACTGCAATGGCGTGGGATATCTGGTGAATACCAGCCTGAATACCCTCTCGCGCCTCAAAAACGGCGAGAAGGCCAAGCTCTACATCTCCGAGAGCGTCAGGGAGGACGCTTTTGAGCTTTTCGGCTTTGCAACGAAGAGCGAGAAGCGCAGTTTTGACCTGCTCATAGGCGTTTCCGGCGTGGGGCCGAAGGCGGCGCTCTCCATACTCTCGGCGCACACGCCTGAGGCACTGACCATGGCCATCCTTTCTGGCGATGAGAAGGCCCTGACCGTCGCGCCCGGAATAGGCAAGAAGATCGCCCAGCGCGTCATACTGGAGCTGAAGGACAAGCTCGCCAAGGAGAGCGCGGATTTCGAGCTGCCCGTGCGCCCCGGCGCCGCCGTGCCGGCGGGGGAGGACAAGCTCTCGGACGCCGCCGCGGCACTCGGCGTGCTGGGCTACGGCCCGGCGGAGATAAACTACGCGCTCAAGGGAGTGGACGTCTCCGCCCTCAGCACGGAGGAGATAATAAAAGCCGCGCTGAAAAACATGATGAAGTGAGGTGAACACGCTTGAGCATCAGCTTTTCCGACGAGGCTGAGGAGAGGTACATTACCTCTACGACCATACTGCCGGAGGACTCCGCCGAGTTCTCCCTGCGCCCGCGCACCCTGCGGGAGTACATCGGCCAGAAGAAGGTCAAGGAGAATCTTGAGGTGTTCATAAAGGCCGCCAAGATGCGCGGTGAGCCGCTTGACCACGTGCTGCTCCACGGCCCCCCGGGACTTGGCAAAACAACTCTGGCCGCTGTCATAGCCAATGAGATGGGCGTCAACATGCGGATAACCTCCGGCCCCTCCATCGGCAAGGCGGGAGACCTCGCAGCGCTGCTGACAAATTTGCAGGAGAACGACATACTTTTTGTCGATGAGATACACCGCCTCGACCGCACGGTGGAGGAGATACTCTACCCCGCGATGGAGGACTACGCCATCGATATCATCATCGGCAAGGGCCCCTCGGCAAACTCCATACGCCTCGACCTGCCGCGTTTCACCCTCATTGGAGCGACGACTCGCTCCGGCCAGCTCACCGCGCCTTTGCGCGACCGCTTCGGCGTTACCCTCAGGCTGGAACTCTACACCACAGAGGAGCTGCGCAGCATCATAACCCGCAGCGCCGGTATACTCGGAGTGGACATCGAGCCGGACGGCGCGGATGAGATAGCCTCACGCTCACGAGGGACGCCGCGAATCGCAAACCGCATGCTCCGGCGCGTGCGCGACTTCGCCCAGGTGAATGCCGGCGGCGTCATCACCCGCGAGGTGGCCAACGACGCCCTGCTCAGGCTTGAAGTGGACAAGGAGGGCCTTGACGCGCTTGACCGCCGTATGCTCCGCAGCATAATCGAATTCTACGGCGGCGGTCCCGTGGGCCTGGACACTCTCGCAGCCACGATAAACGAGGAGGCTGTGACGCTGGAGGACGTCTACGAGCCATATCTGCTCCAGCACGGCTACCTGACGCGCACGCCGCGCGGCCGCTGCGCCACCCGCCGCGCCTACGAGCACCTGGGCCTGGCTTTCCCGGAGCCGGAGCACGAGCAGCTCTCGCTCTGAAATGAAACAACTTATAAAAATTATCGGAATTTGAGCATAAAATCGACAATTTGTCTTGACTTTCCAAAAGTTTGTAATATAATCATAAAGCAGATTGTGATATGACTGATTATACCGTTTATTCAGATACTGATCTGTGGAGTCTCGCCGCCAAGGGTGATGCGAGCGCGGAAGAGGAGCTTATCGAGCGTTACGCCCGCACGGTGCGTGTCTGCGCCCGCCCGTATTTTCTTGCGGGTGGGGACAGCGAGGACCTCATTCAGGAGGGCATGCTCGGCTTGCTTTCCGCCATCCGGCGCTTCGATGAGAGCTCCGGCGCGTCTTTCAAAACCTATGCGGAAACCTGCATACGCAACCGCGTCCTGGAGGCCGTCAAGGCCGCCTCACGTAAGAAACATGGCCCGCTGAATGACGGCGTGTCATTGGAATATATCATCCTCTCAGAAGAATCCCAAGTCGGCCCAGCGACCCAGCCGGAGATTTTCAGGCGTACCCCTGAGGAACAGGTTCTTGCCAGAGAGAGCGAAAAAGAGTTTTATTCCACCTTTTCACGGTGCTTGTCCGTATTCGAGACCGAGGTCCTTTTCCACTTCCTCGACGGGCTTTCCTACCGACAGATAGCCGAAGCCGTCGGGCGCACGGAGAAGGCTGTTGACAACGCCGTGCAGCGTATCCGCCGCAAACTGGCGAGACAACCATTCCTTGGCGATATCAGCAGGAGCTGAGCGCAATAAAGCCGAAAGGCGAGAATCATCAAAAGAGAGGGTACAAAATGTTTGAAGACAAAGTCTTAGTGTGCAAAGAGTGCGGCCAGGAGTTCGTTTTCTCCGCCGGCGAGCAGGAGTTCTACGCGGAGCGCGGCTTCCAGAACGAGCCCCAGCGCTGCAAGCCCTGCCGTGACGCCCGCAAGAACGCGGCCCGCGGTCCCCGTGAGTTCTTCACCGCTGTCTGCGCCATGTGCGGCGGCGAGGCGAAGGTTCCCTTCGAGCCCAAGTCCGACCGTCCCGTGTACTGCAGCGAGTGCTTCGCGAAGATCCGCGAGCAGCAGGACAACGCCTGAACAAGCGTACTGCCGTAAAGACGATTGGGCGCCTTCAGGCGCCCAATCGTTTTAATTTTTAGTCATCTTTGGAGGGAAAACGATGTTCGAGATCACAAAGACCACGATGATTTCCGAGATACTTGAGAACGCGCCTCAGGCGATGCCCGCTTTCCAGAGCATCGGCATGCACTGCATGGGCTGCGCCCTCGCCAGCGGCGAGACGCTTGAGCAGGCCTGCTACGCCCACGAGGTGGACCCCGACCAGTTCCTCGCGGACCTCAAGGCGTACCTCGCAATGTGCTGAAAGGGAAAAGCCGGCTGAGGCCGGCTTTTTTTAATACTATGGACAAAGTCAAACTTACCCCCCGGCTCCTAACCGCCGCGCGCATGGCGGGGCAGAGCCGCTTTGCCGTGGACGTAGGCACGGACCACGGCCGCCTGGCCGTCTGGCTGCTGCAAAACGAAATGGCCGCGCGCATCGCGGCGACGGATATCAGAAAGGGGCCGCTCTCCAGCGCCGTGGCAACGGCGGAGGAGTACGGCCTCGCGGAGCGTATACGCTTCGAGCTATGCGACGGGCTGGATTTTCCCGGTGCGGAGGCGGCGGACGCCGTCATAATCGCCGGCATGGGCGGGGAAACCATAGAGGGCATCCTTCGCCGCGCGCCCTGGACGCTGGGCGGCGCGAGGCTGGTATTGCAGCCGCAGTCAAAGCTGGACGAGCTGTGCGTCTGGCTGCGCATAACAGGCTACGGCCTTGAAGGGGCCGCGCTTGCCGCCGAGGGTGAGCGGCTCTACGTCGTCCTGGCTGCGCGCGGCGGGGCGGAGGGCCCGATCTTCGCAGAGGACGCCCTGCGCGCCTCGGGCGACCCACTGCTGCCGCGCTGGCTGGACGCGAGGATAGCTACCGTGCAGCGCGCCATCGACGGCATGGAGAGCGCCGAAAAGCGGCGCGACACCTTTGAGCAGCGCCGCACCCTCAAGCGCCTGCTCGACATGAGAAAGGAGCTTTGAATGGCAAAAGTAAGCGAGATTTTTGAAAAGCTGGCCCTGCGCGCGCCGGTGGAGCTGAAAATGGGCTTCGACAACGTCGGCCACCTCGCGGGGCGAGGGGATAGGGAAGCGCGCCGCGTCCTCGTGACGCTGGACATCACGGACGCCGTCATCGCTGAGGCGAAGGCGCTGGGCGCGGAGCTCATCGTCTCGCATCATCCGCTGACCTTCGAGGGCCTCAAAGCCGTGACGGAGGCGGACATGACGGGGCGCAAGTTCCTCGCCATCATCGAGGCGGGCATGTCGGCCATCTGCATGCACACGAACCTCGACGCCGCGACCGGCGGCGTGAACGACGCGCTGGCCGAGGCTATAGGCGCGCGTGTGACGGGCATACTGAACGCCGAGGAGGGCATCAGCCGCCTGTGCGAGCTGCCGGAGGAGCTGCCGTTTCGCGATTTCCTCAATAAAGTCAAGACCGCCCTGGGCGCGAACGGGCTGCGCTACGCCGGGCCGGAAAAGCCCGTGCGCAAACTCGGCATCTGCGGCGGCGCCGGCGCGGGCGACATCCTACTGGCCCTCGCGCAGGGCTGCGATACCTTCCTCACCGCCGACGTCAAGCACCACCAGTTCATCTGGGCCAACGAGGAGGGCATAAACCTCATCGACGCCGGGCATTATCCGACGGAAAACGTCGTGGTGCCGGTGCTCTGCCGCTGGCTGGGCGAGGATTTCCCCGGGCTGGACGTGCGTGTATCTTCCCACGCGCAGCCGGAGCGCTTTTACCTGTGAAAACTTAAACCCTTCTTAAACATTTGCCCACTTTTATCTTAAATCGGCCCTGTTGTACAATGTAGCCGTGAGGTGAGGATATGGCCAACATACTGATCTGCGACGACGACGTCGATATCGTCTCGGCGCTGAAAATCTACCTGTCGAACGAGGACTACAAGATATACACCGCGTTCACGGGAAAGCAGGCGCTGGACTGCGTTAAGGAGCATGAAATCGACCTCGTGCTCATGGACGTCATGATGCCGGAAATGGACGGCATCGCCGCGACGGCCAAGCTCAGGGAGGAGTACAACATCCCCGTCATCCTGCTCACGGCCAAGAGCGAGAGCTCCGACAAGGTGCTCGGGCTCAACGTGGGCGCGGACGACTATGTGACGAAGCCCTTCGACCCCATAGAGGTGCAGGCCCGCGTGCGGAGCCAGCTGCGGCGCTATACACGCCTCGGCGGCCAGCAGAAGCGCGAGCAGCCGAAGGACACCATCACAATCGGCGGCGTGGAGCTCAACGACGCCGAGAAATCCGTCACCGTGGACGGCGAGCCCGTGCAGCTCACGCCCATCGAGTACAACATCCTCCATCTGCTGATGCGAAACCCGAACCGTGTCTTTTCGTCCACCCAGATATACGAGCTCGTCTGGAACGAGAACGCCTACGGCTCGGAGAGCGCCGTCGCAGTCCATATCCGCCACCTCAGGGAGAAAATCGAAATAAACCCCAGCGAGCCGCGCTACATAAAGGTCGTCTGGGGCCAGGGCTACAAGATGGAGGGCAAAAAGTGATGGACGACGAAGTAATACCCGTTGAGACCGAAAAACCGCCGAAGGAGCGCGTGAAGCTCACGCACAGCACCTGGGCCAAGGTCGGCGCAATCGTGCTGCTATATGTGTCGCTGATTTTCGTTATAGCCTGCGTTATATGCTTTATTCTGAGTGCTATGGGCGGCGCTTCTGACTATCAAGGCGTACTTGACAGCATTGACAGAGGGCTCAAGGGCTGGGAAATAGTATACGGCCTTGCGAAGTTTGCATCTGGCCTTTACGCTGTAAGCGTGCTGGTCGGCATAGTCTTTTTGGCGCTGGCGCTGGCCTGCATGGTTTTCCTGTTTTGCGCGGCGGGACACAGAAAGGGCGAGACAGAGCCCAGGCTGAATATGGTTGACCGTATTCCGCTTGACATCTATGCTGCGGCTGTTATCATCATTGATTTGTTCTTGGCCGAAAGCTACTTTGAAAACAGGTTCGGCATTTATGTCCGGTATAACGCATACAACTATCTGATGGAGATACAGGCAGCGTTATTTTTGCTGGCCGTTGTCTGCTTTGCCTTCGGCCTCGTCCTCGCGCTGCTGCTGAGCTTCGCAACGCGCGTCAAGTGCGGCAAGTGGTGGCGGAACACCGTCATATACCGCATCCTGCGCCTCATCTGGCGCGTCGTCAAGGCCGTCTGGCACGGCATCGGGCGTTTCGGGCGCATGATACCCATAGTCTGGCGCACGGCGCTCATAATGCTGGGGCTGTTCACCATCGGGTTCATACTCTTCATACTGATGTACGACCAGAGCGGGGGCTGGCTGCTCATTGGGCTTTTCTACGCCATCGTCATCTACGCCGCCGCCATCTTCGGCGCGTGGCAGATGAAGAGCATCAAAAAGGCCGGGCAGCAGCTCGCCGAGGGCAACTACAACGAGAAAATCGACACCAGACGCATGTACTGGGAGTTCAAGTCCCACGCCGAGAACCTCAACAGCATCGGCGACGGCCTCGCCAAAGAAGTCGCCCAGCGCATGAAGTCCGAGAGGCTAAAGACCGAGCTCATAACCAACGTCTCGCACGACATCAAGACCCCGCTGACGTCTATAATAAACTACGTGGACCTGCTGCAAAAGGCCGGGACGGAAGAGGAACGCAGGGAATACCTCGCGGTGCTCGACCGCCAGTCCCACAGGCTTAAGAAGCTGACGGAGGACCTTGTCGAAGCCTCCAAAGCCTCCACCGGAAACATGAGCGTGAACCTCGCGCCGACGAACACGCAGGAGATCATAAACCAGAGTTTCGGTGAGTACAGCGCCAAGCTGGAGGCCGGGCGGCTCAACACGGTGATAAACATCCCCGAGCCCATGCCGGTGATAATGGCCGACGGGCGGCTGCTTTGGCGGGTCATCGACAACCTCTTCAACAACGTGGTGAAATATGCCCTGCCCGAGACGCGCGTCTACGTAGACGTGCGCGTCGAGGGGAGCGAGGCGGTCATCTCGATGAAGAACATCTCGCGCGCCGCGCTGAACGTCAGCGCCGACGAGCTCATGGAGCGCTTCGTCCGCGGCGACGCCTCGCGCTCCACCGAGGGCAGCGGCCTCGGCCTCAACATCGCCAAGAGCCTCACGGAGCTGCAGCACGGCGAGTTTTCCATCAGTACGGACGGCGACCTCTTCAAAGCCGAGATACGCCTGCCGCTGGCGTGATATAATGGTGCAAGCGATAATGACCGGACGGGTTTTGCCCGTCCGGTCATAATTTTATACACGTCCTCATAGGCTCTAACATGAGTTCACGGGAAAAGAGGGCGGAACATGACAAACACTTCCATTTATCAGGACATGGCCCAGCGCACCGGCGGGGACATATATCTGGGGCTGGTCGGCCCGGTGCGGACAGGGAAGTCCACGTTCATCCGCAGATTCATGGAAACGCTGGTCATACCTAACATAGAGGACGTATATGCCAGGGAGCGGGCCAAGGATGAGCTTCCCCAGTCCGGCTCGGGCCGCACCATCATGACGGCGGAGCCGAAATTCGTGCCGGAGGATGCAGTGAACGTGACGCTCGACGGGGGCGTGTCGTTCTCCGTGCGCCTTGTGGACTGCGTGGGCTACATGGTTGACGGGGCCTCCGGCCAGTTCGAGGACGGCGCGGAGCGCATGGTCGCCACGCCCTGGTTCGACGAGGAGGTCTGTATGAGCCGCGCCGCCGAGGAGGGTACGCGCCGAGTCATCGCCGAGCACTCGACCATCGGCGTCGTCATGACGACTGACGGCAGCATCTGCGGCATCCCGCGCGAGGGCTATGTCCCTGCGGAGGAGCGCGTCGTGGCGGAGCTGAAGGCCATCGGCAAGCCCTTTGTGCTGGTCCTCAACAGCGCTGACCCGGATTCCGACGCCACGCAGGCGCTGAGGGCGGAGCTGGCAGACAAATACGGCGTCACCTGCGTCTGCGTGAACTGCCTCGACCTCACGGGCGAGGACATAGACGACATACTCAGGTTCGCGCTCTACGAATTCCCGATAGCGGAGCTGGGCATCTACCTGCCCTCCTGGCTCGACGCCCTGCCCGCGGACGCACCGCTGAAAGCGGGCATTTTCGAGGGCATCGCCGAGGCCGTGCAGCACATGAGCCGTGTGCGGGACGCCTTCGGCATCATGGACGCCCTGGGCGAGCGCGAGGACGTCAGCGCCGCAGGCGTGAAGAAGGTGGATATGGGCAGCGGCAAGGTCATGGCGGAGCTGGAGCTGCCGCGCAGCCTCTACTACGACACGATAAGCGAGCAGTCAGGCTTCGAGATACACGACGACGGCGACCTCATGACCCTGCTGACGCACATAAAGGACATCAAGGCCGACTACGACCACGTCAGCGAGGCCCTGCGCGACGTGCGCGAGAAGGGCTACGGCGTAGTCATGCCCCTGCCCGACGAGCTGAAGCTGGAGGAGCCGCAGATAGTCCGCAGCGGCGGACGCTACAGCGTGCGCCTCAAGGCCTCGGCGCCGAGCATACACATGATGATGACGAACATCGAAACGGAGGTCACCCCGGCCCTCGGCGGAGAGAAGGCCTCGGATGAGATAATGGGCTTCCTGCTCCAGGGCTTCGACGGCGACGTCAGCCGCATCTGGGAGTCGAACATCTTCGGCAAATCACTCTACGACATAGCCGAGGAGGGCCTGGAGGCAAAAATCAAGCGCATGCCGCCCAGCGTCCAGAACAAACTGCGCAACACGATGCAGCGCATCGTGAACGAGGGCAGCGGCGGGCTCATCTGCATCATACTGTAAAAAACCGGCCCGGTGGGTTTTCCACCGGGCCGGTCCCGTTTTTCAGATGTCAGGCTCCGCCTCGCGCGCCAGCGCGTTTTTGATGAGCAGGAATGCGCCGCAGATGAAGATCAGGACATACGCCGCTACGGGCAGATAGAGCTGCAAAAAGCTCCGGCCGGCGTCCGGGCCGCCGCTTAGGCTGTACAGATGCACCAACAGTCCGGCGCTCAGGCCCGAAAACACCGAAGAAAGCCCGCCGCATATGGCCCTGAGCAGCAGCCTCCTGCCGAAAACGCACTCTGCAAGGCAGGCCAGCATCAGCAGATTCGCCGCAATGAGCAGTTCAGCCATGGCCTTACCTCCAGATAACATGATGTGATTACATATTACCATATCAGGGCCGGCCGGTCAACCGATCACAGCCAGACCTTGGGCAGGCGTTTGCCGAGGCGGCTGAGGATCTCGTTGGATATGGTGCCGCAGGCTTCAGCCAGCTCCTCGCAGGGCAGGCCGGGGCCGATGAGGGTCACGGTGTCGCCGGGACGCACCTCGCCGCAGTCGGTGACGTCTACGAACAGCTGGTCCATGCAGACGCGGCCCACGACGGGCGCGCGGCTGCCGTTTATCAGCGCGCAGGCTCCCTCGGCGGCGCGCGGGAAGCCGTCGCCGTAGCCGATGGGCAGTACCGCGATGCGGCTCTTGCGCGGGGCGGTATAGGCCAGGCCGTAGCCCAGGCCCTCGCCGGCTTTGACGCTGCGCACCTGCTCCACGCGGGCCTTGAGGCTGAGCGCGGGCTCCAGGCCCGGCCAGCAGGCCGCGTCGTCCCCGCGAAAGCTGCGCACGCCGTAGAGGGCTATGCCCACGCGCGCGTAGGAGCAGCGGGCGTCGGGGTAGTTCAGCAGGCCGTAACTGCTCTGCGTGTGCAGCTTGCCGACGCAGTATCCGCGGCGGCATAGCTCCTCCGCAAGTGCGAAAAAGCGGCGGCGCTGGGCCTCTGTGAAGGCACGGCTCGCCTCGTCCAGCGCGTCGGAGACGCACAGGTGCGTGTACATTCCGCGCACGCGCAGGTGGGGCAGGGTGAACACCTCCTCGACGGAGGCGATGTCCTCGGAATCAATGCCCAGGCGGTGCATGCCGGTGTCGATCTTGATGTGGACGTCGATATTCTTGCCATAAGCCGAAAGCTGCCGCGCGTAAGCGGGTTCTGTCACCGTCTGCGTCAGACGGTAGCGCGAGAGGCAGGGGAAGCTCTCGGGGGCCGTCCAGCCGAGGATGAGGATGTCGCCCCTTATCCCGGCGCGCCGGAGCTCCACGCCCTCTGCGGCGCAGGCGACGGCGAAGGCCCGGATGCCCATGGAGCTCATGAGCCGCGCCGTTTTGACCAGGCCGTGGCCGTAGGCCTCGCATTTGAGGACGGGCATCAGCTCACAGCCAACGGGCAGGAGGGCGCGGAGGTTCTCTGCATTGTGCCGGAGCGCGGCGGAGTCCACCTCGACCCAGGCGCGGGCCGTGTCCGAGGGGCGCGCGGGCCTCAGCCGCGCCCAGATGAGCAGCAGCACCGCCGCTGCCGCCGCGGAACCGGCGCAGACGGCCAGATAGTGGCCCAGGCTGTTCTCGACAAGCAGACCCCAGAGCCCCAACTGCCGCGCCGCCCCGCGCATGAGCACGATGACCCAGGGGTGCAGCACGTAGACTAGCATGGAAAATGGCGAGAGCCAGCCCGGGGCCTCGCCGCGCGGCGCGAGCAGCAGGCTGAACAGGAAATACATGACGGCGGGCAGGAAAACGTACATGCTGTCATGCCTCTGCCAGCCCAGATGCCGCAGGAGGAGCGCCTCGCAGAGCACGAGCGCGAGGGCCGCGCCCAGTCCCGCCGCCTCGCCCTTGCCGGAAGCCTCTCGCCCGCGCAGCCTCGCGCCGAGCAGCAGGAAGAGCGGGGCGAAAAACAGCCCGTTGCGCGTATAGCCTACGAGGCTGAAAATGACCTCGTAGACGTCCGAAAGCCACGGTACGCCGCTTATAAGGCCCCAATAGCTGTCCCCGAGCAGGCCCAACACGTAGAGCGCTGCCGCGATGGCGAGGCCCGCGCGAGTGCGCATTAGCAGCGAGGCTATGGCCGCGCCCAGCAGCACGGCGGGGAAGTACCAGAGGTGGTAGAAGGTCCCCTCGAAGAGCAGCTCCCGCAGCGCCCCGACGGGCGTTAGGCCGCTGAGTGCGCCGGAATAGAGGTTCAGAGGCAGGTATAACAGTATGCAGGCGAGGTAGAGCAGCGCCGTGCGCTTTAAAAAGCGCCGCAGCTTTTCGGGCCTGCCGAGGACGAAAAAGCCCGTGACCATGAAGAAGAACGGGACCGCCACGCGGGCCACGGCGCGTGTGAGGATGAAGTCCGCCGTTTCGCTGTAGGTCGTAAGGGGGGAACAGTGGATTGCGACGACCAAAAACGCAGCCGCAAGGCGGAAATACTCGATTCCCGAGAGTGTTCTTGCCGTTTTCATGCCGGTTTTCTCCAAAGGGTGTAGATATAGCCGTCCACGTTGTTGCCGGAGACCTGATAGGGCGCGTCCGGCAGGGCGAAGCTGTCACGCGCCCCGGCGAAGCCGATCTCGGCCTCGTAGGCCTCTCCGCGGGCCTCCAGCAGTCGGCCGGGGTAGTGGAAGGTCCGCAGCAGCTCGACGTATTCCTCCAGGCAGAGGCCGCGCTCGCGCATGAGCCGCGCATGGGGCCGCCCGACGTAGCGGAAGTGCCAGGGCTCGGCGGCGATGCCGGTGACGCGCTCTTTGCCGGCCTCGTAGCGCTCTATGAAGCCGTAGTCCGCCGCTAGGGCGCGAAACTGGCCGCATACGCCGTCATAGGGAAAGGCGGGGCGGATAAAATCTATCTCCTCGGCCCGGAGGGCGAGGTCGATGGCGAGGCCTGTCTGGTGCTCTGAGCAGCCGGGCAGGGCGACGTATTTGCGCGTGAAGTCCTCGCCGTTCTCGCGCAGGGAACTGTCCCAGATCTCCTGCTGCTCACGCATGGAGCGCCAGCCGCTGACGGGGACTATTTCGCCCGCTGCCCTCAGGCGCGAGACAAGGCCAGTCAGCATGGCCGCGGCGCGTGCATCGAGCAGAACTTCGCTGCCCGGCAGGGCGGGGGCCAGGACGGGGCGCTCCGCGCCGCGTATCGGGTGCTCTGCGTTCACAAGGACGAGCAGCCCGCTGTGTATGCCGCCGCGCATGGTTCAGACCTCCAGGCCAAAGGACACTAGCTCGTCCAGCAGAGCCGGAAACTCGAATCCGATGCCGCGCATCATGTTGGGAAAACGGCTGTGGGACGTGAAACCGGGTATCGTGTTGACCTCATTGAACACCAGACGCCCGGTAGGCTCCAGGAACATGTCCACCCGGGCGAAGCCACGACAACCGAGGGCGCGGTAGATGCTTTTCGCGGTGTCCTGGATGCGGCGCTCCGTCTCTGCGTCAACGCGGGCGGGCATGTGGATCTTCGAGGTGATGAGGTTGTACTTTTCCGTGTAGTCAAAGAGGTCGCCCTGTATCTCGATCTCATCTGCGCGGCCCGTGGTGAGTTCGGCGTTACCCATGACGGCGCAGCCGACCTCAAAGCCGGCTATGGCCTCCTCGACGATCACCTCGCGGTCATAGCGCAGGGCATCCCTCACGGCGGCGCGCAGGTTCGCGGGGTTTTCCACCTTTGTGATGCCGAAGGATGAGCCGGCGCGAACCGGTTTTACGAATACGGGGAAGGTCAGACTGCGCGTCAGCGTCTCCAGCTCCGCCTGGGAGGGCAGGCCGGAGAAACAGGCGGATCTGGGCACCTCCACGCCCGCGAGGGAGGCGAGCTTGTGCGCCCTGTCCTTGTCCATGCACAGGGCGGAGGCCAGGGTGCCGCAGCCGATGACGGGGATGCCTGCCAGCTCGCAGAGGCCCTGGACGGTTCCATCCTCACCGTTGCGTCCATGCAGGACGGGGAAGGCAGCGTCGAGCCGCGTGGTGCGCACTCCGTTCATGCGGAATTCAACCAGGCCGTGCAAGTCCCTGTCCGGGGAAATAACGGCGGGGATGCACTGCGAGCGGTCGCGGTGCCAGCTGTCGTCCTCCAGAGCTTCCGCGCCGCCGAGGAAGCGGAACCACTCGCCGCCCCGGGTTATGCCGAGCAGCACCGGCTCGTATTTCTCGCGGTCCAGATTGACTATGACCGAGTGCGCCGATTCCAGCGACACCGGATATTCAGGCGAGCAGCCGCCGAAAATCACAGCGATTTTGAGTTTCCTGTCCATATTTGAAACCTCCTTGGTAAATTAAAGGCCCGTGTTCCGACAGGTCTTATCCTATCAGAACACGGGCCGGAATTTATCCGCGTAGGCTGTACAAAAGCATGTGATTTCCTGACTTAATTCTTACGATTTTCTCACGCCGAGGGGCAGGGAGACGTTGAAGACTATACGCTCGTCCGCACTTTGGGCGCTTATATGCCCGCCGTGGAGCTCGACTATCTCCTTGGCTATGGCAAGTCCGAGGCCGGAACCGCCTGTGCGGCTCGTGCGCGCGGAGTCAAGGCGGTAAAACTGCTCGAAAAGCCGTTCGAGCTGCTCAGCCGGTATCGTGTCTCCGTGGTTTGCGAAAGCGATCTCAGCCCGGCCGTTTTCTACGCGGAGGCTGACGCTGATCTCGCTGTCCGGGTAACTGTAATTCATGGCGTTGCGCAGGAGGTTGTCAAAGACGCGCTGTAATTTGTCCGGGTCGCAGTTTAGCATGACGCCGGGCGGCGCGCTGACTGCGCAGGTGAGCCCGCGCTCGCGGAGCATGGGCGCAAATTCGTCTGCGATCTGCTCCAGCATCAGGCTGAGATTCACGCTCCGCCGCTCCAGCGTCACGCTGGTGAGGGAAAAGCGCGTGATGTCGAAAAACTCGTTTATCAGGTCCTCCAGCCGCTCTGCCTTGTCCAGGGCTATGCCCGTATACCGCGCGCGCTGTGCGGCTGTCAGCTCCGGCTCGTCCTGGAGCAGGGTCAGGTAGCCGATAACTGAGGTGAGCGGCGTTTTGAGGTCGTGCGCCAGGTAAACGACCAGGTCGTTTTTGCGCTTTTCCGCGTCCTCGGCGGCACGGCGGGAGGCGAGCATGTCGCTTTTTATCTGGTTCATCTGGTTTTCGATGTCGTGCAGCGCTGCGGGCAGGATGACGGGGCCGTCCCCGCCCTTGTATATCTGCTCCGTGGCGCGCACGACGTCGCCCAGGTAGCCGAGCGTCTTGCCCCAATAGATGAGGAAGATGACAACGTAGCCGCAGACCAGGAAGAGGCCCATGAAAAAGACTACGTTATCGCGTATTGTGATGAGGATGCCGTACAAAATGCCGCCGTTCCAGGGCAGGAGATAGCAGACGAACATGCCCAGATAGAGCGCGACAAAGCTGCCCAGCGTGAAAAGCACGCAGGTCATGATAAAGCGGGTTAGGACGCCAAGCGTCAGCGACCTGCGGAAGGCGGGCTTTTTCCTGCTATTCAATCTGATACCCCACTCCCCAGACGGTCTTTATAAAGCGCGGCTTGCGCGGCGGCTCGCACAGTTTCTCGCGCAGGCGGCCAATGTGCGCCATGACCGTGTTGTTGTTGTCCAGGAACTTCTCTCCCCAGACGGCTTCAAAGAGCTCCTCGGAAGAGACGACGCGGCCCTGGTTCTCGCAGAGATACCAGAGTATCGAAAACTCGATGGGTGTGAGCTGCACTGGCTTGCCGTAAAGCGTGCATTTGTGAGTTTCTCGGTTTATGACGAGGCCGCGGATATCCCGCTCTGTATCCGGGAGCTTCTGAGGCGCTGCCTCGGCCTGATTGTAGCGCGTGTAGCGGCGCAGCTGGGTCTTGACACGCGCCATCAGCTCCAGGGGATTGAAGGGCTTTGTGATATAGTCGTCCGCGCCTATCGTGAGGCCCATTATCTTGTCCATGTCCTCGACTTTGGCCGTCAGCATGATTATGGGCCAGAAGTGCTCCTCGCGTATGCGCGCACAGAGCGTGAAACCGTCCATGTCCGGCAGCATAACGTCCAGGATGGCGAGGTCCAGCTCCTCCGAGTTCACGCAGTCGAGCGCCTCGCGCCCGCTGTAGAACTTGCGGACCGTATATCCCTCGCTTTTGAGATATAGCTCAACAAGGTCGGCTATTTCGACCTCGTCGTCAACTATGAGTATTTTCTGAG
The DNA here is from genome assembly GCA_900544295.1 of uncultured Eubacteriales bacterium. GTDB lineage: Bacteria > Bacillota > Clostridia > Oscillospirales > Oscillospiraceae > Scatomorpha > Scatomorpha intestinigallinarum. The sequence continues at coordinate 69,451 of UQUO01000005.1, read as the reverse complement.
ACATATTGTCCTCCTGCTGGTTTTGTCCAGTTTAACACAAGCGCATTAGTGGTTGCAAGGGGAGGGGAGAGGGATTATAATTAGGTATATTTTTTAGTGGAAGGTACGTCAGATGAAAGAGCTTTCAAGACTTGCTAAGAACGTGAACCCCTCTACCACCCTGGCCATAGACGCCATGGCAAAGCAGATGCGCGCGGATGGGCTGGACGTCATCGGTTTCGGCGCGGGCGAGCCGGATTTTGAGACGCCCGTGAACATCCAGGACGTCGGCGTGGACGCGATACGCAAGGGCAAGACCAAATACACCCCCGCCGCAGGCATAGCGGAGCTGCGCCGTGCCGCCGCTGCGCGCCTGAAGGCCGACTGCGGCCTCGATTATGACTGGACGCAGATAGTCGTCGCCAGCGGCGCTAAGCACAACGTCTATGTCGCCCTTGCCGCGCTGCTGAACCCCGGCGACGAGGTCATTGTCCCTGCGCCGTATTGGGTAAGCTACTGTGAGATGGTCTCCATGCTCGGCGGCGTGCCGGTGCCGGTGCTCGCTGAGGAGGCGCAGCACTTCAAGATAACGCCCGCTCAGCTGGAGGCGGCAGTGACGGCTAAGACCAAGGCCGTCATGCTCAACAACCCCTCGAACCCCACCGGCATGTTCTACACGAAGCCGGAGCTGGAGGCCCTGGCTGAGGTCTGCCTGCGGCACGACCTCTACGTCATCGCGGACGAAATATACTACAAGCTCCTTTACGACGGACTGGAGTTCACCAGCTTCGCTTCCCTGGGCGACGAGATAAAGGAGCGCACTATACTCATAAACGGCGTATCGAAGTCCTACGCCATGACAGGCTGGCGCATAGGCTACGCCGCGGCGAACAAAGAGCTCGCCAAGGTCATGTCCAACTACCTCAGCCACAGCACCGGCGCACCCTCCACGGTCAGCCAGTGGGCCGCCGTCGAGGCGCTGAGCGGTCCGCAGGAGACGATCGAGGCCATGCGCAAGGTGTTTGAGGAGCGGCGCAACTATCTCGTCTCCCGCCTGAACAGCATCCCCGGCGTCAGCTGCATCACGCCGAACGGAGCCTTCTACGTCATGATGAACATTGAAAAGCTCATAGGCCGCACCCTCGGCGGCAGGCTCATCGAAAATGACGACGATTTTGGCGTCGCCTTCCTGGAAAAGGGCCTTGTCGCCGTCGTGCCATGCTCGGGCTTTGGCATCAAAAACTTTGTACGCTGGACATACGCCACTTCGATGGAGAACATCAAGGAGGGCCTCGACAGGCTGGAAAAATTCCTGGCAGAGTAGTTAAAACAGCCCGTCCCGCATAGAGTTTGAGGGAGGGGTGATGTGCTATGGCTATTTCTGTCCGGCTTAAGGACGTTTTGCCGCTGCTGGCGGCGCTGCTGCTGGTGTTTTTCGCGTTCAGCCTGCCTCCGTTTTATGAGGAGGCGGAACCCGCCTCGGCACAGGCGGAGAGCGGGCGCGTGCTCATAATAGACGCCGGCCACGGCGGGGAGGACGGCGGCGCGACTACGGCTGAGGGCGTGCCGGAAAGCGGCATAAACCTTGCCATAGCGCAGAAGCTGGAGGCCCTAGCGGGCCTGTGCGGCGTCGAGTGCGTCATGACGCGGGAGAGCCAGGAAATAGCCTACCCCGAGAGCGCCTCCACCACGGCCCAGCGCAAGCAGTCGGACCAGAAGGCGCGCGTCGAGCTTATAAACGCTCAGGAGGATGCTGTGCTGGTCAGCATTCATCAGAACTTCTTCCCGGACACGCGGCCGTCCGGCTGCCAGGTGCTTTACGGCAAGCCGGAGGGCAGCCGGGAATTGGGCGAGCTGGCACACAAGAACCTCACGGAAGCCCTCTGCCCCCAGAGCCGCCGCGTTGCAGCGCCCATCTCGGAGGATATTTACCTCATGCGCGCTGCGAAGTGTACCTCGATACTCGTGGAGTGCGGCTTCCTTTCAAACCCGGGCGAGGCGGCGCTGCTGCAAACCGAGGGCTATCAGCTCAAAATATCCGCCCTGCTGCTGGCATCCTATCTGCAATACGAGGCGGGGCAAGACGGAATGGTGTTATGAAACAAAAGACCTTATTCTACTGCACTGAGTGCGGCAACGAGACGGCCAAGTGGTCGGGCCAATGCCCCGCCTGCGGGGCCTGGAACACGCTTGTCGAGGCCCCGGCGCAGGCCAAGTCCGGCAAGGCCGCCGCCGCGGCCTCGAAGCACGGCAGCGGCAAGCCCAAGCTGCTCTCGGAGCTGGACACGCAGGAGGAGATACGCTTCACCACCGGCGTCGGCGAGCTTGACCGTGTGCTTGGCGGCGGGGCCGTGCGCGGCTCTGTCGTCCTCGTTGGCGGGGCGCCCGGCGTTGGCAAGTCCACGCTGCTCCTGCAGCTGTGCGGACTCGTCGGAGGTTCGGAGCGGGTGCTCTATGTGACGGGCGAGGAGAGCCGCCGTCAGCTCAAGATGCGCGCCCAGCGCCTGGGCGTCTCCGAGGGCGAAATTTACGTCCTCGCGGAGACCCAGCTCGCGGAGATAGAGACGCAGATCGAGGCGGTACAGCCGACGGTTGTCATAGTGGACTCCATTCAGACCATGTTCGACACCGAGATAGCCGCCGCGCCCGGCAGCGTCAGCCAGGTGCGGGAGTGTACGATGTCCATCATGCGTCTTGCCAAGGCCGACGGCTTTACCGCATTTGTAGTGGGACATATCAACAAAGAGGGCAGCATCGCCGGCCCGAAGGTGCTGGAGCACATGGTGGACTGCGTGCTCTACTTCGAGGGCGAGCAGTCCATGAGCTACCGCATACTCCGCGCGGCGAAGAACCGCTTCGGCTCGACGAATGAGATAGGCGTTTTCGAGATGGCCGACACCGGCCTGCGCGAGGTGCCGAACCCATCGGAGACCATGCTCTCCGGCCGCCCGCTGGACACGCCCGGCACCTGCGTCACCTGCGTCATGGAGGGCACGCGGCCCATCCTGGCCGAGATACAGGCCCTTGTGGCCCAGTCCGGCTACGGCAACTCCCGCCGCAACTCCAACGGCATCGACTACAACCGCGCCATGCTGCTGCTCGCCGTGCTTGAAAAGCGCGGGGGCATGAGCGTTGCGGGCTGCGACGCTTATATAAACGTCGTGGGCGGCCTGCAGCTGGATGAAACGGCCGCCGACCTTGCCACGCTCCTGGCCGTCGCCTCCAGCTGGAAGGACGTGGCCATCGGCTCCGACCTCGCCGCCGTAGGTGAAGTCGGCCTTTCCGGGGAGGTGCGCTCCGTTAACCAGCTCAACCACAGGCTCTCGGAGATATCCCGCCTGGGCTTCAAGCGCTGCATCATCCCAGCCCATGTGAAAGGAGACGTGTTCCGGCCAAAGGGCCTGGAGCTCATCAGCGTCAAAAACGTGCGCGAGGCCATCCGGGAGGCGCTCGGGTGAGCGCCCGCTTCATAGAAACGCCCCACCTGCCGCAAGGGAAGGTGGGGCTGTGCGCTTTGGGTGAAAAATACCGCGAAATCCTCGAAAAACCGCTGCAAAAGCTGGGCATGATCCCGCTCTGGCTTCCAGACAATCTCGCCGTTGACCCGCGCCTTTCCGGCCACGCCGACCTCGTGCTGCTGCACCTGGGCGGAAACAGGGTGCTTACATATTTGGACAGGCTGCCGGATATCGGGCTGGACGCCGTTAAAGTAACGGGACAGGGGAGGGAGTACCCGGCGGATGCGAGGCTGTGCGCCTGCGTCGTAGGACGCTTCTGCATACACAACTTCCGCATTTCCGAGGCCGGCGTCGCGGGCTTCGAGCGCGTAGACGTGCGCCAGGGCTATGCCAAGTGCTGCACCTGCGTAGTGGATGCGCACAGCGTTATCACCTCCGACGCAGGTATAGCGAGGGCCGCAGCCCGGCACGGCCTGGACGTGCTCAGGATACGGCCCGGATATGTTGATTTGCCCGGCTTCGACACCGGCTTCATCGGCGGCGCGGCCTTCAAAAGCGCGCCGGACGTTCTGGCCTTCACGGGGAGGCTTGATCATCACCCGGACTGGCCGGAAATTGAGCGCTTCCTGCGCGGGCGCGGCGTTGAGCCGCTGTTTTTGACTGATATGCCCGCCTTTGATATCGGCTCCGCCGTGCCGCTCACCGAGGCGGCAGGGAAATCTTGCCCATAATTGCGGCATTTGCCGCACCGGTGACGGCGGGCAGGCTGTTCGGCAGGCCCGCGAGGCAGCGGTCGCCCAGAAGGGCGAAGGCCACGGCCTCCTTGGCGTCGCTGCTGAACCCCAGATCCTCCTGAGTTTTGACCTCGACCCCAAAGCGCTCAAAGCGCGCGGAGAGGCGGCTTAGGAGGGTCTTGTTATAACTGCCTCCACCGCCGACGAGCAGCTCGGCGGCTTTGTATTTCGGCAGGACATAGCGCTCGTAGGCGTCGGCTATCGACCAGGCGGTCAGCTCCGTTGCCGTCGCGGCGAGGTCGTCCCAGCCCAGGCCGTGCTCTCGGCCCCAGTCGAAGATGCCCTCGGCATACTGTGCGCCGAAAAGCTCCCGGCCCGTGGACTTCGGAAGGGGCAGGAAATAGTAAGGCTCGGCCTTGAGCCTGTCCAGCAGCGCCTCGTCCACGCGGCCGCGCGCGGCCATCGCGCCGCCTGCGTCGTAGCGCTCGCGCCCGCCTGTCGCGGCGCTGGCCACGGCGTCTATCAGCATGTTGCCCGGCCCGGTGTCGAAGGCGTACACCGCCTCCGGCGCGCAGGCTGCGGGCAGGACGGTCATGTTGCCTATGCCGCCGATATTCTGCAAAAGCCGCGTCCTGTCCATGCTTTTATATAAGAGGTACTCCGTAAACGGCACGAGCGGCGCGCCCTGACCGCCCGCCGCGACATCCGCGACGCGAAAGTCTGAGACAGTTACAAGACCGTCCGCTGGGCTATCACAGCGCCCTCGCCTATCTGCACCGTGCAGCGCGCGGGCAGGCCGCAGAACGCCTCCTCATCCGGGGCGTGCCAGATAGTCTGGCCGTGGGAGGCCACGGCGTCCACTTCCGCCGGGGTAAGTCCCGCCGCCGCGATGACGGAGAGCGCCGCCTCCGCGTAGAGCCCGCCGAGGACATAGGACATTTTGCCGACCCTGTCCACCGTCGCATTGGCCGGGTCAAAAAGTTCGAATATGCACGCACGCACAGACTCAGGGAAAGGGCGGTTCTCAAACGCCAGCAGCCGGAGTTCCGGCGCGTCCTGCGGCCCGGAGAATTCCACCAGCGCCGCATCGATGCCGTCCACCGAGGTGCCGGACATCAGCCCGACTATTCGGCGCCGGGCTTTGCCTGCAAAGTCTATCAGCATGAAGCTCACCTCTCGCCGTAATGTTAAAAAACTGTGGCGCTAATCGTTACACTATGCACAGTTGCGATTTAAAACACAGCGTGATATAATGTTCCTAAATCAGTTAATATTATGATACAATATTTCCACGCAAAAGAAAAGGGGAATTTTATGCTTGCCGCGGAAAAGCTCATCCGGCGCGGGGTGGAAAATGGAGTCTTTCCCTATGCCGAGTGGGCGGCTTTTGACAAGGACGGCATATTCAGCCGCGGCGCAACGGCGGGGGAGGGCGGACGCCGCTTTGACCTTGCCTCGCTGACCAAGACCTTCACGGCCACGGCGCTGCTGAGGCTCATATCAGAGGGAAAACTCCGCCTGGAGGACGACGCAGCCTCAATTCTGGAGCCGCCCTCGCCGAGGCTGAGGGACTATCTAGGACAGATGAGTCTATACAGGCTCATGACGCACACGGCGGGCCTGCCGGCCTGGTATCCCTTTTACGCCGACGGGCGGCCCTTTTTTGAGGCTCTGGAGGCGCTGCTGGATGCGCAGGGGCCGGAAGAAGGCATGGTTTACAGCGACATCGGCTTCATGCTGCTTGGACTTGTGCTCAGCCGTGTGAACGGCAGGCCGCTGGAAGAGGTGACAGACCCCTTTGGCTTCGGCGCAGCGTACAAACCAGGACCCGGACCGGATCTTGTGCCCTCATGCCGCGACAACGCGGTGGAGGAGGGGATGTGCGCCGAGAGGGGCTTCACATTTTCAGGCTTTCGGGCGCACATCCGGGATGTAACGGGCGAGCCGAACGACGGCAACGCTCACTACTTCTGGAACGATGTGAGCGGCCACGCGGGGCTTTTCGGCACGGCGCTGGCCGTGGCGAGGCTGGGAGAGTTCTATCTCGCTGCGTCGGAGCAGCCGTATCTCGGCGGCGTTACGCCCCAGCCGGGCTGTGAGGGGCGCTGCCTTGTCTTTCACACCGGGGGCGCTTTCCCGACGGGCTGCGGGCACACCGGATTTACAGGCACCAGCTTATGGATAGACCGCGAAGCGGGCCTCGGCCTTGCCCTGCTGACGAACCGCCTCTGCTATGACCATCTGCCCCGGGCAGACATGAACGCCTTCCGTCTCGCCGTGCACGAGGCGATTCTGGAAGAAAGAAATTGAGAGAAAGCGGGTAGGAATCTGAATGATACAGCTCGACCAGCTCCCGACCGAGCAGCGCAACCCCAAAACCGCCTGCATTGACAGGCTCTCCACGCTCGAAATGGTGCGCAGGATAAATGACGAGGACAAAAAGGTCGCCTACGCTGTGGAGAAGGAGCTTGATAACATAGCCGAGGCCGTGGATGCCATATACGCCGCGCTGAAAGACGGCGGCAGGCTCATATACTGCGGCTGCGGCACCTCTGGCCGGCTTGGCATACTCGACGCCGTCGAATGTCCGCCCACCTTCTCAACAGATCCGGAAATGGTGCAGGGCGTCATTGCTGGCGGAGAACCGGCGCTCTTCCGCGCCGTTGAGGGTGCGGAGGACAATATGTCGGCCGGTAAAGAGGACATGATTGAGCTCGGGCTCTGCGCTAAGGACATACTGGTGGGCATCGCGGCCAGCGGCCGGACGCCATATGTGCTCGGCGCCATGGCCTACGCCAAAGAAATAGGCGCACGCACCGTCGCCGTCACCTGCAACAAGCACTCACAGATGAACGCCGCCGCGGACATCGCAATAGGCGTGGAACCCGGTCCGGAGGTCATAACCGGCTCCACGCGGCTCAAATCCGGAACGGCGCAGAAAATGGTGCTCAACATGCTATCCACTGGCGCGATGATACGCCTGGGGAAAGTATATGGCAATCTCATGGTGGATGTAAAGCCCACGAATGAAAAGCTCGTGCGCCGGGCGATAAGCATTGTCTCAACGGCTGCAAATGTCAGTGAGGATGAGTCCAGGCAGGCCCTGGAGCAGTGCAGCTTTTCGGCCAAAACGGCCATCGTCATGTTGACAAAGGGCTTGCCGGCGCAGGAAGCCGAGCGCAGGCTGGCCGAAAACGGAGGCATAGTTGCCCGGGCTCTCGACGAGGAGGATTGAGCATGGACGTAAAAACCGCCGCCGGCCAGCACATAATGGCCGGCCTGCCAGGCACCGAGATCGACCCCGCCTTCGCCGCGCTGGTGCGGGAATGCAAGGTAGGTAACGTTATCCTGTTCCGCCGCAACGTTAAAAACGCCGCGCAGCTTGCCAGGCTCTGCGCCTCCTTGCGTGAGCTCATAGTCTCTGAAACGGGCATGGAGCCCTTCATCGCCATAGACCAGGAGGGCGGAGTAGTTTCGCGCTTTTCACCAGACATGGCCACTACGCCGGGAGCCATGGCCCTGGCAGCCGCGGGAGGGGATGCGCCTTACAGAGCGGCGAGGCTCACGGCGGCACAGCTTTGCGCCGCAGGTGTGAATTTTGACCTCGCGCCGGTGCTTGACGTGAACTCCAACCCGCTCAACCCTGTTATCGGTGTGCGCAGCTTTGGAGATTTGCCTGAGGAGGCCGCGGAGAGGGCAATGGGTTTTATGCGCGGCCTGCTTGACGGGGGCGTCATGGCCTGCGGCAAACATTTCCCGGGTCACGGCGACACCGACACGGACTCGCACATCGGCCTGCCGCGCGTGGATAAGAGCCGCGAACAGCTGGAAGAATGCGAACTGCTGCCTTTCCGCCGCGCCATTGAGGCCGGTATACCCGCCATAATGTCCAGTCATGTGCTGTTCCCGGCCCTCGAACCCGAAAAGCTGCCCGCCACTATGTCGCGGCGCATACTCACGGGACTTCTCCGCGAAGAGCTGGGCTTTGGCGGCGTGATAATCAGCGACTGCATGGAGATGGACGCCGTTGCGAAATTCTACGGCACCGTAAACGGCGCTGCGGCTGCGCTCAAAGCCGGAGCGGACATCGTATGCATCTCCCACACTGCCGCACTCGCGCGCGAGACCGCTGAAAGGCTTTGGCAGCGCTATGAGGCCGCAGAGGGGGAGGAGAGACGCGAGCTGGAGCGCTCCGGCGAGCGGATCGCCGAGGCAAAGCGCCGCTTCACCGCCGTGCCAAAGGCTGAAACGCAGATTTTCAAGCTCCGCGCACAGGCCAGGGACATGCTGGAGGAGAGCTTCGTGCTTATGAACGGACCTATACCTCCACTGGGGGATAGCCCGTTTTTCACAGGCTGCGCCAACAGCCGCGCAAGCCAGGCCTCCAGCGCAGCAAACGGCGTTCCGGCCCTGCCGACTGTAATGGCCCGTCGTTTTGGAGGCGGCTGCGCCGTCTGCTCAGATGACCCTGATTCCGAGGAGATAGCCGCAATAGCAAGAAAGGCCCGGAATGCCAGCTGCATTGTATTGAACACCAGCGGCGCATTGAGAAACAGCGGCCAGCTCATCCTCATGCTGACGCTGGGGAAGCTCAAAAAGCCCATGCTCGTCATAGCCATGCGCGAGCCTTACGAGCTGCGCTATCTGCCCAAGCACGCTGCGGGCATAGCGGCCTGGGAATACAGCACACGCTCGATCGCCGCGCTGGGCCACTGCCTGTCTGGGGACTTTGAGTTTACCGGGCGTATGCCGCTGGCATATTTCCCTCTCGAAAGAATCAATCCATAATTTTTGTTATATTGAACTTTTATTTCTTTACAAAGGATATAGCGCATGGTCCCGCCACCGACGCGGGTGGGGAAGAGAACCCCAGCGGCGGCAATGCCGCCACTGAGCTGACCGTCTGGCTGCCTGTCTACCAATTCGGCGACGGCATCAGCGACGAGGACTTCTGGAACGAGAAGTTCGACGCCTTTGAGGCTGAGAACAACTGCACCATCAAGGTCGAGATCCAGGGCTGGACCGACTACGCCACCAACATCTACACCGGCCTGCTCTCCGCCGAGGGTCCGGACGTCGTTTACGTCACCGAGTATTACGACATCATCACCTCCGAGCTCATTGTCCCCCTGGACGCCTATCTGACCGAGGAGGACTATGACCTTTACCTGTACCTCACCCAGGGCGCCTACAACTCCAACGGCGAGCTGTGCACCTTCCCGATGATGCCGGGCAACCCCTGCGTCATGTACTTCAATATGGATATGCTTGAGGCCGCCGGAGTCACTGAGCTGCCCACGACCTGGGACGAGTTTTACGAGGTCTGCCTCAAGCTCAAGGAGGCCAACCCCGACGTCATGCCCTTCACCTCCTCCTGGGGCGCTTCCAACGGCGTTTCCGCGCTGCTGACCAGCTTCTGGCCCTTCTTCTTCCAGGCCGGCGGCTCCGTCCTCACCGAGACGGGCGAGCTCAACATGGACAGCGAGGCCACGCTTGAGGCCCTCAACTTCATCAAGAAGCTCCGCGACGCCGACATCCTCGACGAGAGCGCCGTCTCCATGGACGACCCGGGCGGCAAGTTCGTGAACGGTGAGGCCGCCATAGTCATTGTCGGCACCGGCACCAGCGGCAGCTTCACCGAGGCGGGCATCAACTGGGAGTGCATCTTCGCGCTTGAAGGCCCTGCCGGCGCTGCCACCAACTTCTCCGTTGACTCCCTGGCCATCAGCAAGTTCTGCGAGAACCCTGAGCTGGCCGCGAAGCTCATCAAGTACATCACCAGCGCCGCGTGCATGGACGACTTCCACAACGAGATCTACGGTATGCCGTCCCTGACTACCGACGCCACCTACACCGAGCCTGAGCCGTTCCAGAGCATGTACGTCGATCACGCCGACGATATGTTCGCCGTGCCGTCCTTTGAGGGCAGCGCTTCCTTCATGGACACCTTCCAGCAGAACGTGCAGGGCATGCTCATGGGCCAGCTGACTCCGGAGCAGGTCATTTCTGAGACGACGACCTATTACAACGAGCAGATAAAGCAGTAAACGTTTGACACCTGAAACCGGGCATGGCCGGATAAAGACTATGCCCGGTTTCTCCTTATCTTTTTGCAAGGCGTGGTGACAGTATGAACAACGCGAGGCGGCGTTCCCCTCTGATGCGGCGGCAGGCGGCCTACGGCATTGCCTATATAACTCCGGGCATGTTTATTGTCCTGGCTTTCTGCATCCTGCCTATTTTTATGACGCTCTATTACAGCTTCACTAGCTACAATCTGGCGCAGGAGCCTAAGTTCGTGTTCCTTGATAACTATCAGAAGCTTTTTACGAACACCCAGCTCCGCAAGGCGCTGTGGAACACGGTCATCTACGTCATCATAACCGTGCCACTCCAAACGCTGCTCGCCATGTTTGTGGCGAACTTCCTGGCGGAGTATCTCAACAACCGCTATGGCCGCTTCCTGCGCAGCGTCATCTTCATCCCGACTCTGGTGAGCTACGTCGCGGCGGCGACGGTGTGGGAGATAATCTATGCCGACAAGGGCGGACTGCTCAACGAGTTCCTCGGCCTTCTGGGAATCAAGGGCATGAACTGGCTGGGCGACCCGAAAACGGCGCTTATCTGTGTCTCGCTGGTCGCCGTTTGGAAGAGCGTCGGCTACTTCACGATTATCTTTTACGCGGGCATCATGAACATCTCCGTCGATGTGCGCGAGGCCTCGATAATCGACGGCGCGACTCCGCGGCAGCGCTTCTGGCGCATAACTGTGCCGCTCCTTAAGCCCATCACCTACATGAACGTGACCCTGGGCATAATCTGGTCATTCCAGGCCTTTGACATCGTCTACAAGCTGACCGGGGGCGGGCCGTTCAATGCCACGTCCACGATCGCCTACATAATATACGCCTACGCATATCAGGACTACCGCATCGGCTATGCCTGCGCCGTAGCGATCATGCTGCTGCTAGTCATACTCTTTATACACCTTATTCAGCAGCAGTTCTTTGAGGGGAAGGAGGACTGAGCATGACTAAATCGGACAAGAAAAAGCCGCGCTATTACATCGGTGTAGTGTTAGTCACGCTGTTCGCGCTGTTGTGTGTGATTCCGCTCATCTACATGATTTGCGTCTCCTTTGCGCAGACCTCCACCATGTACATCAAGTTCGACGACATCGACTTCACCGATTTCTCGAACTATGTGTATCTCTTTGTCAACAAGAATTTCGGCCGCCCGCTGCTCAACAGCCTTATAGTCGTCGTGGCGAGCGTCATTCTGGTCGATATCGTATCCTGCACCATGGCCTATGGCTTTGAGAAGAAGCCCATCCCGGGCAAGAAGCCTCTCTTCAACATGGTACTGGCTACGATGATGATACCTACGCAGGTCGTTTTCATCTCGCTGTACGTCATGATACGCAAAGCGAACTTGATGAATAGCTACGTCGCCCTCGTAATCCCGCTCATAGGCGCCTTCGGCGTATTCATGATGCGGCAGTTTATCCGCGGCGTGCCGAACGACTTTATAGAGGCCGCGCAAATCGACGGCTGCTCTGAGCTGCGCATCTTTTTCCAGGTGGTGCTGCCCATGGTGAAGCCAGCGCGCATCACGCTTGCGGTCTTCACCTTCAATTCGGCCTGGAACATGTTCCTCTGGCCGCTGATCGCTACAACGAAAAACGAGATGCAGACACTGACGCTAGCCACCTCGTCTCTGACGAGTCATCTGGCGACGAATTACGGCTATCCCATGGCCGCGGCAACTATATCCTTCCTTGTACCCTTCATTCTGTACTGCTTCATGCAGAAGCAGTTTGTTGAGGGCATAGCGCTAGGCGGCGTCAAAGGCTGATGGGCGCGCCGAACGTCAAAAGAATACTCGCGCGCTGGCCATATCCCGAAGCGGCGGTCGAGGCCTATTCCACGGCTATGACCGCCGCCTTCGGCCATCCGGGGGCGTGGGAGCTCATAGAGAAGGCTGTGGATAATTGTGAAGCGGGCGAAAAAACGGACATCCGCGCTCTGCTTGACGCGCTGGGCGCGCTCTCCGAGGAGTGTGGCGTGCCTTCACAAACGCTGAGGCAGCTGCCTCTTATTGCCTCGCTGGATGCGGCGGAGGCGCGCTACCGTGCGCTGGGGCTTTCCGGGGAAATGTTCCGCGACTCCTTTGCCGACCTGCTGTGGAAGACTCGGGAGTGCTTCCGGCGCTTCGGCGTTTGGGGCTCGGCGGCGGCCGCGTGGGACTGGGGCTTTTTTGAGCTGCGCATTTTCGGGATTGGCCGGCTGCAATTCGAGCCGCTGGATTACGCCGGAAAGCCTGCACTCAACGTACACATACCTTCGTCCAGGCCGCTCATTCACGCGGAGTGCCTGGATTCCTACGTGCGGGCGCGGGAGTTCTTCGGACTGGGACGTTTCGTGGTGGATTCCTGGCTGCTGCACCCCGTCTGCCTGAAACTGAGGCCGGACTCGGGTATCAGGCAGTTCATGGCCGACTATGAGCTGCAATTTATAACGGATGACCCCCAATTTCTGGACGTCTGGAACATCTTCGGCGTCGCCTGGGAAGGAGATGCCGAAAAACTGCCCGCGGATACGTCCCTGCGCCGCATCTGGCGCGAGCATTTGCTGTCCGGGGGCATGCCGGGGCGCGGCTTCGGTCTGTATGATAGTTTCTGAGAAAGAAACTTTCCGCTTTTTAGTTCGTGTGTTATACTGTGTCTATAATGGCGTCGGAGGGTTTACATGACGGACATAGAAATCAAAACAAGGAGCATTTACGACGAGCTGAGCCCCGCAGAACAGAAGGTGGCCTGGTATTTTCTTCAGAATCTCGGTTCGGTTTTTGACGACCCCATTGCCGTTCTTGCGGAGAAGAGCGGAGTCAGCCAGGTCATGTGGGTGCGCTTCTGCAAGGCGCTGGGCTTTTCCGGATTGAAGGACATGAAGAAAAACCTGTTCTTCCAGCTCAGCCAGCAGCGCGCGGAGGTCTCCGCGCCAAGCATGGATTTTTTGGACACGCGCACCTACTCCAGCGTGGACGGCATCATCAGCGGTATCGAGGCCGGCTCGCTTGAGGCCATACGCAGCACGGCGCAAATTCAGGATGCGTCCGTCATCGAGGAGGTAGCTGCAAAAATCGCGGCGGCTGACACGGTGCGGCTCTTTGGCGTGGGAGCATCCGGCCTTGTGGCCAACGACCTCTACTACAAGCTGCTGCGTGTTGATGTGAACGCGGTTTTTTGTACCGACCTGCACGTGCAGCTCACCTATATCACGGCCGCCAAGCCCAGCGACGTGGCGATACTCTTTTCCAACTCCGGCAACACCACTGAGATACTCGAACTTGCGCGCGCAGCCAGGGAGCGCGGGGCCTGCGTCGTCGCCGTCACGAAGTACGGCGCGAACCAGCTCTCGGAGCTGGCGGACTTTGTGCTGCCCACGTCCTCTCCTGAACTGCAATTCCGCAGCGGCGCTACCAGCAGCCGCCTTGCGGCCCTCTTTGTCGTGGACGTGCTCTTCACAACGCTCTGCAACAAAAACTACTCCACCGTGGCAAAGCCGCTTGCGGAGAGCTATTCTCAGTGCAGCAAGCACCACGCTTGAAGGGGGGCGGCCTTGAAAATCACGGGTTTTCGTATCGGCCTGCTCTCTGCCGGGCTGAGAGTGCCGTTCAGGACGGCCCTGCGCGAGGTGCGCAGGCTTGAGGATGTTGTGGTGGAGCTGCAGACCTTGGACGGGCGGACGGGCAGGGGGGAGGCCCCGCCGACAGCGGCCATAACAGGCGAGACGCTGGATTCCCTGATAGCTGCCCTGAGAGACTGCATTTGCCCCAGGCTCGTCGGGAGGGACATTGAAGAATTTCGCGCGCTGCTGGACGAGGTGCAGGAGGCCATGGTCGGCAACCCCAGCGCCAAAGCTGCGGCGGACATCGCGCTCTGGGACCTCTACGCGCAATACTGCGGGCTGCCGCTGTACAAGCTGCTCGGCGGTGGGACGCCGAGGCTGGAGACGGACCTCACTATCAGCGTGAATAGTCCCGATATCATGGCGAAAGACGCCGAATATGGCGTTAATAACGGTTATAATGTTTTAAAAATCAAGGTTGGCATTGACCCTGAACTCGATTTTGCGCGCCTGGCGGCCGTGCGTGGGGCGGCGAAAACCGCCAAAATCCGCATCGACGCCAACCAGGCCTGGACACCCAAACAGGCAGTACGGCTGCTGAACCGTATGCAGGACGCCGGGCTTGATATCGAGCTGGTCGAGCAGCCGGTGAAAGCTCACGACCTCGAAGGACTAAAGTTTGTAACGGCTAACTCGCCGGTGCCTGTGCTGGCTGACGAGAGCGTGTTTTCGCCGCGGGACGCGCTGCGCATAATGCAGGAGCGCGCGGCGGACATGGTGAACATCAAGCTGATGAAGTGCGGCGGGCTGACAAACGCGCTGAGGATAGTCTCGGCAGCTGAGGTCTACAGTGTGGAGTGCATGATGGGCTGTATGTTGGAGGCCAAGGTCAGCGTGACGGCGGCGGCACATCTGGCATGCGCGCGGAGCGCGATAACGCGCATAGATTTGGACGGGCCGGCGCTGTGCAGCGAGGACCCGGTCGAGGGCGGCGCAATTTTTGAGGGCAGCACAATCAGCCTTACGGAAGCGCCAGGCCTGGGCATCACGGGTATCGACGGGCTCAAATACATTATATAAGAGCTTACCCGGAGGCCGGAAGACTTCCGGGACGCTTTTGGACTCCCCTAAATTAAACAAAATTTTTATTTTGTTTAATTTTATGTGTAATTAGACGGTTTACAATTTGCTCCCCTTGCCTTACAATAAGGTAGCTGGAGGTGAAGCGTTTTGGACTACCGCAGCGAGGCGCCGGCTGTACTCCGGGATTTTCTTAGCTATCACGAAACAATCAAGGGCCATTCGCGCGCTACCGTTGACGAATACTTTCTGGATCTGCGGAATTTTTTCCGTTACCTTAAAATTGAACGCGGTCTCGTTCCGCGCTCTACCGAGCTGGACGAGATTTCAATTAAGGACATCGACCTGGACTTTATCGCCTCCGTTACGCTTAACGATGTCTACGACTACATGGCCTTTCTCTCCCGCGACAAGGTCAAGAACGAGCGCAGCCGCGAGCCGGAACACGGTTTGCTGGCCTCTTCGCGCGCCAGAAAAATCGCCACGATTCGCAGCTTTTACAAATATCTGACCATCAAGACCAAGCAGCTGGATGTAAACCCCGTCGAGGGGCTTGACACGCCAAAGACGACCAAGACTCTCCCCCGCTACTTGACGCTTGAGGAATCGCGCCGCCTGCTGGACGCCGTAGATGGTGTGAACAGAGAGCGCGATTACTGTATAATATGTCTGTTTCTCAACTGTGGGCTGCGTATATCGGAGATAGTAGGACTAAATGTTGGGGATGTACGCGAGGACAGCCTCCGTGTTCTTGGCAAGGGCAGCAAGGAGCGCATTGTTTACCTCAACGAAGCCTGTCAGGCTGCAGTCGAGGCTTATAAGCCTGTGCGCGCACAGATGGTGGGCAGCACGGAGAAAGCCTTTTTCGTCTCCAACCGCCGCCAGCGTATGGGGCGCGAGAGCGTACACGCCATGGTGAAAAAGACCATCCTGAAGGCCGGGCTTGACCCCAGCAAATACTCCTCCCACAAGCTGCGGCACACGGCTGCGACCCTGATGATCCAAAACGGCGTGGATGTGCGCACCGTACAGGAGGTCCTGGGCCACGAGCACCTGAACACGACGCAGATATACACGCACGTAGACAACTCGGAGCTCCACATTGCAGCTGAGGCCAACCCTCTGAGCAGTTATATCCCCGAAAAGAAGGAATAAACCGTTTTGCACAAAAAATTCCGCAGAATTTTATAGAACTTTTCCGGGGATTTTTCGTCTGTTGGCATTGCGTGACCAACTTTACAGCTTAGGAGAGAAAAAAGATGAAGACATCCAAACGTATTCTTGCCCTCACCCTTTCCGTGCTCATGCTTGCTGCGCTTGCGGCCTGCGGCAGCTCCGCCGAGGATGGCGCCAGCCCCAGCGACGAGGTCATAGGCGACATCGCTTCCAGCGCTGCGCCGACCGAGACCCCTGAGGCCAGCCATAGCCCCAGTCCCAGCCCGGAGCAGACCGAAGAGCCCAGCCCCGAGCCCACGCCGGAGCAGACGGTGCAGCCCACCCCCACTCCAGCCCCCACTACCGCGCCGACTCCTACCCCGGAACAGCCGAGCGAGACGCCCGCTGCGCCCTCTGAAACTCCCGCTGCACCCAGCGAGACCCCGAGCGACCCCTCCGCCCAGCCTTCCGAGCCTGCTGAGGGCGGTTCCGAGGACGGCAGCGTCGATTTGGGCGCGTTTTACACCACCGTTACCTCTACTTACGAGTTTTCCTCCCTCACCGACATGGACAGCACCGTCCTGGACAACTTCTATCCCGGCCTGACCGCCGTTTCCACGCTCCAGCTCATTGCCAAGATGGCCATGATAACTGCCTCTGCCAATGAGATCGTTCTCATTCAGTGTGAGAATTCCGACGACGTGGCCACTGTTCAGGCCATACTTGAGGCGCGCAAGCAGGCCCAGGTAGACGGCGGCGCGTGGTATCCCGAGAGTGTGGCGCTCTGGGAGAGCGCCGAGATCTGCGTCTCCGGCAACTATCTCATGCTCGTCGCCCACCAGAACGCGTCCGACATCGCTGACAGTTTCTACGCGCTCTTTGCTTAAAAATCTGACTGCCGGAGGGTAACCGCTGATGGTCTTTTCCAGCATACTATTTATGTTCATATACCTGCCCGTGGTGCTGGCGCTGTATTACATCGCCCCGGTCAGGTGGCGCAACCCAATACTTTTTGTTGCAAACCTGGTGTTTTACGGCTGGGGCGAGCCGGTTTTCATCGTCCTCATGCTGTTTTCCATTACCGTAAACTATATTAATGGTATGCTGATAGGCCGCTGGCGCCTGACGCAGCAGAAAAAGGCCAAGACTGTCCTCGTTTTGAACGTTGTGATAAATCTTGCCCTGCTCGGCTTTTTCAAGTATTACGACCTCATCGCAGAGACGCTGAGCCTGCTGCCCTTCCTGGACATCAAGCCCCTGGGTATAGCCCTGCCCATCGGCATCTCCTTCTACACCTTCCAGACCATGAGCTACCCCATCGACGTCTACCGCGGCGATGCGGACGTACAGCGCAACTTTGTCAGCTTCGGTACTTTCGTCGCGCTCTTTCCTCAGCTCATCGCCGGTCCCATCGTGCGCTACAAGGACGTGGCCGACCAGCTGGGCTTCCGGGCAAGCAGCATCGACCAGTTCTCCTCCGGCGTCGAGCGCTTTATGGTGGGTGTGGCTAAGAAGGTGCTCATAGCCAACAGCCTCGGCAAGCTCTGGGACTACTACGCCGCTATGGGGCCCGGGGAGCTCACCTTCCTCGGCTCCTGGCTAGGCATTGCGGCCTTCACGCTGCAGATCTACTTTGACTTCTCCGGCTATTCCGACATGGCCATCGGCCTCGGGCGGATGATAGGTTTCGAGTTCAAGGAAAACTTCAACTACCCATACATCTCCACCAGCGTGACGGAATTCTGGAGGCGCTGGCACATGTCGCTCGGCACCTGGTTCCGCGATTATGTGTACATCCCCATCGGCGGCAACCGCTGCGGACGCGGCAGGCAGCTTTTCAACATCTTCGTGGTCTGGGCTCTGACCGGCATTTGGCACGGCGCAAACTGGACTTTCCTGCTCTGGGGCCTTTATTACGCGGTATTTCTCATGTTTGAAAAGCTGTTTTTCCTCCGGGCGCTGGAGAAAAGCCGCGTTTTCGGGCATATTTATACCATTATCATCGTCATGTTCGGCTGGGTCATCTTCCAGCTGGACAGCCTGGGCGCCATCGGCACCTATACAAGCGCGATGCTCGGCTTTGGCGCTTCAGAGTTCGCCACGTCTGCGGACGTCTATTACCTCAGCAGCTACGCCATAACCTTTGTCATTTCCATCGTCGCATCCACGCCGCTGGGCAGCAAGCTTTTTGGCAAGCTCCCGGCCAAGGCCAGGCGCTTTGCAGCGCCTGCGCTCATAGTGCTCGCGCTGGTCATCTGCACGGCTTACCTTGTGGACGCGACCTACAATCCGTTCATCTACTTCAACTTCTAAAGGAGGGCCTGACATGAGCAAAAAAGCGCTTTGGGCCGAGGCCCTCATCTTCCTCGCCTTCATCGGCGTGTTCTTCATCCTGAACCTCGTGCTGCCCGACCGGCAGTTTTCCGAGCAGGAGAACCGCTATCTGCAAATGAAGCCGGAATTCAGCTTCAAGAGCCTCTTTTTCGGCGACTACACCTCGAAATTTGAGACCTACACCACAGACCAGTTCACCTTCCGCGACGAGTGGATAACCCTCAAGGCTGCCAGTGAGCTGGCTCTGGGCAAGCAGGAGAACAACGACGTGCATCTCTGCGAGAACGGCACGCTCATAGAGGGCTACGAGAGGCCGGAAAGCTCGGCGCTCGACGCCAACATGTCCGCGCTCAACGCCCTGGTCGAGAACACGGACGCGCAGGTCTATTTCGCGCTGATTCCCGATAAATCCGACCTCTACGCCTCGCTTTTGCCGAAAAATGCCCCCAATGACAGCGAAAAAGAGGTAATCGACTACTGCTACGCGCAGTCGAACGCGACGAATGTGGACATGTACTCAGCCCTCGGCGCGCACACGGACGAGTACATCTTCTACCGCACCGACCACCACTGGACGAGCCTCGGCGCATATTATGGCTTTTCCGCCCTGGCCGAGAGCATGGGCTTTGACTGCCCTGCCCTCGACTCCTACGCCGACAGGCACGTGATCTCTGAGGAGTTTTACGGCACGACCTGGTCTTCCTCCGGCTTTTCCTGGGTCGGGCCGGACACGATGGAGATTTTCGTGAACGAGCCCGAGGGTCTCAAGGTCACGAGCTACCCCGAGGGCAGCCCCGTCGAGGGCAAGCTCTATGACTTCAGCTTCCTTGAGAAAAAGGACAAGTACTCCACCTTTATGGGCGGCAACTGCCCCCTGCATGAGATCGTCACCGGCACTGAGGGCAAGCCCAGTCTGCTCATTATCCGCGACAGCTACACGGACAGCCTCCTCCCTCTCCTGCTCGACGACTTTTCCGAGATACATGTCCTCGACCTGCGCTACTACCGCGCCAGCCTCAAATCGTACATCGAGCAGAACGATTTTGACAGCGTCCTCGTCTGTTACAGCGTCTCGAACTTCAGCACGGACTCGAACATCTTCCCGCTCAGCAGGTAAACACTCGCTGTCAGTGAAAGTTAATATTAGAATAACGGCACGGCCCATTGGGCCGTGCCGTTTGCCTTGTTTAATCTTCATCTGTCCGGACCACCGGGGCAAATACCATTTTGCATGACGGGCAGTATTGTGCGCGGGCCTTGGCGACCGTGAAAAAGTCGGACCAAAAGCCCTCTTCGGTCCTGCGCAGGCGGAACCTGCCGTCATAACCAGGCTTGCCGTCGGCTCCCAGCGGGTAAAACCAAATGGCATAGGTGGAACACAGCGCGCCTTCCACAAGCTCGCCGCCGCAGATCGCGCACTTCATATCACTTTGCCTCGTGCTTGCCATTGGGCTGCCTTATCTCACCGCCAAAGGCGAGGATGGAGACAAGCGAGGCGCCCACGGTGGCGATAGCGTCCAGGAACACGGAGAACCACAGCGTCGAGAAGCCGAGCGCCGCTATGACTATGAGCACAAGCTTTACAAGGGCGGCCCCGCCTACAACGGCGGTTGATAGCATCCTTGCATAGCGCGAGACGGCTATTGCCTGGGAAACCTTGTCCACGCTGCCGCCGAAGATGGTGATGTCGGTGCCGACGGGCATAGTCAGCGCCTCAACGCCGGTCATGGCAATATCCACGTCCGCGGCGCTGTGCGAGCCTCCGAAGACCTCGCCGCTGCCGACGAAGGCGAGCAGGCGGCCGCGCACGCAGCCCTGCTTTATGTCGGCCAGTGTGCCACGCATCTTCTCCCTGTCGCACTCGGAGTAGTATTCGGAGATGCTGAGTGCCGAGGCAGCGCGGGCCGCTGCGTCGCGGCTCTCGTCCGTGAACATGATAATGCCATCCATGCCGCAGGCACGCAGCTCGGCCACGCCCTTGGCGGCGTCGGCGCGCAGGGCATCCGCCATGACTATGCGGCCCGCGTATTCGTCGCCGATGGAGATATAATAGGAGTAGTCGTCCGTGACGTCCGCCTCGGGGACGGAGACGCCCTTTATCATCATGAGGTCGCGGCTGCCCACGCAGATGCGTATACCGTCCACCTTGACCTCCACCCCGCTGCCGGGGATCTCGACGAAGTTTTCAATGAGGTCTATGTAGATGGTGTCGCCATAGCAGGCGATGACGGAGCGCGCCTGAGGCGTGTTGGAATAGGCCAGAGCGTGCGCGGCGATTTTGAGCAGGACTTCCGGCTCCATACGCTCGGACTTTATCGCCGTGACCTTGGGGCTGCCCTCGCTGAGGGTGCCGGCCTTGTCAAAGGCGACGGTGCCGACGGAGGCTGCGCTGTCCATGGCGCTGCAGCCGTCATAGAGCACGCCGTTTTTCGCGGCGCCGCACATGGCGCACAGCCGGATGAGCGGCATTGCCACATTGAGCGCGCAGGGGCTCGCCAGCACCAGCAGCATAGCGGCGCGGCGGACGGCTTCATCAATGGGAATGTCAAAGATGAGCGGCAGCAGCACCAGCACGAGGATGGCGGCGACGGTTATGATGGGCGTAAGATAGGTCTGTATCCAGGCGAAGGTGCCTGGTACAACGTCTCCCCTCTTCGCGCCGTTCTCCACCGCAGAATAGAGCGCTGCGGCGGCAGAATCGGTCGATGTGGACGTGACTTCGCAGCGGAGCTGGCCCTCGCGGTTTATGCAGCCTGAGAGTATCTCGTCCCCTTCCTTCACCATGACTGCGCCGGAGTAATCCCCGAGTGGGGAT
This sequence comes from uncultured Eubacteriales bacterium, assembly GCA_900544295.1. GTDB lineage: Bacteria > Bacillota > Clostridia > Oscillospirales > Oscillospiraceae > Scatomorpha > Scatomorpha intestinigallinarum. The sequence goes on along the minus strand of UQUO01000005.1, from coordinate 48,267 downwards.
TTGTCAAGGCTGGATGTACCCTCAAGCACGATGCAGTCGCAGGGGACGCGCTCGCCGGGCAGGATGATGATGGTGTCTCCCACCTCAACGCTGTTCGCAGGGACTATGCTCTCCTCCCCGTCGCTGAAAACGCGGGCGTCGTCCGGCTCGCAATGTATTTCATCGAGCACGGAGCGATAGGTCCTTATGTACGCATACTCGACGAAGATGCAGCCGATTTGATACAGCAGCACCAGCGCCGTTCCCTCAACTGAGAAGCCGAAGATGAGCGCAAGTACGACCGAGAGCGTGACGAGGACCGTTTTATCCAGATAGCGTCCCTTGAGGATGCTCAACACAGCCCCCGCGGCGATGTCCCAGCCCGCTATAAGCACAGCGAGTATAAGCAGTACTACCGGCCAGGGCGCCGGGATAGACGAAACGAGCAGGGACACCGCAAACGCGGCACAGGATACGATGAGCCTTACTATAAAGACTATCTCAAGTCCAAGCTCGTCAGAGCCGCCGGGACCGCTGGCCGGCCCGGCACAGACGCCGGAGCAGCTATATCGCCTCCCGACAGACTTTTCGAGGATTTCGGTAAAGTTCATCGAACCCCCTCCTTAAGACTTTGGGTTTGCGCCAGGAACAGCTCAGTCGGCCTTGCCGTCGCAGCCGAGAACATCAACTATCTTATGCTTGACCATCTCCTTGATGGCGGCGCGGGCCGGCTTCAGGTACTGACGCGGGTCAAAGTCGGCGGGATGCTCGGCAAAGTACTTGCGGATGGTTGCGGTCATGGCCAGGCGGAGGTCGGAGTCTATGTTTATCTTGCAGACGGCGCTGCGGGCAGCCTGACGGAGCTGGTCCTCGGGCACGCCGATGGCGCCGGGCATATTGCCGCCGTACTTGTTTATCTCATCGACAAAGTTCTGGGGGACGGAGGAAGAGCCGTGCAGGACTATCGGGAAGCCGGGCAGGTTCTTCTCAACGGCCTCAAGCACGTCGAAGCGGAGCTGCGGCTTCGTGCCGGGCTTGAACTTGTATGCGCCGTGGCTGGTGCCGATGGCGATGGCCAGGGAGTCGCAGCCGGTGCGCTCAACAAACTCCTGGACCTCCTCGGGGCGGGTGTAGGAGGCGTGGCCTTCCTCGACCTTAACCTCGTCCTCTATGCCGGCGAGAGTGCCGAGCTCGGCCTCGACGACAACGCCGTGATCGTGCGCGTACTCGACGACCTGCTTCGTAATGGCTATGTTCTCCTCAAAGGGCTTGGAGCTGGCGTCTATCATGACGGATGTGAAGCCGCCGTCGATGCAGCTCTTGCAGAGCTCAAAGCTGTCGCCATGGTCGAGGTGCAGGCAGATGGGCAGGCCGGTCTCGATAACGGCGGCCTCGACCAGCTTCATGAGGTAAGTATGATTCGCGTAAGCACGGGCACCCTTGGAGACCTGGAGGATGAGCGGGGCGCGAAGCTCAGCGGCGGCCTCGGTAATGCCCTGGACGATCTCCATGTTGTTCACGTTGAACGCGCCAATGGCGTACCCACCGTTGTAGGCTTTGCGGAACATTTCTTTGGATGTTACGATGCTCATAAAAATTATCTCCTTTGCAAGCGGTAAATTTATGCTATTGCTTATTTATTATATCCCAAACGTATGATATAATCAATAACACCTTTATAAGAATTTGGAGGTATCAGCATGGAAAAAACACTCAGGGGAGCCTGTGTCATAGGTCAGTCCGGAGGTCCGACCTCCGTCATCAACGCCAGCGCCTACGGCGTCATCAGGACTGCGCTTGACACAGACTGCATCACGAAGGTCTACGGCGCCGCCCACGGCATCAAGGGCGTGCTCGAGGACAAGCTCTACGACATGGGCGAGGAGGATGCCTACGAGCTCAGCCTGCTCATGAACACCCCCTCCTCCGAGCTCGGCTCCTGCCGCTACAAGATGGCCGATCCCGAAAAAGATGACACCGACTACAAGCGTATTCTTGAGATATTCAAGAAGTATGACGTGCGCTACTTCTTCTATAACGGCGGCAACGACTCCATGGACACCTGCGACAAGATAAGCCGTTTCATGGAGAAGAGCGGTTATGAATGCCGCGTCATGGGCGTGCCCAAGACCATCGACAATGACCTCTACAACACCGACCACTGCCCCGGCTTCGGCAGCGCGGCGAAGTACATCGCCACCTCCTGCGCCGAGGTCTACAAGGACGCGCATGTCTACGACACAGGCATGATAGTCATAATTGAGATCATGGGCCGCCACGCCGGCTGGCTCGCGGCCAGCGCCGCTCTTGCCGGCCTCGTCGGCTGCGGGCCCGACCTCATTTACCTGCCTGAGACTGACTTCGACATGGACAAGTTCCTTGCCGACGCCTCCCGTATATATAAGGAGAAGGGCAACTGCATAGTCGCAGTCTCCGAGGGTATCCACTACGCTGACGGCAGCTTCGTCTCTGAAGCCAAGACCAGCGCTACCGACGGCTTCGGCCATGCCCAGCTCGGCGGTCTGGCTTCTCTGCTGGCCTCCGTCGTGAAAGAAAAGACCGGCGCCAAGGTCCGCGGCATCGAGCTCTCCCTCCTCCAGCGCTGCGGCGCCCACCTCGCCTCCAAGGCCGACGTCAGCGAGGCTTTCATGGCCGGCGAAGTTGCCGTCCTCTCCGCCGTCGGCGGCGAGACCGGTAAGATGGTCGCCTTTGCCCGTGAGTATGTTGATGGTCAGTACAACTGCGTCCCGAAGCTCGTTCCGCTGACCAGCGTTGCCAACTTCGAGAAGAAGGTCCCGGCCGAGTGGATACTCCCCGACGGCAAGGGCGTCACGCAGGACTTCATCGACTACGCCCTGCCCCTCATCCAGGGCGAGCCCGAGCGCCCCACCGAGAACTCCCTGCCCCGCTACGCCAGGCTCAAGAAGGTCCTGGCGAAATAACCCCTGCTTCAACACGACATCCGAACAGCGCCGGCCCGTGAGGCCGGCGCTGTTTTTGCGTTTCACGGCTCGGGCTGCGCGCGCATAACATGGTTTGAGGGTCCTATCCCCCACCCGACGACATTTAGGAGGCAAGGTAAATTGGAAAAGACTGATACACAGGGCTCCTGCACCTACAAGCAGGGCAGCCTGCCCGCGTGCGCGCCCCTCGCGCTGTCGCAGATACCTGCGCAGCAGAGCAGCGAGCCCGCCTACAAGAGCGCCGAGGCGCTCTCCCGCGGCACGCTGTTCCCGGGCCTCGATCTGCCCTTTAAAAACATCGTGAACCAGATGCCCGCCGACACCACTGAGCTGCGCGAACTGATGGCGCTCGGCTTCGTGACCAAGGAGCTGGGGCTCTATCTGGACACGCACGCTTCGGATACCCAGGCTTTTGAAACGTTCAAGTCCTTCCTCAAGCTCTACGAGGAGGGCCGCAAGGAATACGTCGCCCGCTTCGGGCCTCTCGGCCTCTCCGACCTCTCGGGCGCCAAGAGCTACACCTGGCTGAACGACCCCTGGCCCTGGGATTACAGCGACGTCAAGGAGGGCTGAAAAATGTTCGTATATGAGAAGAAGCTGCAATACCCCGTTAAAATCAAAAACACCAACCCGGCCCTGGCCAAGTTTATAATCAGCCAGTACGGCGGGCCGGACGGCGAGCTGGGCGCTTCCCTGCGGTACCTGAGCCAGCGCTACTCCATGCCCTATCCCGAGCTCAAGGGGCTGCTCACGGACATCGGCACGGAGGAGCTGGGGCATCTCGAGATGATAGGCGCCATCGTACACCAGCTGACGCGCAGCATGACGCCAGAGCAAATCAAAAAGGCCGGTTACGAAGCCTTTTTTGTGGACCACACCGCAGGCGTCTACCCCACCGCTGCGTCCGGCGCTCCCTGGAACGCCGCCGCCATAGGCATCAAGGGCGACGTCATTGCCGACCTCACCGAGGATATGGCGGCCGAGCAGAAGGCCAGGGTGACCTACGACAACATCCTCCGACTCTGCGACGACCCAGACGTCAGCGACGTCATCCGCTTCCTGCGCGAGCGCGAGGTCGTACACTACCAGCGCTTCGGCGAAGCCCTCCGCATAGCCACGGAGAAGCTTGACCAGAAAAACGTATACGCAATTAATCCCGCTTTCGACAAATAAGCTGCTGTTCAAGAAGCGCCGGCCCAAGGCCGGCGCTTTCTCAGCTTTAATGGCGTTCACGCCTTACATAAGCATAAGGCCGCGTTGAATAAATTCCTCAGCGTCAGAACCTGTCAGCAAATATTCGTCATCCAGCTGCCACAGGTGAGTGAAAAAGGTGTTGAACAGCTCCACAACCCTGTGCGAGCAGAAGCGGAAGGAGGAGTACCAGTCGCTTTCGTTTGAAGCCATAAAGCCCGCGCTACGGCTCAGGTATACCGACAGCCGCGCATCCTTGCGGCAGAGCAGCGGGTTGTCGTCATTGAGAATTTTCAGCGTGCACGCTCCTGAGCGTATGTTCTCCAACAGCTGCTTTAAATGCGCCGTGCGGTCCGCTTTATCCAACTGCATCTCACGTCCGAAGAGATAGATGCGCCCACTGTAGATGTACTCAAGCAGCGCGGTGCGGTATAGTATTACCTCGCGCTCCATGTTAGAGCAGAGGCTATTGTAATAGTTGTGAAAGTCGCTGTCAGGCGGGTCGGTAAGGTAGCGTACGGCAAGCTTGGCGAGAAAGTCGTCATCCATATATATCGGGTGCATAACAGTGAGTAAATATCGCAGAGAGCCGGACATGACAAAGTCATACAGGAAATGACTAGACTCCAGGTTGTCTTTATCCGAATAGCTGATGAGCGGCTGAAAAAATTTCAGCGCACTGCTGAGCTTTGAGCTCAGTTGACGCACAACGCCAGGGTCTGAACATATCAAAAGATCCTCCTCGTGCGTCAGCCAGTTTTCGAGAACGTTACAAACGAGGGTATTCTCTATAGTTATAAAGCTGCAGCCAGCGTTTGATACGGTGTCACCAAGCAGAAACTCGTAGCGCACGCCCTTGTCAAAGCGCAACAGCGTCATTATCGCGGCGCAGTAGCTGTCTATATTTGCCTCAAAAGAGGACATCTCTACAACTTGCTCGACTGTTATAGACAGGTTTCCGCCGACCTTGGGGTTTGCCAGTATGTCCTGCCAAAAATCCATGTTGCGGTTGCTGTAAATGTGCAGCGGGACGTTAACGGTGACGTTTACCGAGCTGCTGCCTTTCTCCTCCGCTGAGCGAATGATGGCGTCGGCAAACACGGATGTGAGCTCTGGAAGCCTGCCTCCCATCAGCAGCAAGGCGTTTGGGGTCAGGCTCGGCCCCTGTGCCTGCTTGCTCGCATTGTCGTAGGCGGTCTTCAGCGCCGCTTCAAGCGACTCCTCAAGCCAGGCGTGCTCGGAGCCGCACGCCAGACAGAGCCGCTCTATCGCGTCCTCATCGCTGCCGTCTACTATCGTGCGGGATATTTTAGAAAACAGGTCTTCATTGTTCTTTAGCGACGGCAACTTGATATCGTTTACCCAGCGGCTTATATAGCTCGTGTCATATCCAAGTGCGTCCGCCAGGTGCGCGGACTTGATGCCGCTCAGGGTCAATAATTGCTTCAATGTTTGACCAAACGTCATGGCGTCCTCCGACCCTCCGAAAGATATAATGCTAATTGTTTAACTATTTATTGATTATAAACATTTCTATCTGAGATTACAAGTCTTACAGCGGGCGTATTGCCGGATACTTTGATATTAAATTGTGTATTTTCATTGATTCATGTTGCTGCAATTTTAAGCACTCACAGGCAATGGCGGCACCTTTTGTCATTCTCGTTCATTTGTGGCAAGTCATTTAATCTGATAACCTTTTAACAGACATAGACCAGGGACGAGCCGGCCGCCCCAAGGTCAAAATACGCTGCGGCGGCGGGGTACCGCTCCGCGCAAGGAGGATAAAAATGCAAGCAAAACGAGGTGGGAAATTCTTTTACGGCTGGGTCGTTGTTATAACGCTGTTCCTGGTGACGATGCTGCCGATGGTCTTTATCAGCAACTTCTACTCCTACTACCAGGTACCCATCTGCACCGAGTTCGGGAGCAGCTATGTTGAGTTCAACATCTCTAACATCGCCTCTACAATTGCCGGAATGGTCTTCAGTCTGTTTGCCGCCGGATTTGTGACCAAAGGCAACACCAAGCTCTGGATGTTCATTGGCGGCGCGGTTGCAGCGCTGGCAATGCTGGCACAAAGCTACATCACGAGTCTTTGGCAGCTGTACATAACTTTTTTTGTAGCAAACTTTTCGCTCTCGGCAATGACCTATGTACCTATAAACTACATAATTTCCCGCTGGTTTGTGGACAAAAAGGCCCTGGTAACCAGCATTGTTTTCACCGGCTCCGGCCTTGGCGGTGTGCTCTTCTCCGGGCTGGCGTCGGGCATCATTGAGAATATGGGCTGGCGAGTCGGCTTCCGCGTGACCGCAGCCATAGTATTCGGTACTGCGCTGCTCGTGCTGCTGTTTGTTCGAAAGGCTCCCGAAGATATGGGGCTTGAACCCTATAGGAAGTCCGGCGTAACTGAAAACGCCGCTAAGAGCGCTGCAGCTTCCTCCGGCTGGGCCGGGCTGAGCCGCGGCGAGGCCGTCAAAACCGGCGCCTTCTGGCTCTACGTGCTTTGCCTTGTGTGCTGCGGCATAGTCGCCGCCGGCGTTGCTACGCAGATTCCTACCTATCTCATCGAAAACGGCATTGACTATGCGCCTGTATTCGCCGTATACAGCGGCGTCGGTATAGCGGCGAAACTCATTGTCGGACCTATAATCGACAAACTGGGGCTTGGCCGCGGCTCTCTTATTACGGCGATTCTCGGAATCGGCGCCCTCGTGTTCCTTGTGTTGGTGCCGGGCCTGGGCGAGTGGTCCAGCTATGCGTCCATGATAATCCTCCCCTTCGGTTCGGCCATAACCGCCCTCGCGCCGCCGCTGCTCACCGGCATGTGTTTCGGACACAGGGATTTCGGCCCCATCTATGGGCTTGGCAACACGGCGTTCATGGCCGGATGCATGATAGGCCCAATGCTCACCTCCGGGCTGCGTGACGCCCTTGGCAGCTACCAGGTGGCCTGGTACGCCTGCATGGCGGCTTACGCGCTCATAGCCGTCTGTACTTTCACGGCGCTCTCTTCCTCCAAGAAGCTCCGCGCCTGAGTATGTGAATCTAATTAAGGAGAGATGTCAATGCTTAACCTGATGTCACCCGGCGAGATTGGCTCGCTGAAACTCAAAAACCGCATCATCATGGCGCCAATGGGGCCACATTTCGGTGATATAAACCGAAAAGCCGTGGAGTACTTCGCGGCTCGTGCTCGCGGCGGAGCCGCTATGATACTGGTCAACATGACCGTTACGGACTACTTTGAGGACACCAGCGCTTCCCTGGTCATCAACGAGGACAACTTCAAGTACTTCAAGGAGATATGCGACCGCGCGCACGAGGTCGGCTGCAAGGTCTGCGTCCAGCTCATGCCTGGCTGCGGGCGCATGGCCGGGCCCAGCAAGCTCTACCCCGTGCCGATAAGCGCCTCGGCCTGCGGCTGGCTCTACGCTCCCAACGTCAAGTGTCACGAGCTGAGCGTTGAGGAGATAGAGCGCCTCATCGCGGAGACCGAGCGCTCCGCCAGGCTCTGCGCCGCAGCCGGGGCGGACGCCTTTGAGATGCACGCCTACGGCGGCTACCTGAACGACCAGTTCCTGACCGCCGCCTGGAACACCCGCACCGACAAATACGGCGGCGACGTCAAGGGCCGCGCCACCTTCCTGCTCGAGCAGATCGCGGCCGTGCGCAGGTGCGCGGGCGAGGACACGCCCATCCTCGTCAAGTTCTGCCCCGACCACGGCGTGCCCTACCCCGGCTTCCGCCAACTGCCCGAGGGCCTGGAGCTGGCCAAATACCTCGAGGAGAACGGCGTGAACGCCCTCCACGTGGACGCGGGCTGTTATGAGAAGTGGCAGCTCTCCATGCCCGCGGTGTTCTATCAGGAGGCCGTTTTGCAGCTGCACAGCGCCAAGGCCGTGCGCGAGGCCGTCTCCATCCCCGTGCTGACCCACGGCCGCCTCTCCAACTACGAAAAGGCCTCCGCCGCCCTGCGCGACGGCATCTGCGACTTCGCCGTCATCGGCCGCGGCCTCATTGCCGACCCCGACATGCCGAACAAGCTCGCCGAGGGCAGGCCCGAGGACATCCTCCCCTGCATCTCCTGCAACGAGGGCTGCATTGGCAGCGTGCTCAAGGGCGTACACCTGCGCTGCGCGCTGAACCCCTACGCCGGTTTCGAGGACGAGCGCAAGGCCCCCGCAGCAGAGACGCCGAAGCGCGTTCTGGTGGTCGGCGGCGGCCCCGGCGGCTGCACTGCGGCGCTGCTCGCCAAGCAGGCCGGACATGAGGTCGAGCTCTGGGAGCGCAGCGGGACCATCGGCGGCAAGACGCTCGCGGCCTCCGCGCCGTACATGAAGGCCGACATGCTCCGCCTGCCGAACTACTACAACGTCCAGCTCATCAAGGCAGGGGTACCTGTCCGCTTCTTCAAGGAGGCCAACCGCGAGACTGTGGCGGAGTTTGCGCCCGACGTGCTCATCTGGGCCGCCGGAGGCGACGTTGTGCGCCCGAAGAGCATCCCCGGCCTCGACCGCAGCAATGTCTACTCCTGCGAGGAAGCCCTGCGCAACTACGTGCCGCTTGGAAAACACCTTGCAATAATCGGCGGCGGACAGGTTGGTATAGAGGCAGCTATTCACTTCAACACCGTCGGCCATGACGTGACCGTGGTTGAAATGGCCGACAAGCTCATGCCCGACCCGCCCTTTGTTCAGAACGCGAATGTACTCAAGGAACTCATGGCCGCCGGCACCGGGACCTACCTCACCGGCACAAAGCTCGTCGAGGTGGACGCCGGGGGCATAATCGTCGAGACCGCCGAGGGCAGGCGGCACATAGACTGCGACACCGTCCTGTTGGCCATGGGCTGGTCCCCCGACGCCTCCAGGGGCGAGGAGCTCTCCGACATCTGCCGCGTCATCCCCGTGGGCGACAGCTCCAAGTGCCGCAACATTCTGGCCGCCACCACTGAGGCCTACGAGGCCGTAGCCTCCATCTGAGCGCAACAAAATATCATATAGAAAGGAAATCGCCATGCAGAACATCACCATTCCTTACAACGAGGAGACCCTCGCCCTGGCCCGTGAGATCATACGCGACGTCCGTCCGTATACTCCGGAGCAGCTTGCGGAGATCCCTGCCATCCTTGCTACCAAGGCGCGCTATTTCTGGGCCAACGACCTCAACGACTGGGAGGTCTTCAAGGATGTCTACACGGACGAGGCCCCCGAGGGCTTCCGCGTGAGCATGGGCGGCGGTGAAAAGCACCTCACGCCTGACGAGCAGGTTGGCCTCAATCAGTGGTCGATCGGGCCGCAGGAGAACATGGTCCCCATGCACTTCGGTCACAACCAAATCGTTCAGTTCATAGACGATACCCACGCCCGCGTCCTCACCCGCATGAACGACAGGCACACCTACAAGGACAATGGAGAAGTCTACGCTGGCTGGGGCTTCTATGTTGACGACATGCTCAAGTGCAGCGATGGCGTGTGGCGCATCTCCTATGTTCGCCTGTCCTACGGCGTCATGGAAAACCAGCTTCGCTGCATAAAGAACCGCAATAAGGGCTGATAAGGAGGAAATACAAATGAATCGTCTTCTCAATAAAGTTGCTATAATCACCGGCGCCGACGGCGGCATCTGCGGCAAGGCCAGCGAGCTCTTCTGCCAGGAGGGCGCGAAAATCGTGATGTGCGACATTGACCCCCATGTCGAGGAAAAGTGCGCCGAGATAGTGGCCGCCGGCGGCCAGGCCGTCGCCGTTGTCGGCGATGCCTCCCAGCGCGAGACCTGGGACAAGCTGCTCGCCACCGCCCTCGAAAACTACGGCACGGTCGATATCTGCGTAAACGGCGCTGCCCGCTTTGCCGTCGGCGAGTATGCGGGCGACTGGGATACGCTCACCGTGGAAAAGCTGCACGCGGTGCTCGATATGAACCTCGACGCCGTCCTGCACTCCTACCAGACCGTGCTCAAGTACATGATCGACAACGAGATCCGCGGCAACTTCCTCAACTTCTCCTCCTCCACCGCCCTCTCCTGGAACGGCAGCGGCTTCAGCAGCTACCCCATATCCAAGGCCGCCATCCAGAACGGAACGCTGAACATGGTCAAGAAGGTCAGCCCGAAGACCGGCATCCGCTTCAACTGCCTCGCGCCCAACTTTGTCTGGACGCCCAAGACGGCCTATCTGTACGAGGACCCTCGCATCAGCGCCTGGTTCAAGAGCGTTACCCCCTTCCCCACCCTGGGTATGCCCGAGGACTCCGCCTAGGCTATGGTTTACCTCTGCTCCGACGAGGCAAAGTACATAAACGGCGTGGTTCTGCCCACCGACGGCGGCTGGCTCACCTGCAACTGAGCCTGAATAAATTAAAAACACAGGCCCCGAGTATTCGGGGCCTGTGTTTTATTTGCTCAGTGAGTCTATCCAGTCACAGACTTCGCCGGGATAGTCGGCTTCGCTGTGAGGCTGGTCCCAGACCAGGGCGTAGTCGGTGTCAATGCCGGCGGCGCTCAGGCTGAGCGCCAGGGTCAAGCCTATCATCGGTGAGGTGTCGGCGTCTCGGGCGCCTACTCTTATGCGGAGGCTCCGAGCCTGCTTGCTGCCGGGCTGGCCGATATAGCTGTAGGGGTCTATGAGCCGCACAATGTCCTCCAGGCCCGGCTGCGCTATGTCGCGGGCGTATTCTGCGGCAAGCGCTTTTGCCTCGGGATATTCTGCAGACATTTCTGAGAGCGCTTCTGCAACATCGCGGCTGAAATGGCGCAGGTTCTGCTCCGGGGAGCCAAATTCTTCGTTCTCGCCGCTGTCGCGGCTGAGTTTATCGAAGGAGGTGCAGGGCTTCATGCGGCGGCGGTGGTTAAGGACGTAGTCGTCTATTCCACTGATATGTGCCCTCTCACCGTCCCAGTTTAGCCAGGCGCGCTTGTCCGTGCCCTTGACGGGCAGCATGGGCGGTTCAAAGTGCGGCGCGTCAACGCCCTTAGGCGGGCGGAGCATCAGCTCGCCAAGCGGAGGCGGGGGCGGAGCGTCCGGAGGCACAGGCGGGGGCGGAGCCGCCTCGCCCGTCCTCTATACTCAGCGTCTCACCAGAGCCGGGTGCGCGCAGGCCAAGGGAGTTAAAATACTCCGCGTACCTCTTCGCCAGCAGCGCGGAAAGCGCTTCCTTAAATGGCGTCATCGTCTCTGCGGGGCCGGCGGGAGAGTCCTCGCAGGTCTTGTCAGCGTGGAAAAACCACTCGTAGGCCATGTCCGCGTGCTGCAGATCCACTATAGGGCAATAGATCTGCGCTGCCCAGACGGCGTCGCTCTCGTCCATATATGCGCCATTTTCTTTTAGATAGGCGTCAAAGACGGCGTTGTCGCCGGATACGGCCAGCAATGTGCTCATGGCCCCTCCTGCGCTCCAGCCCGCAGAGACGACGCGTTCCCAGTCGCCGGGCAGTTGAGCGCGGTGGTGCCTCAAAAAGCGCAGGGCAGTTTTGAGGTCCACTAGCGCCGCCGGGGACTTGCCTGTCAGCCTGCCTTCCGCGTCCCTCGACTCGCGGCCGCGGCAGCCGCAGGTGACATACACAAAGCCACGCTCCAAATATTGCTCCGCGTAGCAGCGCGGGCCGCCGAGCCAGGTGTGGGGCATCTGCATATAGCCGGCGGAGTTGTTCTCAAATACAACCGGGACTGTGCGGGAAGTGTAAGGGCCAAAGCGGCCCTGCTCATCCACGACGCCCGGCGCGCTCATGTAGGGCGCGGGGACGAAGATGCTCAGCTGCTGGTATCTTGGAGAGGTTGGCCTCTCGGTGTACGGCACATCCTCAAGGCACCAGCAGTTGTATTTTTCGTCGAAAAACCAAGTGCCTGTGATCATTTTTTGTCATCCTATCGCGCCGCTGAGGAATTCCAGTACAGCGGCAAGATTTTCTTCGGTGTAGAACTGCGCGTTCTCGTGCGCCGCGCCTTCGATGATGCTGAAGCTGACTCTGTCCTCGCCCAGCAGCGCGCTAAGGCGCTCTGCAAAGTTCACGGACTGGGTATACGGGACGTTCTGGTCGGCGTCGCCCACCTGTATCCAGGCGCTAAGGGCGAAATCGGCAGGCAGGGCGTAGGTGTAACTAACCCAGTAGGAGGCGTAGGTCGCGGCCTCATCCTCCCCCACGGGGAAGCCGAGGAATTTGCTCTCAAAGCTCTCGGAGGTGGCGAAATTCGTATCCTCCCTGCCCAGCGCGGCGTATTCGGCGTCCATCGTCCAGAACTCCACGGGTCCATAAAAGTCCACGAGGGCCGAGACTGCGGAGGAGCACTCCAGATTCTCCGTCACGTCGCCGTTGAGCTCAGCGACCTCGGGGGTTAGGGCGGTCATAAGCGCAAGGTAAGCGCCCGCGGACTCGCCCCAGATGGCGAGGCGCTCTGCATCAAAACCGTACTGCTCTGCGTTGGCGCGCACGAAGCGCACGGCGGCCTTTACGTCGGCCAGCGCCGCCGGGAACTCGGTCTCGCCCGACTTGCGGTAGTCCACGCTCACAACAGCCCAGCCCGCAGCCGTTCCGGCGTCTATGACCGGCTGGATAATGGGCATGGCCTGGTCACCGAAGAGAAAGCCGCCGCCGTGGACGAGCACGATGACCGGAAACGGCCCCTCACCCTCCGGCAGGTGGATATCCAGCACCTGGACCTCGGAATTGGAGGCGTATTTTATGCCTGCAAGGCCGCCCTCTTCCGCCGGGGCGTCTCCGCTCTCTACATAGTTGACAGGCTTGCAGTTTTCGCCGTCGAGCGTCCATTTGCAGCTCTTGTCGGCCTCGAAAAACTCGGCCATGGGCGGTTCGCCCTCAAAGGGCAGGGTCGTGACCACGCCGTCGGCGTCCACGGTGTACTCGCCCTCGTAGCTGAGGTCGCCCATGAAGGGGTTGTGCTCGATGATGGTATATGTGCCGTCCTCGCGCAGCTCCAGCTCCCACTCGACTGTGAAGGCGCCGCCCATCGCGGCTTCAGAAAAGCTGTAGCTGCCCGCGGGCAGGGCCGGAGCCGAAGGCGTAGGCTCCGGCGTGGGCTCTGCGCTTGGCTGCTCCGCTTCGCTGCCGCAGGCGGCAAGGCTCAGCAGCAGACAGAACGCAAGGAGCAGGGCCGGTATACGCTTCGTCATTTGTTTCCCTCCCCCAAAATGGCCTCCAAGAAGGCCCTGACATGGTTTAGATTTTCATCTGTGAAGAACGCCTTGTCCTCGTGGTCCGCGCCCTCTAGTGGCTGGAAGCTCACGCGCTCGCCAACTCCCCTCTCGCGCAGCGCGCGGACGAATTCTACAGACTGTTCATAGGGGACGAGCCTGTCTCTGGTGCCGTGCTGCACATAGATGGGGCACATCCGCGGCCCGGCGTAACTCGCTGGGTCAGCCGCTGCACAGAGCGCCTCGGAGGCGCCAGGTATTGGGCAGCCGAGATAGCGGGACTCGGGCGAAAAGGGCTCGTCATGGTCCACATTGCTGACGCCGTTGCGGCGCGCCTGCTCGTCCATAGTGCGGAAGTTCATGGGTCCGAACTGTGCCACAGCGGCGCCGACACTGGGTTCTGCTGCATAGCTCCCGGAGTCGCCCTCGCCCGGGAAGGCGCCGTTAGGCACATTCATGCCCAGCATGGCTGCGAGGTTCCCGCCCGCAGAGCCGCCGATCGCCGCAAAGCGCGAAGGGTCAAGGTGGTATTCAGCCGCATTTTCACGCAGATAGCGCACGGCGCTGCGACAGTCCAGCACGGCTGCCGGGAAGGGCGCTTCGCCGCTCAGGCGGTACTCCACAGAAGCGGCGGCCCAGCCCCAGCCGAGGGCCTTTAGGTAGGCGTTCATGTGGTCGTCGCGCTTGTCGCCAAAGGCGAAACCGCCGCCGTGGACGTGTATGAGCAGAGGGAACGGCCCCTCCCCCTCTTGCGGCAGATAGATGTCTAGCCGCTGGTTCGGGCTCTGCCCTGCATATGGAATGTCAAGGTACTTCCGGCGTACCCAGCTGATATCTGCCATGGGCGGAGTCCAGCCCGGTGGCGGCGCGCCAAGGCCGGGCGAGGTTTTAGGCTCATTCATGGGACCCACCCCCTCAGGAGGCCTTGCCGGCGCCGACCTTGTCCTTGTGTATGCGCACGACAGGCTTGGGATAGTTTTTGATGGCATCAAAGCCTATGGCCAACAGATGAGCCTCCTGGCCGCCTATGCCCTCCATCATGGCGACGTAGCTCGTGCCGCCTTCGAATTCACCGCCAGCGGTGGCCGGGGCCTCCCCGCTTCCCTGATTCTCCTGCATGGTGTCGTTGTAGCCGTTCTGCTCATCCCAGTAGACCATCAGGTTTTCGCGGGCAAGCACTTCTTCATAGGTGAAGCTCTCAATGTAGGGCGAGGTGTCAAAGCAGACGAGGGCAGCGTTGCCGCCGTTCAGCTCCGCGTCTATCGGGAAATACAGGCCGATGCTGTTGGGGTTGGACTTGCCGTAGTCCAGGCCGTGGAAACAAGGGAGTTATACGCAATGATAACACGCACGTTCGGGTCGTCGGTCAGCACGCCCGCAACGACGGAGCGGTTGTCGCCGGAGATGTCCATCTCAGTGGTGCAGTCAGCCAGATTTGTCACGCGCTCGGCTATCATCTCGCAGTAGACGGGGTTTTCGATGCGCTCAGCCTCGGAGACGACCTCGCCCATGTGGACATGTTCTGCATACAAACTCCGATAAGGCCACTGCCCTCTCCGCTTTCGCCCCCGGTGGGCGCCGCCTTCTGCTCTCCGCAGGCGGCGAGCAGACCGATGAGCAGCGCTGCGACAAGCAAAAGACTAAATAGCTTTTTCACTTCGTTTTCTCCTCCATATCATCTTTTTAAATACACGTGGCTTTCGCCCTTTTCTGATTCAATTTTAACTTCAATATTCACACTTGAGAATTAGCTCAAGCGCTTTTGTTATTCTATATTTTTTAATCTTCATAACACAATATCTACAAAGCGTCGAAGCCCGCTTTGTGCTTATTGCCATTAATTCAGCATTATTAACAATCCCATAAGCTCTGCCGCAGCAAATTTGACCGGCGTTCTTTCGCCGCCTCCCTCAGCGTTTATGCTGATTTTTAGTTTTTCTCTGAACTCGTCATATCACTCTCCGCATGGCAATAACTGCATATTCGCCGCGCGTGCGGTTGACAAAGCGCAATTAGTGGTGTATAATCCCGCTATTGACTGCGCCCAGGCGCGGAATCAGGAAAGGAGCGAGCCCGGTCCCATGGAGGACAGCGATAGTAGCGACGGAAACTGGCATACCCCTGCTGTGACCGCCATATGTTGCGCATATCTGTACCCAAGCCGGGCACAGGTGCGCTTTTTTGCGCCCTGAAATGGCTTTCATCCGTATAGATATGATTTTTGGAGGTCATACATAAACTATGGATTATCTTACAAGCATCGTCATAATGGCGGTCCTGGTGCTGTTCTCGGCGTATTTCTCAGCCACAGAGACAGCGTTCTCATCGCTCAACCGTGCGCGCCTGAAGGCGGAGGCCGACAGGGGCGACAAGCGCTCCGCAGAGGTGCTGAAGCTCGTCTCGGATTTTGACAAGCTGCTCTCCACCCTGCTCATCGGCAACAACATAGTCAACATCGCGGCGTCGTCCATCGGTACGGTCACATTTATCAGACTGCTGAACGACTCGGACAAGGGCGCCTCGGTATCCACCGTCGTTGTGACCGTTGTTGTGCTTATTTTTGGCGAAATAACCCCGAAAAGCGTCGCCAAGGAGGCGCCGGAGAGCTTCGCGCGCTTCTCTGCGCCGCTGCTGCGCGTGTTCATGTGGGTGCTGATGCCCCTGAGCTGGGTTTTCGGGCTCTGGAAAAAGCTCGTCGCCAAACTCTTCCGCGTGAAGGGCGACCGGAGCATGACGCAGGAGGAGCTCTCTGTCATCGTGGACGAGGCAGGAGAGGGCGGCGGCATAGACAGCGACGAGGTCGAACTGCTGCGCAGCGCGCTTGAATTCACTGAGCAGGAGGCCGGCGACGTGCTCACCCCTCGCGTGGACCTTGTGGCTGTCCAGCTCGACGCGGACGAGGAGACCGTCGCGGCCGCCTTCCGCAGCTCGCGCTTTTCACGCCTGCCTGTTTACGACGGCAGCATAGACAACATAGTCGGCGTTGTTCACCAGAAGGATTTCTATGACCGCGGCATAGCGGACGGCGGACTCGCCGCCATCATGTCTCAGCCTGTGTACGTCCCGCCCAGCATAAAAATAAGCGCCCTGCTCAAGACTCTGCAAAGGGCCAAGGCACACATGGCAGTCGTCACGGATGAGTACGGCGGTACTTTGGGCATCGTAACTATGGAGGACATCCTGGAAGAGCTGGTTGGCGACATCTGGGATGAACACGACGAGGTCGTGGAAGAGCTCAGGCAAACCGGTGAGGACAGCTATCGCGTAAGCGGCTCGGCTGAACTGGACGAGGTGTTCGAGCGCTTCGACATCGCCTGCGAGAGTGAAAGCGTCACTCTCAGCGGCTGGGTCATGGAACAGCTCGGCCGCATCCCCAAGCCCGGAGACAGCTTCAGCTTTGACGGCCTCAGCTTCACCGTCCTCTCAGTGGACAGCCGCCGCGTCACCGAGGTGGAAATAAAAAAGCTCCCTCCTGTTGAAGAGGAAGAAGAAAAGGAATGACAACACGCCTCCCCTGCCGGGGAGGCGTGCTTTTTTTGCCGCGCGATTCTCTATGAAAGGCGCAATATGACGGCCTGATACGGCGCAAGTTTCAGGCGGCCTTCGCTTTGCCACTCGCAGTCTTCCGCGTTCGTGAGTATCAGTTCCGGGGCTGCGGCGCCCTCTGGGAAGCTGCGAACAACTTCGTTTTCGCTGAAATTAGCGGCGACAAGCCAGGTCTCTCCCTCCAAGCGCTTAAAATACGCAAAGACCTGCTTGTCCTCCGGCCATATCAGCTCTACTTCGCCGTATGGCATGATGAGGTTTTCCTTGCGCATTGCTATGATGCGACGGTAAAAGTGCAGGACGGAGTCAGGGTCTGCCAGAGCCTTTTCAACGTTTATCTCGTCGTTGTCCGGGTTGAGCATTATCCAGGGCGTTCCGCTGGTGAAGCCACCGTTGGGGCTGCCGTCCCAGGGCATGGGCGTCCGGGCGTTGTCACGGGCCTTGCGGTGTATTGCATCCCACATAAACTCCTCGCCCGCCCCGGTTCGGCGACAGTTTTCTGCAAAAGTGCGGCTCTCGATGTCCCGGAGTTGGCTCACGTCGGTCCACGGGACGTTTACCATGCCCAATTCCTCGCCCTGATAGACGAACGGAGTACCGCGCAGCGTATGCAGGACCATCGCCAGCATTTTTGCGCAGCGCTCTCTGTACTTGCCCGTGGTGCCGAAGCGCGAGAGCGCCCGTGGCTGATCCTGATTGGACCAGAAAAGGCCGAGCCAGCCGTCGTGCAGTTCGCTCTGCCAGCGGGTCAGGCGCTCCTTGAGCTCAGGCAGCTCCCAGGGCCTGTAATACCACTTGCCAAGCGGCTGGCCGTCCATGTCTATGTGCTCGAAGGAGAACACGGCGTCCAATTCGCGCTTTTTTCCGGCAGTATACTTCTTCCCCTCTTCGGTGTTCAGCGCTATGCACTCGCCTACGGTGAAGATGTCCTTGTCCGCGTATACCTGCTCCGCCATCTCCTGTAGGTACTCGTGTATGGGCGGAACGTCGCACATGTGCTCAACCGGGAAAACATAGCCGTTCATGTCCGTCGGCCCGGAGGCATCCGGCAGGCCGTCGGTTTTGCACAGCAGGTTTATAACGTCCATCCTGAAGCCGTCCGCGCCCTTGTCAAGCCACCAGGACATCATTTCATATACCTCTTTGCGCACGGCTTCGTTATGCCAGTTGAGGTCCGGCTGCTTTTTGGAGAAGAGGTGCAGGTAGTATTCGTCCGTCTGCGGGTTATACTCCCACGCGGAAGGGGTGAAAAAGGACGCCCAATTGTTGGGCTCCTTCCCTTCCCTGCCCTCTCTCCAGATATAATAGTCGTGCTTCGGGTCGTCACGGCTGCTGCGGGCACTTACAAACCAGGGGTGCTCGTCCGAGGTGTGGTTCACCACGAGGTCCACAAGTATCCTGATACCGCGAGAGTGCAGCTTGTCTCTGAGCTCCTCCCAGTCCTCCATGGTGCCGAAGATGTCCAGGATACGGCGATAATCGGATATATCGTAGCCCATGTCGTCTCCAGGGGACTCAAAAACCGGGCCCAGCCAGATACCGCCTATTCCCAGGTCTGCGAGGTAATCCACGCGGTCTATTATTCCGCGCAGGTCGCCTATACCGTCGCCGTTCGAGTCCTGGAAGCTGCGTGGATATATCTGGTAGAAAACGCATTCCTTCCACCAATGCCTGTCAAGCTCCACTATACCTCACCTCGATCCAAACGTATTTCCTCAGCTCGGGAAGCGGATTCATAAATAGCGTCTATCATTCGCTGCACAGTGTAGCAGCTGCGCGCCGAGCTCACAGGCTGCTTCCCGCTCTCAACGCAGTGTACGAAGTGCGCTATTTCGTTTTTGAAGCCCTCTTTCCACGCGTCATCACGCACGAACTTCGGTTGTATGTCGGCGCAATAGCCCTGCTCCATGCCGTAAATTACGAAAGGATTTAAGCTTGCGCCCTCCCTGGTGCCGTATATTTTAAGATTGAAGTCTTCCTCCGGGCCGTTTATTGCCCAGCTGACCGTAAGGGTCATGCTCTTGCCGTTTTCAAAACGTATCAGAGCGGCCGCCGCCTCTTCCACGTCCATAGGCCTGCCTGCGGGCGCTTCCGTTCCCCAGCTGCTCAGGCCGCGGGCTCCGGCATCCCCCAGGCGGCTGTGCGTTACGGCGCTGACCGCCACAGGTTCGGGACTGCCCATGAGGTACCAGGCAGTGTCTATTGCGTGGACGCCTATGTCTATGCCTGCTCCTCCACCGGACAGCGCCTTCTGCACGAACCAGCCGTTTGAGGGTATGCCGCGCCGCCTTATCCAGCGTGCGTCGGCGTGGTAAATATCGCCCATCAACCCGGCCTCGCGGCGCTCGGTCAGGATAAGGCTCTCCGTCCTGAACCGGTTGAGCATCCCCAGCATGAACGTAACGCCCGCGCGCTCAGTTTCCTCGCATATCTCCTTGGCCTCTGCGGCGCTTGTGGCCATGGGCTTTTCCAGGAAGATGTGCTTGCCGGCCTTTGCGGCCTGCACCGCCATGGAGCAGTGCATATCCGTGCGGGTACATATCGTGACGGCATCCGCCGCGCCGGAGCGCAAAAGCTCGCCGTAATCTGTAAACGCCTTTGCGCCCAGCGGCGCTGCCAGGGCTTCCGCTTTTTCCAGACGCCTGTCGTATACTGCGCTTATCTCGACCCCGGGGCAAGCCAGAAAAGCGGGGACATGAAAGGTCTTTGCCACCAGACCGGCACCTATTACCGCAACTCTCATTTACGCACCTCAAAGCAGCTCGCTGAGCTGAACAACGCGCTTTTCCTTGGCGGAAAGCAGAACCGCGGCCGCTATGGCCAGACTGTTGAGGTTGTCCTCCAGGCTGGGCAGGTCTGTCCCGCCCTCCCCGCACAGCTCCAGGTAAAGGTCGTGCAGCACGCCCTTTCTGTCAGTGCCCGGGAAATCGACCTTGTCGGGACCGGGCAGCTCGCCGGGCTTATCCGCCGCCGGGGCTATGTTCAGCCCGACGCCCGAGCTCCAGCTCACAAGACCGCGGCTGCACTGTATCTTCCAGTCGCCCTGGAACTCGGTGGGAGCGCCCACTGAGCTCATGTGGCTTGAAAACTGCACTTTCACGCCGTTTTCAAACTCGATAACTATGAAAAGCGACTCTGGCCCGCGGGTCACGGCCCATTCCGGATTCCAGCCCAGGGCATAGACCGACTTCGCGTTTGAACGCGTCAGGAAACGGAACATATCAAAGTGGTGTATACAGACCTCATAGACCTGCATACAGACCTGCCTGCCTCTCCAGCCCTGGATATTCCAGATGTGTTCGTTGGGGTCTGTGGTCATTCCGGCGCGATAGTCCAGCTCCACAAATTCAAGCTGCCCCAGCTCACCGCTCTCTATTCCGCTGCGGACGCGCCAAAGCTCCTCACGATATCGGTAGTTATGGCTCACAAAAACGCGCTCACTGCGTCCGCGCATCCACTTCGCGAACTCCTTCGCCTCATCCATATCGTCGCAAAGCGGCTTTTCTATGAGCACGTTCTTGCCCGCCTCCACTGCCTTGCACGCAAATTCGATGTGAGCATAATGCGGCATGACTATGATGACAAGGTCAGCGTCCAGTTTCAGCGCCTCGTCATAGTCCGTAAAGCAGATTGAATTCGGCAGTTTCCACTTAACTCTGGCTTTTTGCAGAGTTTCCTCGGTTCGGACGACCAGGGCCGCAAGTTCAAAGTTAGGGTCGTCCCGCAGGTACTGGACCCAGCTCTCTCCCCAATAGCCATAGCCGACTTGGATAACTCTTATCATTGTCCTGCTCCCTCCGGCGCCTCTTTACAGCTCTTCCAGCGGAATGGGCTCGAAGCCCGTCTTGAGCTCCACTGCCCTGCCTGTTCTGGCCGATTCATAGGCCGCGCCTATTATCTCTATGACGTGCCTGGCGTGCTCCGCCGTGCCGGCTGCGGGCTTTCCGCCCTGCGCCCACTCGGAGAGCTGGTTTATGTCCTCGAAGATATGCGATTCGCCCAGGGTGACCTGGTGGTCGTTCAGGTGAGGCAGCCCCATATTGGCGCGCACAAAGTTCAAATCCATTTTGCTCGGGTCGTAGAGCTGGACTTCTCCGTTTTTGCCCACGATTTTTCCGTCCATGATCCGGCCCTCGGTGCCGAAGGTAATGGTGCCGAAACCGTTATAATTGCCGAAGTCGCCCTTCAGCGAGGTGTATATCACTCCGTAAAACGCGTCGCCGAAGTCCAGTATCATCTGCGTGGAGTCGTCAACCTCAGACTCTATCTTGCGGCCGTCAAACTCGAACTCCTTGACCCGCTGGCCGGAGAATGCGGTCACTCGCTTGGCTGGACCGTAGATGCCGGTCATGGCGTGCAGGGCGTAGACGGTGCAGTCCCAGATAGGCCCGCCCGCCGGCTGCTTAAAGTACCAGGTGGGGTCTATTTTCTCCATGCCGTTGCCGAAGTCGCGGTTGGGCTGCCAGCAGTGCCAATAAAGCACGCCTTCCGAGCCGCCGATGGTCCAGCTCGGTATGCCGATCTCGCCGGTGAGTATTGCTTTCCTCATGCGGCGGAGCGCGGGGGAAGTCATCTGGCCGGGGGACGATACCAGCTTCACGCCGTATTTCGCCGCCTCATCTATCATAGCCGTAGCCTCTTCGGCGGTAAGGCACATGGTCTTGTTGAAATGTACGTGCTTGCCTGCGCGTATGGCCTTCATGCCCTGCTCAAAATGCACGCCTATTGGCGACGCCAGGGTCACGAGCTCCACGTCGGGGTCGGCCAGCAGCTCATCGTAGTCCTCGTAGTATTTGGGAACACTGAATTTCTCAGCGACGTATTTCGCCCTGCCCGGCACGGGGTCCATTACCGCCGCAGTATAAACCAGCTCGCACTCGTCTGGGAACACCGTGTGCTGGCAGACTGACTGTATGCCTGTTGAGCCGCATCCCGCGACGCCGATACCCATTTTCCTCATTTTTCAGCCCTCCAAATCTCAATACTTTTCAACGAGCTCCTGCATGAAGCTCACAAACTGACGCGTGCACTTCCTGTCAAACTCGTGCATCTCTTCAAGGCAGTTGTAGTGCTGTTCCGGGAGTATAAACGCCGGCTCAGCCATGAGTATCATCCCGTTTTTGCGCTTTGCCTTCTCGCAGATGGCGCGCATTATTACGTCAAAATCAATTATCCCTTCACCGAGGCAGCAGCCTTTGAATATCATGGGCATGTCCTGCCAGAGGTGCTCGAAAACCGGGTTGTCAACGACCTTGAAGTCCTTGAAATGCGCGGCTACGGCCCAGGGCGCCAGATACTCCACGTCCGCCATCGGGTCGCAGCATATGACCGCGCCGTTTCCTATGTCGAACATTCCGCCTATGTTGGGGTGGTCCGTCTCCTCCAAGATCTGCGCTATCTCGCGGCCGGTAAAATCGCAGTGGTTCTCGTAGGCCATCATTATATTCGTGCCTTCGAGCGCACTGCCCAGCTCTTTCAGGTTCGCTTTCACGAAAGCCTTGACTGTATCGTAGCTCACGGCCCGGTTATAGCGGCTGTACTTTACCTCAAGCTTGCCATAACCGCCGCCCAGGGTGTCAGCGCCGAAGATGTCGCAGATCTCGATTATCTTGTCAAGATACTTCCTGGCCGCAGCGGGCTCCATGCCAACTTGGCCGGTCACCGGATGCTTTAGTCCGGCCAGGCTCATAAGCGGGATGCAATACACTACAAAGTGCACGTCCGCCTCCTTTGCAAGGGCGGCCATCTCCCGCACGTAGCCCATATCCGAGAACTCCAGGTATCCCGCGTCGTATTTTTCCGACTCCGGTATCCTGGCTACGGGCATCATGGAGAGCGAGTGCGCGCCCATGCGCTTGCACTCCTCTATGTACCACACGAAGGACTCACGCCCGGGCTTCAGGCTCTCAGGGCATCTGTTTGCAAATTGCTGAAAACCGACTTTGAATTCAAAGCTGTTGTGCATATTTACCCTCCTTAACACCTCGACGGTTTAACCCTTTACCGCACCGGATACCGTCATGGCCTTTTCTACCTGCGAGCTGAAAAGCGTGTACACCAGCACGGTGGGTATGCTGGCAATGACCATTGTCGCGCCCATGGCGCCCCAGTCTGTGGTGTACTCGCCCTGGAAGAACAGAAGGCCCAGCGGCAGGGTCTTAAGCTCCTCGCGAGTGAGCAGGATAAGGGCGAGGTTATACTCGTTCCATACGCTCATGAAAATAAATATCGACACAGTTGCTATTGCCGACTTGACATTTGGAACGATCACGCGCAGAAAGCACGTGAGTATCGAAGCCCCGTCTATGCAGGCTGATTCCTCAAGCTCGAACGGCAGGCTACGCATATAGCCGTACAGCACCATTATCGAAAATGAGAGGTTAAACGCTGTATACGGCACTATGACCGCCCAGAGCGTGTTGTTTATGTGCAGGTCGCGCACGAGGACGGCTATGGGTATCATGATGCACTGAAGCGGGAGGAAAAGCCCGATGAGCGTCAGCATCCGCAGAAAGCCCTGGCCCTTGAACCTCATACGAGCCGTTGCATACGCAAACATAGTGGCGAATACGACAACGAATACTATGACTGCTACAGTCACCTTTACGCTGTTCATGAAATATGTCGGCAGGTTGAAGGTATTCCATGCCTTGACGTAGTTTTCGTAGTGCAGCACTGTAGGCGGGCCGAAGGGGTTCGTCGCGAATATCTCCAGGTTGTCCTTGAAGGAATAGAACAGCATCCAAATGAGCGGATACAGGTTCACGACCGCGTAGACGTAGAGAATGACCTTGAAAAGCAGCGAGCCGACAGATAGCCTTTTATGATGTTTCATATCTCTCAGCCCCTTGTCAGTAAACTATGCGCTCTCGCGCTACAAGCCTGTTTATGATGATCGAAACGATCAGGCACTGGACGACCAGCATGACTGCCGATGTGCAGCCGTAGCCGTAGTTGCCGATCTTGAACGCCGACCGATACATGAGGTATGTCAGCGTATACGTAGAGGTGCCGGGGCCGCCGCCAGTCATTATGTTCATGCTGGCAAAGGCGTTAAGGCCGCCGGTTATTGCTATAATGAGGCAGTATTTATACGTCTCCTGCATGAGCGGGATGGTTATCTTGATGTGCGCCTGGGCCTTGGTACAGCCGTCGATCCTCGCCGCCTCGAAATAATGGTCGGGTATGGAATTCGCGGCAGAAAGCAGCAGAATAAACTGATAACCCGTGAACTGCCAGATATTTACCATGGTTATGGCAACAATGGCCCAGTGTTCGTCCCCGAGCCAATTCTGCCTGTACGAGATGCCAAGAAGCTCAAAGAGTTTATTTATAAGGCCGTTGTCGGCGTTGTACATGGACAGCCAGAGCTGAGAGACGACTGTAATTGAGAGCACGGCGGGAATATAGTAGGAAATGCGGAAGAATTTTTTCTCAATACGGCCAGAGTGCTTGACGGCAAATGCCAGCAGGGTTGCAAGCGGTATCTGTATGAGGGCTTGAAGCCCTGCAAATATCAGGCCGTTTTTGAGACCTGTGTAGAATATTGGGTCTTTGAAAAGCTTGATGTAGTTGCTTATACCGTTGAAGGTCGCCGGATTCAATCCATCCCATTCAGTAAAGCTGTGCACCACTAGCACAAGCATGGGATACAGAACCATCACCGATATGAGTATCATGGTAGGCGCAATAAGGAAGATTATCACGCGCTTGTTCCCCAGATACTTCTTCATGGAATGGGCACCCCTTTCTGCCTACCCACAAGGAGAGGCCCGCGGGCCTCTCCTTGTGCTGCTAACGCCTGATTTTTACTCACCGAGCACAAAAGCGATGCTCTCGATAAACTCTTCCGGCGTCATTACCCCGGCAAGCAGGCTCTGCGTGCCCTCTCCGAGCACGGTGTAGAGCTCCATGTTGCCGCCGCTGCCGGCGAGAACGGTGGTGCTGGTGATCTTGGGCATCCACTCGCCCAGCTTGGACATCATTGCAGGAGGTTCGACCTCAACAGGCTTGTCGCACTGCACGGCAACCGTGGCGGCGCCGCGCTGAGTGAAGTTGTACTCGGCGTACTTCTCCGCCAGATAGCAGGCGACTTCAACGGCTACGTCGTAGTTCTCGCTCCATGCGGAGACACCCAGGCCCGCGGCCGTGCCGGTGCCGCCTACGAAGGCATACTGCGAAGTCTCAATGTCCTCCTCGGTAGCGGCGGGGATGGGGATCCAGTCAGCGCTTTCACCGAGATAGGCATCGGAGGTGGTGATCTCCCACTGGCCGTTGAAGAACATGGCAGCCTCGTTGTTGTACCACATGTTGGTGGCCTGCTCATAGTTGAGCGTGGTCACGCCCGCGGGGAAAGCGCCGGCGTCAGCAAGGCGCTTCAAATCCTGCGCGGCCTTGAGATAGCCCTCGTCGCGGATGCTGGTCGTCCCCTCCTGGAGGCCGGTCAGACCCTCGGGGATATAACGCGTGACAAGCGCGTCATAGAAGGTGTTGCATATCCACTGCTCCTTGCCGAAGATGGGCAGAACGGTGACGCCGTTCGCGGAAAGCGTCTCGGCGGCCGCCACCCACTCGTCAATGGTGGTCGGGATGGCAACGTTGTTTTCCTCAAATATGGTCTTGTTCACAAAGAGCAGGGCAACCTCAGTGCTGGTGTAAGGCAGAGTGTAGATCTTGCCGTCAGTGTGATACAGCTTGCTGTAAGCGGCGGGCAGGACCTTGTCAAAGAAGCCGTTTGCCTCTATATCCTCCGTGAGGTCGGCGACTGCTCCGGCCTGTATCATGGAGTCTATGAGGTCAGAGCCCTGGAGGGAGAAAATGTCCGGAAGGTCGCCGGTCGCAACCATGGACTTGAGCTTGACGCTGTCATCGGCGGGCATAGCCTCAAGCTCCAACGTGACCCAGGGCATATCCTCCTTAAGGCACTCTACCGCGTAGTCATACGGAAGTATTGTGTCGTCATCGGAGTATCTGACGTAAATCCTAAGCGTTACGGGCTCGTGTTCTGCGTCTCCCGTCTGCTCAGCTGCGGGGTCCGAACTCTGGGAAGGTGCGGCGGACGGCTGTGCGCTCTCCTGCCCGCATGCAGCCAGGCCAAACGTCATTGCAAGAACAAGCAACAGCGCCAAAAGTTTTTTCATTCTCCTCTGCTCCTCTGTTTTTGGATTTCATACGGTTGTATGATACAATTAGCATAGTGGCAAGACGGCCGCTTGTACATGGAAATTGTGTTTATGACTTGGAAAAAACGAACCTAATTCCAGGTATATTGTCATTTTTGTGTGATTATTCAAATAATGTTGCTCAATATTATGCAATCAGCCAGTTTTCAAGGAAATTTCCTTTTGCTATATTAGATGTGTACACCAGGATGCTTGCTTGTATTGCTGTTGACAGACAATTATCAATACATTATCATACAACACAGGCGTGAGGGAATTACCCATCGCCCAATCTTGGAAAGGAGCGCACATCCTTCGCGGTGTACGGTGAAGAAATGGAAACAAGAAAAAAAGCGGCAGATATGTCTGTCAAGGAGCTGGCCAGCTACATTGACCAGTCCGTTCTTAAGCCTGAGTTCACTCAGGACGACATCCGCAAATACATTCAGGAGGGCATTGACTACGGCTGCCGTACCGTGTGCGTAAACCCGGCCTCCCTCGACATTGCGGCCGAGCTCTGCGCAGGCACGGATACGAAAATATGCGTCGTTTGCGATTTCCCCTTCGGGCTCTCCACCACGCGCTCCAAGTGCCTCCAGGCTGAGGAATACTGCCGTCGCGGAGACATCTTTGAGCTTGACGTGGTCGCAAATTACGGCTGGATACGCAGCGGTATGTGGGACGAGGTCGGCGCGGACATACGCGCAGTTGCCGAGGTCTGCCACAAGTACGGCACGGCGCTCAAGGTCATTCTTGAAACCGACGCGCTTGACGCGCAGCAGATTGCCGAGGCCACCCGCGTCGCCGTTGCTGCTGGAGCCGATTTTGTAAAGAGCTCCACCGGCTTCTACACCGGCGGGCCCTGCGTTGGCGCCACGGAGGAGGTTGTCGCAATAATGCTCGAGAACGCCGAGGGCAAGGCCAAGATCAAGGGCTCCGGCTGCATAAGGACGCGCGAGCATTTCCTCAAGCTCATCGACATGGGCATAGACCGCATGGGCATAGGCTACAAGTCCACGCCCGTCGTACTTGGTATAAGCTCCAAATGAGCAGCGGAGGCAGGGCCGGCGCAGATACGCCCCCCTGCCTTCATGCGTCTTATCACAATAAAACAGCTTTTGCTGGAGGTCAACATGCTTATTCAAAACTACTTTGAGAACCCCGCTGTCATTCGCATCGGGGCGCTGCCTGCCTGTTCCTATTTTATCCCTGCCGACAACGAGCATGCGGCGCGGCTCAGGCGGGAGTATTCGGGGCGCTTTCACAGCCTGAACGGGCGCTGGCGTTTCGGTTTCTTTGAAAACGTCCGTGCGCTGACTGCGCCGTTTTGGGAGGACATCGGACTCATGGACGGGTATGGATATATCGACCTGCCCTCGTCCTGGCAAATGAAAGGCTTTGACCAACAGCAGTACGTCAACATACGCTACCCCATCCCTTTCGACCCGCCATTTGTCCCCTTTGAAAACCCCTGCGGTGTCTATATGCGCAGCTTCACCTATGACAAACGGGCCGGGACTCGGGCGGTGCTCAACTGTGAGGGCATCGACAGCTGCTTTTACCTCTGGCTGAACGGACAGTTCGCAGGCTTCAGCAAGGTCTCCTACTCCACCAGCCGTTTTGATATCACCGATTTCCTGCACGACGGGGAGAACACCATCTGCTTTCTCGTCCTCAAATGGTGCGACGGCAGCTATTTCGAGGACCAGGACAAGTTCCGGCTCTCCGGCATTTTCAGGGACGTCTATATCCTAGACAGGGACGAGAACTGCATTGAGGACCTGCGCATCACTACCGAGCTCAAGAATGGTGAAGCGCGTGTTGGGCTGAGACTCGCTTTCACCGGGGCTCCGACTGAGACAGTCTTTCGCCTACTCGACCCGGACGGTGTGCTCGTTGCCTCCGGCCGCCATGAGGAGGGCCTGAGCATCCCTATCGCCTCGCCTCGTCTATGGACGGCTGAGACGCCGGAGCTCTATACCCTGCTGCTCCACTGCGGAAGCGAATACATCGCCCAGAGTGTGGGCATCCGAAGTGTGGCTATAGACAGCGAGCTGCGCATCTGTCTGAACGGCTCGCCCATCACCTTTAACGGCATGAACCGTCACGACAGCGACCCCGTCACAGGCGCAAGCTCGTCTTATGAGCAGCTTGAGCGCGATCTGCTCATGATGAAGGCCCACAACATCAACGCCCTGCGGACCTCGCACTACCCGCCCTCCCCCCTGCTGCTTGACCTCTGCGACAGGCTGGGATTTTACGTCATTGACGAGGCCTGCATCGAGACCCACGGCGTGGACGCCCTCTACGGCAAGGGAGCCGACTTCGGCCTGCTGGCCGACGACCCGGCTTACCGTGAGGTCATTCTTGACCGCGTACGGCAGCTCGTGCTCCGGGATATAAACCGCCCCTGCGTGCTCATCTGGTCCATGGGCAACGAATCAGGCTACGGGCGCAACTTTGAGGCCGCGCTGGAGTGGACCAAGCGTGCCGACCCCTCGCGGCTGACTCATTACGAGAGCTCTATCCACCCGCGCCGCGGCGGTCGATTCAGCCTGGAACATCTGGACATCTACAGCCGCATGTACGCGAGCATCGAGGAAATTGACGCATACTTCGCAGCCGGGCCCGAGAAGCCCCTTCTGCTGTGCGAATACTGCCATTCCATGGGCAACGGCCCCGGAGACCTAGAGGACTACCGGGAGTGCATGCGCCGCCACCCCGGCTTCTGCGGCGGTTTTATCTGGGAGTGGTGCGACCACGCCGTGCTATCTGCCTCAGATGATGGGCTGCGCTACCTCTACGGCGGCGACTTCGGAGACGAGCCGAACGACGGCAATTTCTGTGTGGACGGCATGGTTTTCCCGGACAGGGTGCCGCACACCGGGCTTTTGGAGTATAAGCAGGTCATCCGCCCCGTGCGGCTCGTTGAATTTGACGCGGAAGCTCGGCGCTTCGTCTTTGAGAACATGCGGGATTTCCTCAGCCCCGCAGACGATCTTACGCTCAGCTGCCGGCTCCAGTCCGAGGACGGCGAAACGGAATTCTGCCGCCTGCGCGGCGAGGCGATAGATATCCCGCCGCACGCGCGACGCGCGCTGGGAATAGAATTCCAGCAGCCGGGCGAGGGTTTTGCAGCGCTGGTTTTCAGGTGGTTTGATGCGCGCGGTACAGAGGTCGGATTCGACCAGGCAATACTCCGCACGCACGCCGCCAGTCCGAAACCAATGCTCGGACGCGGCGCGGTCTGGGAGGTGTACGAGGACGATTTGGAGCTTTCCGCCGCCTCCGGGCGCGTGCGCGCTGTGTGGAGCAAGTCCGACGGACGTCTACTGCGCCTCAGCATCGACGGCAAGACAGCCGCGGAGGACGCCGCGCTGAACATATGGCGCGCGCCGACGGACAACGACATGTACATCCGCCGTGAGTGGGAGGCCGCGGGCTATGACCGGGCGATACCGCGCCTCAAGGAATATCGAGCAGAACAGCGGCGCGGGATATTTCAGCTGCGCTGCCGCATCAGTCTTGGCGCTGTGTCGCTGCAAAACATACTCGAAGCCGAAATGACCTGGCGCCTGAGCGCCGGGGGCGCGCTGGATGTCTCCATCCGTGCGGTGCGGAACACTGACATGCCCTGGCTGCCCCGGTTCGGTCTGCGATTCTTCCTCCCCGCCGCTGTGGATGGGGCGGAGTATTTCGGTTATGGTCCGCACGAGAGCTATGTGGACAAGCACCGGGCATCAATGCCGGGCAGATACCGTTTCGCCGCCGAGGAGGGTATCGAGCCCTACATCAAGCCGCAGGAGAGCGGCAGCCATTGGGGCTGCTCAGAGCTTAAGCTCTCCGGAAGCAGCGAAAGCGTGCGCATTTACGCTGCGAAACCCTTCAGCTTCAGCTTTTGCCGCTACACGCAGGAGGAGCTGACTACGAAGCGTCACCGCCACGAGCTTGTTCCCTGCGGGCGTAACGTCCTGTGCCTTGACATCGCCCACAGCGGCCTCGGCTCCAACAGCTGCGGCCCGTCGCTGGCCAGAAAATACCGCGTATCCGCCGGAAAACTCAGCGGGTCATTCCGCCTCGAGTTTGGGCATGAGGGCTGATATTATTACGTTTGGTTGGGAATAGGAGTTGTGATTTATGGGCTTTGATTTTACTTCCCAGGTAAACCCAAATGCGCCCAGAGCGATTTATCTCCAGCTTCTTGATATCATTGAGGAACAGATTGGCGCAAAAAAGCTGGCGCCGGGCGAGATGCTTCCGTCTGAAAACGAGTTTTGCGACGCCTATCACATCAGCCGCACTACCGTGCGGCAGGCATTTCATGAGCTTGAACAGCAAGGGCTTATTGTCCGCAAGCAGGGACTCGGCACCTTCGTCGCAGAGCAGAAGGTGGCCCGCCGCCTCGGAAACCTCTACAGCTTTACGGAGGACATGAAAAGGATTGGTATGACCCCGTCTTCAAAAATACTCAGCTACCGGCTGGTATACCGCGACGAATGTTCCTCCCCGCTCCAGCGCTTCACATCCGAGCGGCTGATAGAAGTCGTCAGGCTGAGGCTGGCTGACGGCACACCTCTGCTCATAGAAAAGACCTTCCTGCCGGTTGATTTGTGCCCCGACCTCTCCTGGGAACGGCTTGAGAACAATGCCCTTTATTCCATTCTCTCCGAGCATTACGGTCTGCAGCCCAGCCGTGCTGTTGAGACTTATGAGGCGATAATAATGAGCCGCGAGGAGAGCAAACTGCTGGAATGCGGCGAAGGCCAGCCCGCTTTTCTGCTCAAACGCTCCACGTGGGATCAAAACGAGCTGCTTATTGAGTACACGACCTCAGTCATGCCAAGCCAGCGCTCAATGTTTGAAATCACAATGTACCACGATGGAGTGAAGATCCGGAGGAAAAGCACGATGAACTGAGCGGCCCGGAGCCGCAAGGAGGTGTGGCCGTGAAGAGCAAGTCCTTCCACAAGAAGCTGACGGCGTCCTATATCTATTTGCTTGCGGCCGTAGCCGCAATCATGCTGCTGGGGTTTGTGCTGACAGTTTGGTTCAGTGTGCTGCCAAGCATGCGCATCACGATGCAGAGCAAAACCAATGAGCTCAGCAACCGTCTGGACGAGCAGTGCTCATACCTTATGACCGCCGTTGACTCGGCCTTCCTCAGCTTGAACAACCTTGACAGCTCCGTCCTCTTTCCGGAAAGCGGCGGCAGCCTTCAAAAATACAACAGCATAAACAACGTTCTCTACCTGACCCGGCAAATGTACGACGGCGTGCTTATGATGTTCCTGTTTGACACGGACGGGATTGTCTACGCCGACAACTCGCTGCTGGAGGCCGAACTGGGCAGCAGCTTCGACTCTGAGTACCACAATGTGCTCGAGGACAAGCGCGGGAAAACATACAGCTTCGGCCTGCGTGAGCTGCCGCTCTCAGAGGAGGGCGAGCCGGTGCTGCTGGTGGGCAAGATGCTCCGGTATATCGACAACATCAGAAAAATTGGCTACATCTATGCCTGCGCCGAAAGCAGCACGCTTCAAAAGCTGTACGAAGAGCAGATGATATGCGCCGGACAGCGCATTTACCTCTGCGACGAAAACGGCACCGTCCTGTCCTCCACTGAGTCCGACGCGCTTGGTACCTCGCTCGACATTTCATATAACGACAGGGTGCTGGACTGGTTTGACGGGAACCTGTGGCTTTGCCAGAGAAAAGTCGTCGAATCTCTCCACGCCGAGCTGATACTGCTGATTCCGGCGCTGGAGCTTTACAAAAGCAGCGGTATTTCCGCAATAGCCGTGCTTGCCGCGCTGCTCATTGGCCTTGCTGTGGCCATGGTCCAGGCCGGAAGCATCACCAAGCGCACCCTTGCCCCGCTCACGGCGCTGACAAACACTGCCAATGAGATAAATGAGGGAAATATGCAGGTGCGCTGCGACGAGAGCTCTGAGAGCACTGAAATCGCCGTCCTTTCCAAAAGCTTTAACAGCATGCTGGACAGAATAGAGCAGCTTATATCCAGGCTTGACACTGTCCACCGCGAAAAGCTCAGAACGGAGCTGGCTGTGCAGCAAAACAAGATTCAGCCGCATTTCCTCTATAACGTGCTCAACACAATAAGCGCCATGTGTGAGATGGAGCAGGGTGAGGACGCAAGCCGCATTTCCCACATGGCCGCCGAATACTACCGCAGCGTACTGAGCGATGGTCAGGATATTGTCAGCATTGAACAGGAGTTGGAGCACGTACAGCTCTACTTCGACATTACTTCACACAGCCGCAGCGACAAAATAGAATACACCCTCTGCTGCGAGCCTGAGGCTGCACGCCTGCCCATTCCCAAAATGACCATACAGCCCCTTGTCGAAAACGCCGTGAAACATGCATTTTTCAGGCCCGGAGGCAACAAGCTGGACGTGAGCGTATCCGTCCGTGGAGGTCAAGAGGTCACAATAATCGTCGCGGACAATGGCGTCGGTATGGACACCGCACATTTTGAAGAGGTGCTCAGCGGACGCTGCGAGGGGCACTTTGGACTATACAGCGTTCGCCGCTGCATGGAGCTGCTGTGCGGAGGTCAGTACTCAATAGAGGCAATAAGTGAAAAAATGAAGGGAACAGAAATCATTCTCAGGTACAACGCGGGCTGTATCAGCGCAAACGGTCGTGAGCATGATTGAAATACTGACAGGCAGGTGCTGAAAATGCTCAGGGCTTTAATAGTGGACGATGACGAGATATTTGCGAGATACGTCAAAAAGTGCATTGACTGGGACGGCCTGCACACCCAACTGCTCGGCCATGCCCGAAACGGTGCACAGGCAGTGGAGATGGTTTCTGAGCTGGAGCCGGACATTGTCATCATGGACGTGGAAATGCCCGGCATGAGCGGACTTGAAAGCATTGAGCGCATCCGTGCAAATTCAGGCCGCTGCCAGTTCATTCTGGTGACGGGCCATGAGAAATTTAAATACGCCCAGAGTGGAGCGCGCTTCGGCATTACAGACATTCTGCTCAAACCCATCACGCGCTCCAGTCTTGATCTGGCTCTCTACCGCACCGTGAATGAGCACTGGATGGACCGTCTGTCTCAGGCTGCCATAAGGAGCGTGACCGACACCTCTCCGGCCATCGACGTCCTATATCTGCTGGAGGAGGACGCGCCTGAGCAATCCGTGCTGGGCCTGTGCAAAAAGCTCCTGGCAAAACTCCTGGATGGCGCGGACGAGGGCGTACACGACATCGTTATGCAATATGCCCACTGCATTGAAAACCACGGCATTTCCCAGGGAAGAAATATTTGGCTTTATATCTTCCCCGCTCTGGTCTGCATGCAGCGGCTGCTTGAAAGTGAACGGGAGCTTGCCGCGCCTTTTGACAGCAAGCTGAACCTGCTTAATTATATGCGTGACGGTTTTCTTCAGGGCCGCGCGGGCGCGGCGCTCTTTGAGGTATGCCGCAAGACGTCTCAGGCGCTCAAGGCGCCTCCAAAAGGCCGTCAGACCGCCGCGGAGATATATGACCAGCTGATGCGGCACTACCCTGAGCCAAATTTCAACATATCTGAACTTGCCAAGCTGATGCACTTTCATGAGGGCTATCTCAGACGCATTTTCAAGGAGGCCTACGGAAAAGCTCCCAACGCCGCGCTCAGGGACATCAGAATGTCGGAGGCCAAAAAACTGATAGACGCCGGTGAGCTGCAAATACAGCAGATTGCAAGGCGGGTCGGTTTTGAAGACGCCTCCTACTTCAGCAAGTGCTACAAGAGCTACTTTGGTTATCCGCCCTCCGACAGGATGGGACTCGGATACACTCAGGGACAAAAATAGGAGGGGTGGCTGCCAGTGGACCTCGACAGGCTTTCAGAATTTGCCGCTGTGGCGCGGGGCGGAAATATTAAGGCGGTAGCGCAGGAGCTTGGAGTGCCGCCAGCTACGCTGTCGGCGCGGCTGCGTGGATTTGAGAAAGAGCTCGGTATGGAGCTCTTCAGGCGCGTTGCCGGCGGTCTGGCGCTCACCGAGGCCGGAGAACGGCTGCTGCCCAGCGCGGAGGAAATTCTGGCAAGCCTGCGTCAGCTGCGCGGAGAGCTAAAAGAGGCGGAACGGCATCGTTACAGCCGCCTGCGCATCGGCATTACCGGCTCCGGACTGCCGCTCTACCTCGGGCCGTTCCTGGACGAGCTGAACCTCAAATATCCGGACATCAGCCTCGAACTGCTGGACGACTCGCGCTATTCCATCGAGGAGGGCCTGCGCTCCGGTGAGGTAGACATCTATTTCGCCTCAGTCATGCGTGATTTCGAAATACCCGGCCTTACCAAGACAACGGTCACTGCTTCAAGCCAATACCTGTTGCTGCCACGCTTCCATCGTCTGGCGAACCGCACCACTGTCTCGCTGCGCGAGCTCGACGGGAGTGCTTTATACCCTACCCCCGCACCCGGGAAAACTGCCTTCGTGATTTCCAGTTCCGCAGCCTCGAAGCCTCCGGTATAAGCTGCCGTATTTACGAAAGCGAAACTTCCCCGCTCTTTTACAAGCTGCTCGTACCCATTGGCAAGGGCGTAATCCTTTCCCCGCGCGACGTGATGGATCTGCCGCCGAACACGGTCTGCATCTCGGTCAGCGATGTGCCGTATCCGGCTGCGCCCTGCTTCTTCTACGACCGCGCCTCTCTCAACGAGGAGGCCGAGGCCTTTGTCCGCGACTACGTCATCTTTGCAAAGGAGGTGCACAGGCGTGAACACAGAGCGGCTTTATGAGTTCCTCGTCCTATCCCATGTGTTGAACTACACTCGCGCGGCAAAAGCGCTGTACATCTCTCAGCCCATCCTGACGCGGCACATTCAGGCGCTGGAGGCGGAGCTGGGCGTGCCGCTCTTCCGCCGCACGACCCACGGCGTGACGCTGACCGAGGCCGGGCGGCTGCTCTCAAATCAGGCCGAGGGCCTGCTTGAGAAGTGCGACAGGGCGCTCAGCCTCATGCGGGAGCGCAACATGCCCGTCCAGGGCAGCGTCAGGATAGCCTGCGAGCTGGAAATATCCTGCGCGGCGCAGATTCGGGAGTTTACGGCGCGCTTTTCGGAGCGCTATCCGGACATTGAGCTCGTCTTTGACGTCATCGCTGAGAACACTCCACCCTCGCTCTGCACGAGATATGATCTGGTGTTCACGCCCTGCGAATATGCCCAACTGCCAACGGGCGTCGTGCGGCGGCTCATATACAGTCACGGCACCTATGCCGTCCTGCCGCCGGGCCACGCGCTTATGACGAAGTCGCTTATCGCCCTGCACCAGCTGGCGGGCGAGACACTTATCGTCCCCTATGCCTGGGAGCCATTCGGTCCCTACGCCCGCAACCGGCTGCTGGCATGAAAAGAGCCGGGCGGTTAAAGATGACCGTCCGGCTCTGCATTTTTGTGCTCAGATAGCTGCCAGGGCGCTAACTACGGCGTAGCGCTCGTCAGCCGCGTGCTGGACAGATGCCAGCTGCTCCGCGCTGAGCTTCTTGAATTTGCCTATGCCCTTTACAAACTCGGATACCGGCATCGGCTCCGGGTTCTTATAGTTCAGCGTGTATTTGCCGCCCGAGCACTCCCAGAGTGGGAACATGTTGCTCTTCACCGCCAGTTTCGAGACCTCTATGGTCTGGTCGGGTGGGAAGCTCCAGCCTGTCGGGCAAGGGGTAAAGACATGGAGATACGCAAAGCCGCGCTTCGAGGCGGCAAGGCCCTTTTCGATCTTTTCCACCATATCGCGCATATTCCAGGGCGTCGCCGTGGCGCAGTATTCGACGCCGTGCATGGCCAGGATGAGCGGGACATATTTCTGCGCTTGCTGCTTTCCGGATATAGCGCTGCCCAGGGGCGTTGTCGAGGTGCGGGAGCCCTCCGTCGTCGTGGAGCTGCGCTGATAGCCGGTGTTCATGTAGCCCTCGTTGTCATAGCAGACGTAGAGCATTTTCTCTCCGCGCTCCGCCGCGCCGGATAAGCTCTGGAAACCGCAGTCCGCCGTGGCCCCGTCGCCCGCGACGGCAACAATGTTTACCTCTCCCCTGCCGCGGCGCTCGTAGATGTGGCTGAGGCCGCTCAGGAAGGAGGCGGTGTTGTCCAACAGCGGGATGTGGACGGGAACTTTCATACCCGTGTCGTGGCTCCAGCCTATGGCGCCGCTGCCGGCCATGCAGCCGGGCGGGACGCAGACGATGGTGTCCGGCCCCGCGATCTGCAGGACGCGGCGCAGCACCAGTTCGCCGCCGCAGCCCTGACAGGCGGAAACGCCGGGGGAAACCATATCCGGGCGCTGTCTCAGTGTTTCGATATAACCCATATCAGCACCCCCCTCAATCCTTCATGAACCAGAGCGTGTCGTACACGCCCGGCGCATCTTTTATGCTATCCAGCCTGGCTATAGCTGAGGAGAAGTCCGCGACGGAGATATCAGCCCCGCCGAGGCCGCCTATGGCGGAGAAGCAGGCCCTCTCGTCCACCCCGCCGAGCGCGGCGCGCGCCTCGACAAACATTGGCCCGCAGTTCCAGCCAAAGGAGACGCTCCTGTCCACGACGCAGAAGGCCCGGACGCCCGAGAGCGCCGCGCGCAGCCGCGCCGCCGGGAAGGGCCGGATGGCCCGGAGCTTTACGAGGCCCGCGCGCACTCCGCGCTCCCGCGCCTCGTCCACGGCGTCCATGCCCGCGCCGGTCATGCCGCCGGTGGTTATGAGGGCGACCTCAGCGTCCTCCATGCGGTATTCGCTCAGCACTCCGCCGTAGCTGCGTCCGAAGGCGGCGGCGAACTTCGCGTCCGTCTCGTCTATGACCTCCAGCGCGCGCTGCATGGCGGCCAGGTGGTTCTCACGGTAGCGCATGAGCAGCTCGCCGGGAGTCATGGGGTCGAGGGCCAGCGGCGCGGCGGGGTCGAGCAGCGCGGGGCAGTTCAGCTCATGCGGCGGCAGGAAGGCGTCCACCTCCTCCTGCGTGGGCATATCCACTCCCGAGGTGAGGTGCGAGCTGTAAAAGCCGTCGTAGCAGACGTTCACAGGGATGCTTACCTCCGGGTGCTCGGCTATCATATAGCCCTGGATGATCATATCCGCTATCTCCTGGTTGCTGTCGCAGAAGAGCTGTATCCAGCCCGCGTCGCGGACGGACATGACGTCCTGCTGGCCGCTCCAGATGCTCTCCGGCGAGGTCATCTCGCGCGTGGCGATGGCCATGACCATGGGCAGGCGCAGGGTGGACATGCGGAAATACGGCTCGTACATCAGCGCGAGGCCCTGGGCGCTCGTTGCGGTGAACACTCGCCCGCCGCCAGCCGCCGCGCCCTGCACGACGCTCATGGCCGAGTGCTCGGACTCGACCTGCACGAGCTCCGCGTCCAGCTTTCCGCCGTGCACCAGCTCTGCCAGGTGCTCGACGACGGAGCTCTGCGGCGTGATGGGATAGGCCGCGATGAGGTCCGGGCTGCACAGGGCGGCGGCCTCGGCCGCGGCGTAGTTGCCGGTCAGCACCAACTTATTCCCCATCGTGCGCACCTCCCTCGTGGACCATGCTGATGGCATTTTTCGGGCACTCTGCGGCGCAGATGCCGCAGCCCTTGCAGAAGTCGTAGCTTATGTAATAGCCCTGCGCCTCATCCCACTTTATCGAGTTCACGGGACAGTAGCCCAGGCAGATGCCGCAGTTTATGCACAGGGCCTTGTCCATGACGGGCCGGTGCGTGCGCCAGCTGGCCGTGTCGAGCACGTACATGCCACGGTTGCCCACGGGGGTCACATATTCCCTGTTATACATCAGCCGCGCCCCCTTTCAGATATTCCACGCTCTCATAGGCCAGCTCCGCCGCGCGGCGGTTCTCTGGGCCGAAGGTGGCCTCTATCTCGTCGAAGAGCAGGCCGCGCTCCACGAGGCCGACGGCCTTTGCAAAGGCGCCGAGCACGGCGGTGTTAGGCAGGTTCTGGCCGAAGAGCCGCTCCGAGATGCCGGAGGCGTCCACCTCCGCGACGAGGCCCGCGCAGTCCGGCACGCCCAGCTCCGTGAGCGGCTTCCGGCTGTTTATGAGCACCGTGCCGCCGGGTTTGAGGCCAGCCCAGGTCTGGGGCATGGCCGTGAGCGTGTCGTCCATGACGACGATGACGTCCGGCTCGTAGATCTGCGTCTTGCGGCGTATCTCCTCCCCGCTCAGGCGCAGATAGCCGAACACGGGCGAGCCCTTGCGCTCCACACCGAAGAAGGGGATGAACTGCCCGTGCAGCCCGCCCTTCACCGCGGCGGCGACGACCATTTGTGATGCCTTGACCACGCCCTGGCCGCCCCTGCCGTGGAGGCGTATCTCTTTCATTTTACCAACTCCTTATCCATAGCGTTCAGAGAGATAGGTGTTTATCCGGTCCTGCACCAGCTCCGCCGTCTCGGCGGCGCTGCGCTCGCCGGCGAAATAGGCCCCGGCTTCTTCCAGGACTATGCCGGTCACTGAGTAGTCCGCGGAGCTCTTATAGACGAGGGCGTCCAGCAGCGCGCGGAGCTTTTCCGCCTGGGCCGCGCTCATGGCGTCCTCCTGCCGGGCCTGGCACTCGGCCAGCCGGGCTTCCAGCGCCGCGCGGGAGATGGGGAAGCTCGTGGTGGCTAACTGCTCCTGCAGCTGCGCGTCGCTAAGGCAGAATTTCAGGAAGGCCCAGGCCCCGGCCGTGTCGCCGGTCGCGCATATGGCGATGTCCGAGCTTGCAAGCAGCTCGGAGCCGCACTCGCCGCCCTGGGTGGGCCAGCCTATGGCCGTCACGGACCCGCCCGCGGTGTTTTCGAGGGCTGCGAGGTTGTAGACGCCGCGCAGGACGCTGTCCATCAGGACGGTCTCGCCCGAGGTGAAGCGGCCCACGAGGCCGGCGACATCCGTCTGCTCCGCCGTTTTCGCCGAGGCGGCCTGCTCCAGAAGGGCCTCAAAGCGCCCGTCGGTGAAGCTGCACTCGGCGGCGGAGTAGTCCATCACCGTGGGCAGGAAGCTGTTCAGGGAGTTTTTGAGGAATATTTCCGGAGACATGAGCTCAAAGAGCTTCTGCCCCGGCGAGAGGGACGCCGCGAGGGCGGAATAGTCCTCGAAGGTCCAGCCGGTGCCCTCGCCCACAAGGCGCTCGAGGCCAACGTAGGTGGAGACATCGAAGCAGGGCGCGACGGAATAGAGCGCGCCGCCGCTCTCAAAGGCGCGCAGGGCCACAAAGTCCTCGCGCGAAAACTCGACGTAATACTCCGCGCTCTGCGCGTTAAAGCGCGCGACACAGCCTGAGATGTCCCCCACGGCACCGCCCAACAGCTCCAGGCTGAGCTTTTTGCGCGCGGGCAGCGGCTCCTCCGACATGCGTCAGCGCCAGAGGCCCACGCCGGAAGCACCGAAGGCATCGACGACGAGAAGATCCTCCTCGGCCAGGGGGCAGGGTTGCATCGGCCCGCTCATGTCGAAGCCCAGCTCCGCGTAGTCGAAGAGCTGTTCCGCCCCGCCTTCGAGCGTGCAGGCACAGACACCCGAGCCTGTGTAGCCCACGAAGTCGTATACGCCCCCGCCGCCGTAAATGTATTCCAGCTTGAAATCCAGCTCAAACTCCCCGGTGACGGCAAGCTCCTCCGGCGAGACGCGCGCGAGGCGCGAGAAGCCGTTGCCGCTCTTCAGCAGCAGCACCGCCTCCCCCTCTGCCGCGGCGATGCCCAGGACAGCGGCCCTGTCTTCAAACGGCACGGAGCCGGTATAGGCCCCGGTGTTGTCAAAAATGAATACCACGCTTAAACAGTCGAAATAGACATGCTCCGCGTCGGCGGCGAGGCCGCCGACAAAGGGGTATTCGAGGTCCGCTCTGTACTCGTCCAGCTCGACGCTCGCCAAAAGCTCGCCGGAATAGGCGTACAGCTCGGCCTGCGCGACATAGCGCGGCTCATATACCGTCTCGGGCGACGGCTCCGGCGGGACCGCCTCGCCGCAGGCGGACAGCGTCAGGGCGGCGGCCAGAGCCAAGCTCAGGGCGGCGCTAAAATGCTTTCTTTTCATGCGGTATTCACCTTTGTGCCTATTATCGGAACATCGTACCGAATACCTCAATTAGATTATGGCACCGGGCCTGAACTTTGTCAAGCGCCGGCGCCATATTCTCTCAGGAGGTTTCGGATGAATTTCACGGCCTCGTCCCGGCGCGGTTCAAGCGCGCCGCGGCTGCCGCTCACCGAGACGGCGGCGACGGCGCGGCCAGCGGCATCGAGCACCGGGCAGCCGATGCAGTAGAGGCCCTCGTGCGTCTCGCCATCGTCCAGGGCGTAGCCGCGCGCGAGGATAGCGGAAAGCTCCGCCTCCAGGGCCTCGCGGCTCGTGATGGTGCTGTCCGTGAAGCGGCGCAGTTCGGCCTTGTCGAGCAGCGCGCGGCGCTGCTCCATTGGCATCCAGGCCAGCAGGCATTTGCCCGTGGCCGAGGCGTGGATGGGCAGCGTGCCGCCCACGCGGGAGGACATATACACGAACGGCCCCGCCGAGACCTTGGCGGCGATTGTCAGCTCCCCGCCCGAAAGTACGGCGAGGTGGGCCGTGGCCTGATATTCCTCAGCCAGCAGCGTCAGCGCGGGCGCGAGGGCTCGTGAGAGCTCGCTGCGCTCCCTCACTAGGTCGCCGTAGAGCAGGAAGCCCGCGCCGAGGCGGTATTTGCCCGTTTCGGCGTTCTGCATGAGTAACCTGCCCGCCTCCAGCGAGGCGACGAGCCGCGCCACGGCGGATTTCGACAGCCCCAACTCCCGGGAGAGCTCCGAAATGCCCCGCTCCTCCCGCTCGACAAAGCAGCCCAGCAGGCGCAGGGCGTTCGTCACAGACTGGGAATATTCACTTTTGCCGCGCCCGGTCATGGGATACCCCCGTTTCAGCTTATCATTTCACGGAAGCGCTCCTCGTCGATCACCTCAACGCCCAGCGCCTCGGCCTTGGTCAGCTTCGAGCCCGCGTTCTCGCCTGCGAGGACGTAGCTGGTCTTTTTGGACACGGAGCCCGCGGTCTTGCCGCCATAGCTCTCGATGATGGCCGCCGCCTCGTCCCGCGTCCAGCTATCGAGCGTGCCGGTGAGGACGAAGGTCTTGCCCTCGAAGCGGTTGTCCTTCCGCTCCTCCCCGCTCTCGAAGGAGACGCCCGCCGCGCGAAGCAGCTCTATCTGGTGGCGGGCCTGCGGCTCCTCGAACCACTGTTTTATAAAGCCTGCCGTGACCTCGCCTATGTCCGGCACGGCGCAGAGCTCCTCAAGGCTGGCCTCCATAAGCCTGTCCAGCGTGCCGAAATGCGCTGCGAGCACCTTGCCCGCCTTCTGCCCCACCTGGCGTATGCCGAAGGCGCATATGAGCCGCGCGAGGCCCGCCTGCTTGCTCTTTTCGATGGCGGAAATAAGGTTGGCGGCGGATTTTTTGCCCATTCTGTCGAGCTTTGCGACCTTTTCAGCCTCAAGATAGTAGATGCCCGCAGGCGTGGTCAGCAGTCCTGCCTTTATTAGCGCCTCTGCCACGGCGGAGCCGAGGCCCTCTATGTCCATCGCCTCGCGCGAGGCGAAGTGGATGATGTTCCTCAGCCTCTGCGCCGGGCACTCCGCGCCCGTGCAGCGCATGGCGACGCCGTCCTCGTCCCGCACGATGGGCGAGCCGCACTCCGGACAGGTATCGGGCAGGCGGAAGGGCGCGGCGCCCTCCGGGCGCTTGCTCTTCACTACCTCCAGCACCTCGGGGATTATCTCGCCCGCCTTGCGGACGACGACCGTGTCGCCTATCCTGACGTCGAGCTTGTCTATGAAGTCCTGGTTGTGCAGCGTGGCGTTCGTCACCGTTGTGCCCGCGAGGCGGACCGGCTCGATGACCGCCTTCGGCGTCAGGACGCCCGTGCGCCCCACCTGGACGACGATATCGCGCACGACGCTCTCCTTCTTCTCAGGCGGATACTTGTAAGCGGCAGCCCAGCGCGGGGCCTTGGCCGTGCTGCCCAGCTCCACGCGCTCGGCCAGGGAGTTTATCTTGATGACCGCGCCGTCAATGTCGTAGGGAAAATCTCCCCGGTTCTCCCCTATATTTTCAACCGCTGCCTTGCAGTCTTCAAAGCTGCGGCAGATGGTATAGGGTACGGCGTCAAAGCCGAACTCGCGCAGGGCATCCAGCGTTTCAGCGTGGGTCGTGAACTCGCGGCCAACGGATTTCTGGATGTTGAATACGCATATATCCAGCTTGCGCGCGGCGGCGACCTTCGGATCCTGCTGGCGCATGGAGCCGGCGGCAGCGTTGCGCGGGTTTGCCAGCAGCGGCTCTCCGTTTATTTCGCGCGCGGCGTTAAGCTCCTCGAAAACCGCGCGGGACATATAGACCTCTCCACGTACGATGAGGCGCTCAGGCGCGTTTTTCAGCGTCTTGGGCAGGTTGCGGACGGTGCGCAGATTTTCGGTCACGTCCTCGCCCGTCACGCCGTCGCCGCGCGTGGCGCCGCGGACAAAGACGCCGTTTTCATACTCAAGCGACATGGAGAGGCCGTCTATCTTCGGCTCTGCGCAGTATTCGCGGCCCTGGGGCAGCGCCGCGAGCATACGCTCGTCAAAGGCGCGCAGCTCCTCAAAGGAGAACACGTCGTTCAGGCTTTCAAGCGGG
Organism: uncultured Eubacteriales bacterium; assembly: GCA_900544295.1. Classification (GTDB taxonomy): domain Bacteria; phylum Bacillota; class Clostridia; order Oscillospirales; family Oscillospiraceae; genus Scatomorpha; species Scatomorpha intestinigallinarum. Next base: position 5,639 of record UQUO01000005.1, on the reverse strand, counting down.
ACCTCGTGCACGACGGGCGCGAATGTGCTCTTGGCCGTGCCGCCCACTTTCTGCGTGGGCGACGCTGGCGAGTAAAACTCCGGGTGCGTCGCCTCAAGCTCCTCCAGGCGGCGCATCAGCGCGTCGTATTCAAAGTCGCTGATAACCGGGGCGTCCTCGTCGTAATAGTGCCGGTTGTGCTCCATTATCTCGGCTCTGAGGGCCTCTATCTCCTGTTTAACGTCCATATCAAGTCTCCATATCCAAATAGGTCTGCGGCACCTTGCCGACTATGACGGTCTCCGCGATGAGTATCTCGCTGACCACCTGTGTCGAGACGGTGCGCCAGGGCATGATGACGTCTATATCTATTACGACGTCCAGCTTCATCTGATGTTTCGTCTGATTTATGCCCGCCGAGATGAGGTCGTTTTTGAAGTCCACGCGCGACGAGCTCAGCATTGTTATGTCAACCGGTATGTCAAAGCCCCGCCCCAACAGCAAGCTGGAGCCGAGCAGGTTGCCTATGGGTATGGCCAGCGACAGCTCGCCCCCATCGGCGGCCTTTACAATGTCGGAGAGCAGCTCCGAGGACATGGCGTTTATGCGGGCCATATTTGCGCGCACGGCGGTCACGTTGCCGTTTTCATCGTGCTCCAGGGTGACAAAATAGTCGTAGTCATAGTCCTCGGAGGCGAGCTTGCGGCTTATAGTGTCGTTTATACAAAGCGTCATCAGGTCTGTGGCGTCTGAGAGCACCATTGAACAACTCAGCTCCCGCAGATATATTGAGCCACGAATGAAAACCGAAACGAGAACAGCCGCAAGCAGCATTATTATAATTGCCAGCTTGGTCCTTCGCCGCATTGGCGGCAGGTGTACGTCAAGATAGAGCGGCCTGCGCCTTCGCATGAGGCATCACCCCCATACTATGTATATGAGGGGATGCCTGTACAAAAGCCCAGGCGGCTCCGGAGGCTCACTTCTCCAGCATTTCCGCGATGGCGTTCATTATGCCAAGGCGGCCGGATTCATAGGTCAGACCACCCTGGAGGAAGGCGCGATAGGGCGCGCGCATGGGACCGTCGGCGGAGAGTTCTATGGACGAGCCCTGGATAAACGCGCCAGCGGCCATGATGACCTCGTCCTCGTATCCCGGCATCTGCCAGGGCTCCGGCGTGACGTAGGAATCCACCGGCGACCCGGCCTGGATGCCGCGGCAGAAGCGTTTCAGGTTCGCCGGCGTTTTGAGCGCTACGGTCTGGATGATGTCGTACCTCGGTTCCTGCGGGCCCGGCTCCGTGTCAAAGCCCAGCTTCTCCAGCATAGCTGCACAGAGCGCGGCGGTTTTCAGCGCCTGGGCCGTAGTGTGCGGGGCGAGGAAAAGGCCCTGGTAGAGCTGACGGTTCGTACCCAGAGTGCAGCCGCATTCGCCGCCGATGCCGGGGACGGTGAGGCGATAGGCCGCGCGCTCCACGAGGTCGGCGCGGCCCGCGATGTAGCCGCCCGTCGGGGCAAGGCCGCCTCCGGGGTTCTTGATGAGCGAGCCCGCTGCGAGGTCCGCGCCCAGCATCGTGGGCTCGGCCAGCTCGGTGAATTCGCCGTAGCAGTTGTCCACGACGCAGACCGTATCCGGTGAGACGCGCTTCACAAGGCGGCAGAGCTCACCCACCTCCTCCGCGGAGAGGGCGCGGCGGCTGTCGTAGCCGCGCGAGCGTTGGATGAGGACGGCGCGGGGGCGCTTCTCCCCCACCTCTCGCTCGATAGCGGCGAGGTCGGGGCCGCCGTCCTTTGTCGGCACCTCGGCGTATTTTACGCCGTAGAAGGCCAGGGAGCCGTAGGCGTCGCCGGTGATGCCTATGGCCGTCCTGAGCGTATCATATGGCGCGCCCATGAGCGGCATCAGCAGTTCGCCGGGGCCAACAGCGGCAAAGAGCGCCGAGGCTATGGCGTGCGTGCCGTTCACGAAGCCCGTACGCACCAGCGCGGCCTCCGCGCCAAATACGCGCGCCCAAATCTTATCCAGCGTCTCACGGCCCAGGTCGTCATAGCCGTAGCCCGTGGTCCCGGCAAAGCAGGCCTCCGAGACGCGGAACTCCTGGAAGGCCTCCATAACGCGCTTTGTATTACCTCGCGCGACGCGGTCTATCTCCGCGAAGCGCGCGGCCAGCTGCGCCTCGCAGTCCTCCGCGAGGCGCTCGATTTCCGTCGGTATGTCACTCAGCTTCATCGTCTTTGAACCCCATTACTATTTCTCTGAATTTATCGCCGCGCTCGGCAAAGTTCCGGAACCTGTCGAATGACGAGCAGGCCGGTGAAAGCAGCACTATATCCCCCGCAGTGGCCATGGCCCTGGCCTCCAGCACGGCCGTGGTGAGGTCGGGGACTATCTTGATGGGCAGGCGCATCGGGTCATAAAACACGCTCCTGCGCACGGCGATGGCTATCTGCTCCGCCGTGTCGCCGGTGAGCAGCAGGGCGCGGACGCGCTCGCATATCTCGTCCGCCAGGCCGTCGAAGCTCACATGCTTGTCATGGCCTCCGGCGATGAGGATGGGCTTTGCCCGCATGGCGCGCAGGCCAGCTATCGTGCGGGTCGGGCTGGTTGCAATGGAGTCGTTTAAATACGACACGCCGCCTAGCTTGCGGATGAGCTCCAGCCGGTGCGTCACGCCGCCATAGCTGCGCGCCACCTTGCGGCACATCTCCGGCGAGACTAGACCGTCAACCGCGGCAAAGGCGGCCATGTAGTTCTCAACATTATGGACGCCGGGCAGCAGTATTTCCGAGGCGGGGATGATACTCTCGACCTCGTAGTTGTGGCTGGAATATATCATGTCGTGACGGCAGAACACGCCGTCGCGCAGGGTCTCCTTTCGGCTGAACCAGAGCACGCGGGAGGGCGCTTCTTCCCCAAAACGTGCCGTACAGGCGTTGTCGCGATTCACGATGAGCACGTCGTCCTTCGTCTGGTTGGCAAAGATGCGGCGCTTGGCATCCACGTAGTCGTCAAAGTCCGGGTGCTTGTCGAGGTGGTTGGGCGAGACGTTGGTGACGACGGCGACGTCCGGGCGTATGTTGATGCTGTGCAGCTGGAAGCTCGACAATTCGAGGACGGCTATGTCCTCGGGACGAAAGTCGGGTATCTCGGTCAGCAGAGGCTTGCCTATGTTGCCGCCCAGATGGACGCGCAGGCCCGCGGCCTTCAGCAGCTCCGCGATGATGGAGGAGGTCGTGGTCTTGCCGTCCGAGCCTGTTATGCCTATGGTACGGCAGGGGCAGAGCTGGAAAAAGACCTCCATCTCGCTCGTCACGACCGCGCCGCGCTCTTTTGCGGCGACGAGGGCGGGGTCTATGGGCAGCAGGCCCGGTGTGCGGAAGATGTAGTCAAAGCCTTCGAGGTCGTCCAGATAACCCGGGCCGAGGCGCAGCTCGGCGCCGTGAGCACGCAGCTGCGCCGCGGTATCTCCTAGTGCCTCCTCGCTGCGCATGTCGCAGACGGTCAGCGGCAGTTCGTTTTTGAGCAGCAGGTCGATGAGCGGAGTATTGCTCACGCCTATGCCGAGCACGGCTATGCGCCGGCCCTTAAGGGAGTCAACGTATTCCTGAAGTGTCAAAATAATCACCTCTCAACCCATGATTATAACCTCAATCACCCCCGAATACAACAATTTTATAGTGCCGAGGCTTGACGCGGGACGCTGCGGAGGTTAAAATATTCCGGCGAGCGGGCCGGACGGCCGCGCGTGCCGAGCGAAAGCTGTCACGTGAGGAAAGTCCGGGCTCCACAGGGCAAGGATAACGGGTAACACCCGCCAGGGGCGACCCTCGGACAAGTGCAACAGAGATATACCGCCGGGCTTTGCGCCCGGTAAGGGTGGAAAGGCGGAGATAAGCGCCCGCCCATCGCCTGGAGACAGGTGGATGCTGTAAACTCTATCCGGAGCAACACCGTGGAGGGACATGCGGCCTGCCCGGCCGTCCCGAGGAGGTGGCTTGAGGCGTGCGGCAACGTGCGTCCCAGATAGATGGCCGTCGATCACAGAACCCGGCTTACAGGCCCACTCGCACAGCAAAAATGCCAGCCGTTTGGCTGGCATTTTGCTTTTCTCTCAGTTGTACGCAGCTGCGAGGCGGATGTGGCTCCATGTGCGGGTGTGCCAGCGCCAGAGGAAGAGCCCGGCACGCAGGCACTCGTCGCAGGCCATGGCTATCCAGATGCCCGCGAGCCCCATGCCAAGCGGACCGGAGAGCAGCACTCCCCCGCCGAAAGCGGTCAGCCAGGCGCTGATAACGCAGATGGTTATCGGGAAGCGGATATCCCCGCAGGCTTGCAGCGCGCGGCACATGACCATATTCACGGCGCGGCCCAGCTCAAGGGGTATCTCGATGAACATGATGGTCTTGGCCAGGGCTATGACCTGGGCGTCCTTCGTGAAAAGGCCGCAAAGGGGCTCCGCAAAGATAAAAAGCAGCACAGATACCAGTCCGGAGATGGCGACGGAGGCGTACATCGTGCGGCGGACACAGCGGTCCGTGGACTCCGTATCACCCCCGCCCATATAGCGCGCGACCACCACCTGCGCCGCTTGGGCCACGGCCGAGGCGAAAATATAGGACAGCATGGCAAACATGTTCACGTACACGCGGGTGTTGATGACGAAGAGCTCAAAGCGGTTGCAGACGGCCTGTATGCAGATCTGCGAGAGATTATAGGACACGGATTCGCCGCCGGAGGGTATTCCTATGTGCAGCAGGCCGCGGAACTGTTTTTTCGGAAAAGGCCGCAGGCAGGCGGCGCTCACCGCCCCCTTGCCGAAATAGCGGCGGAACATCAGCGCGATGACCACGACGCCCACGACTCGGGACAGGCCGCTCGAAATGGCAGCGCCCGCGACGCCCAGGGCGGGCAGGCCGAAGAGGCCGTTTATGAGCAGCGCATTACAGCCAATATTCAGCACGTTCACAAGCACCGAGACGAGCATCGTCTGCTTCATGAGCTGGCTGCTCCTGAAAAAGGCCGTGAAGGTCAGATACACAGCCTGGAACACCATGCCCGCGCCGATTATGCGGATGTAGAGCACAGCCTCGTCGAATATCTCCTCCGGCACGTTCATAAGGCGGTAAATCGGACCGCAGAGGAGGACCAATATGGCGCTCACGGCCAGGCCGAAGATGGAGTTTGCCAGCAGCGATACGGTGTAGGTCTCGCGCAGGCGGTCCGTGCTCTTCGCGCCCAGGTATTGCGATATTAGTATTGTTGCCGCCGTGCATATCACCGAGAAGACGATGAGCAGCAGGTTAACGATTTGGTTGGCGTTGCCGATCGCGCCGACAAGATTGTGGTCGTACCAGCCGACCATAATCTGGTCCGCATTGCCCACCAGCATTTGCAGCACCAGTTCTATGAAAATTGGCCAGGTCAGGCTCAGGATGTTATTCTCACGCTTAGACATAGTTGCTCCTTGATTGCATAATCTGCACAAAATACCATCTTTGAATTTAGCCAACTTATTATAGTGCCGCGCGTCTGAAAGTCAAGAGGAAAATTTCAAATTAGCTATTGACATTTAATCGACTACTGGTTATTATCTAGTAGTGAAGAGTGAAAGACCTGCTAATAAAAGTCAAGTAGAAATTTCAGATTTTTAGGGAGGCGA
>UQUO01000004.1 GCA_900544295.1 uncultured Eubacteriales bacterium | reverse complement strand
GTGGGAGAGGCGGGTGGGTCCCGAAACCTCACGGGGGCGCCACCACCCAAAAGCGCCTTTCTTTGGGGCTCCACCCCGTTTCTTTGGGCAAGACCAAAGAAATGGGGTGGAATCGCAGCACAACGTAAAGATAACCGCCAACAAAACGGCGAGTTCCTCCAACCCACCCCCCAGGGAGAGCAGCGACTTCAGCCCGAGCGATGCCGCAGCACAGCAGAGAGCAGGCCGCGGGCGGAAATTTCTTCTGCCTCCAATATCTCACCCGAGACCAGAGAACGCAGGGCAGCACTGGTAACAGGCCCTATCGAGACGCATACGGCGCCGCTGACGTCGCCTCCTGCGGCAAAGTAATCCCGCACGCCCTGCGCGCTTGAAAACAGCAGGTAATCCGCGCCCGAGCGGCGGCACAGCCGCGTCTCAACGGTATACAGCGCCGTCTCGCTCAGCCGGAAACTCGCAGAGAGCGCCTCGGGCAGCTCCCGCCCGGCAAGGGCGGAGCGGAAGAGATGCACCCGCTCGCCAGGCCGCCCGGCAGCCAGCAGCGCGTCGGCAAGACCCGCGCTCGTGTGCAGCTCTGGGCAGAGGTCTGGCAGGAGCCCGTGTTCTCTCAGCGCCGCGCCGGTCGCCGGGCCGATGACCGCAAAGCGGCAGCGGCTCAGCCGCCGCAAGTCAAAGCCGCGCTCCGACAGCAGCCGGAAAAAGGCACCTACCCCGTTTGCGCTCGTCAGCACTATCCAGCCGCCTTCTTCCAAATCCTCCGGCAGCTCAGCCGCCAGCGGAACTACACGGGAGCACGTCGCGGAGAATACCCGCGCACCCTCGGCTTCAAAGAGCGCGCGTAGCTTTTCCTGCATGACGGGCGTACCCGTGAGCCCCACGCGCAGGCCGGAAAGCGGCAGCCCAGGCCCGCCGAGCCTCACCGCCGCCACCTCGCCGATGATAATGACCGCAGGGGCCTCGACCTGAGCGGCGCGCCCGGCTATGTCCTCCAGCGTCCCGCGCACATCGGCAGGGTGCGGCGAGTTACCGCCGGAGAGCACTGCGGCGGGCGTCTCCGGAGGCAGCCCCGCCGCGATGAGACGGCGTGTGAGCTCAGGCAGCGCGCCGAGGCCCATGAGGAACACCAGCGTCCCGCCCGCCCGGGCCAGGGCGTCGAGATCCTCAGGCAGTGTGTCGCCAGCAGCGGCGCTGTGCGCCGTGACTACGTGGAAGCTCCGGCTCAGGCCCCGGTGCGTCAGAGGTATGCCGGCGAGCTCAGGTATGGCTATTGCCGAGGAAATGCCCGGTACAGCCACGCAAACCACACCAGCGGCGGCGAGCGCGAGCATTTCCTCCCCGCCGCGCCCGAAGACAAAGGGGTCCCCGCCCTTGAGCCGCACGACTACGTCGCCACCGCTCGCCTTTTCGATAAGCAGGGCGTTTATCTCGGCCTGCGGCGCGCTGTGCCGCCCTGAGCGCTTGCCCATGTAGACGCGCTCGGCCTCGGGCGGGGCGAGGTCAAGGATGGCGGGGTCAATGAGGTCGTCATAGACGACGCAGGAACAGGCGCGCAGGAGCTTCGCGGCCCTGAGCGTCAGCAGCTCCGGCCCGCCGCAGCCAGCCCCCACGAGGTAGACGCGCCCGCTCATGCCCGCGCCTCCAGCGCCGCATCGAGCTCGGCCGCGTCGAGGGGCCGGCCCAGCTCCAGGCAGAGCCCGAAGAGCTCGCGCAGGAGCGCAGAGCGCCGCCGCTGCTCTGGCACGCGGGCCTTCAGCGGCGCGCGCAGGGAGCCGAGGAAGGCGAGAATGTCCTCGAAACCTTCCGGCAGAGCCTCGTCCAGCCTGTCCCGCGCCCAGGCGGCGGCGCTGGGGCTGCATCCGGCCGTGGTCACGCCCGCGGAGAGCGCGCCGCGCCTGAGCAGGGCGGGGAAGACGAAGCCGCACTCAGACAGCTCGTCCACGACGTTCACAGGTATGCCGCGCTCCCGGCAGGCTGAGGCGACGGCGCTGTTGACGTCCCGGTCGTCCGTTGCGGCTATGGCCAGGAAGACGCCGTCGAGGTCGCGCGGCTCAAAGGCGCCCCGGCGCAGCTCGACGCCGGGCAGGGCCTGGAGCTCCGGACAAAACTCCGGCGCGACGGCACGCAGCTCGGCCCCATAGGGCAGAAGCTTTTCGGCCTTGTGCAGCGCGAGCCGCCCGCCGCCGACAATGAGCGCCCGGCGGCCCTGAAGCTCCACGAAAAGCGGGAAATAGGCCATTCAAAACGCCTCCTGTGCAAAGTAATACTGCGGCCCGTCGGGCGTGTCAACGCGCCTGAGCCGCACGCCGAACACCTCGTCAACGGCGCCGCTTTCGAACACCTCGTCCGGGCTGCCCAGCATGCGGAGCCGGCCGTCCTGCATAATGGCGAGCCTGTCTGCCCGCCTGAGCGCCAGCGCGAGGTCGTGCGTCACCATGGCCACGGCACGGCCGTCGCCGGCAAGGCTGCGGGCCGTGTCCATCACGCCGAACTGGTGGCGGATGTCGAGAAAGGCCGTCGGCTCGTCCATGAACACCGTCTCCGCGCCCTGGGCGAGGACCATGGCCAGATAGGCGCGTTGGCGCTGCCCGCCCGAGAGCTCCGGCAGGGGTCGGTCCGCCAGCTCCAGCGCGTCGGCGCGGCGGAGCGCCGCGTCAACGATGTCATAGTCCTCGCGCCGGTAATGCCGCGGATAGGAGAGGTAGGGAAAGCGCCCATGCAGCGCCATGCGCCGGACGCTTATGCTCGGCACGGGACGGTCCTGGGGCATGTATGCCGCCCTCTGCGCTATCTCACGGGCGCTGAGCTCCTCAACGGGCCTGCCGTCGAACAGCACCTGCCCGCCCATGCGCTGCGCCATGCCGAGGACGGCGCGCAGCAGCGTGCTCTTGCCGCAGCCGTTCGGCCCGGCGATGGCCGTGACCTGCCCGGGAGGGAAAGCGATGCTTATCCCGTGCAGTACCTCGAATGTGCCGTAGCCCGCGCGCAGCTCCTTAAGCTCAATCATGGCTTCGCCCCTTCCTTTGCCTGAACAGCAGCCAGATAAAGAACGGCCCGCCAAAGAGGGAGAGAAGTATGCCCACGGGCAGCTCATAGGGCGTGAAAAGCATCCTGGCCGCGAGGTCGCAGAGCGTGAGCAGCGAGGCCCCGCCCAGCGCCGAGGCGGGCAGGAGAAAGCGGCTCTCGTCCCCTGCGAAGCGGCGCATGATGTGCGGCACGATGAGGCCGACAAAGCCGATGAGCCCGGCAAAGCTCACCGCCGCCCCGGCCAGCGCCGCCGCCAGCGCCAGCAATATGACGCGCATCCGCCCAGTTTTAACTCCCAGGCTGTGCGCCGTTTCCTGGCCGAGCATGAGCACGTCCAGTTCGTTCGTCAGGGTGAAAAGCAGCGCCAGCGCGCAGAGCGCCACCCAGAAGGCGGGCGTTATGCGCTGCATCGTGAGGTTTGCGAGGCTGCCGATCCGGAAGTCGGAATAGCCGTTCAGCGCCTCGGGCCGGAAGGTGACGATGGCGTCTATGCCGGCAGAGAGGATGCCGGAGACGGCTACGCCGGCCAGCACCAGGGTTATCCTGGAGGCGCCCGTGCGCTCGGCGATGAGCAGCACCAGCAGCACGCTGAACAGCGCCCCCGCGAAGGCCGCGAGCGGCACCAGGGTATAGGCGGAGGGGGCGAGAGCGCAGCAGAGCGCTGCCGCCAGCCCGGCCCCGGCGTTGACGCCGATGACGTTCGGCGCAGCCAGGGGGTTCGAGAGCACGCCCTGGATGACCGCTCCCGAAACGGCGAGCGCCGCGCCGGCTATGAGGCATCCACAGGTGCGCGGCAGGCGGGAATAGAGCGCGATGCGCTCCGCCGCCGTGGCGGCCTCGCCGGAAAAGAGCGCGCGCAAAAGGTCCGGAAGCGGCACATTCACAGGCCCGAGCGCAAGGCTCATGCAGCAGGCGGCAAGACAGACCGCTGCCAGCGCCGCAAACAGCCGCGCCGGCCTAGTCCGCATCCGGATAGAGGATGTCTGCAAGTTTTTCATAGGCCTCCCCCCAGCGGGCGTTGGGCTTGAGGTTGTAGAGCTCGTGCTCAAGCGTATAGAAACGCCCCTCGCGCACGGCCCGCAGCTCCGACCACGCCGGGTTTTGCAGCAGAGTTTGCTCCAGCGTCTCCATGGCGTCCGTAGGGTCAGAACCCTGGAGCACGGCGAAGATGTAGTCCGGCTCGGCGGCAATGATGGCTTCAAGGCTCAAATCCTCCAGCAGGCTCTCTTCGCTGTCCGCGATATTTACGCAGCCAAGGTCAGCCAGCATTTCGCCCAGCACGAAATCCCGGCTGCCTTTGACCTTGCAGCTCACGCCCGTGGCGCGGATGCAGAGCACCGTAGGCGCCTCGCCGGTCTGCCGCGCGATGGCCGCGTCTGCCTGAGCGCGCACGGCAGAGCCGTTGAGCTCGTAGTTCTCCTCGCAGCCGGTCAGCGTGGTGCAGATGCCGAGCATGTTGAGATAGTCGTCGAGCGTCTGCACGTCAAAGTATGCGACGCACAGCCCCGCCGCCTCAAAGGTGTCCAGGAGCTCAAGGTTTGCGGCGGTGTTGCAGCTGGCAAGGATCAGATCGGGCTCCGAGGCGATGAGCGCCTCAAGGCCCGGCTCCTTGACTGCGCCGAGGTTTGTGACGTCTGCGCCCAGGCCGAGGTCGAAGGAGGTCCAGGCGTCGTCCGCCGCGGCTACGAGCGAGTCGCGGCCTCCGGCGATGCACCACACGTCGGCAAAGCTGCCTATCATTGCCGCGACGCGCTCGGGATGGGCAGGAGCCGTGACTTCGCGGCCCAGGTCGTCGGTAAAGACGTAAGTTTCCGTGCCGTCTGCCTGCGGCGACGTCCCTGCCGCGCCGCAGGCGGCAAGGGAGAGCAGCACGCAGGCCGCAAGCAGGGTTGAGATGAGCTTTTTCATGTGATTCACACCCATGGATAAAAAATGCGGGGCTGGAAAGCTATCAAACCAGCCCCGCGCGTTTTTGCGTGGATTCAGCAGCTCGCGCCGCCCTTGGATTTGGCGGCAACGGCGAGGATGGCCTCCTTGCGGGAGAGCACGTCGTCGCTTTTGAGCTGGCGTATGAACTCGTCCACACCCACGCGGTCTATGGTGCGGCCGAAGCGCTCGCCGGTCTTGCCCAGCTCGCGGTAGAGGAGGATGGCCTTTTCGATGAGCTTCATGACCTCGTCCTCGGAGTAGACTCCGCCGATGTTGGTGCCGAGCCTCTGTGTCTTGCCCCAGATGCCGCCGATGACCACGGCGTAACCGCGCTCTTTTTCGGAGAAGCTGTGCATCGGGCAGGCAGCGATGCACTTGCCGCAGTTCGTGCACTTTTCCGTATCGACGACTATCTTGCCGGCTGCGCCCCTTGAGACACAGTGGACAGGACAGCGCTCGATGACGCCGCACTTGACGCAGCTGCGGCACTTGATGAGGTCCTGCTCGGGCACGCACTGACCGTAGACGCCGAAGTCGTTGAGGCCGGGCTTGACGCAGTTGTTGGGGCAGCCGCCGACGGCGATCTTGAACTTGTGCGGCAGCGTGACCGTGTGCCAGCCTACGAAGAACTCGTCATATATCCGCTTGGCGAAGGCCTGGGTATCGAACAGGCCGTGTACGCAGACGGTGCCTTTGCAGGCGACGATGGGCCTGACGATGGAGCCCGTGCCGCCGGTGACAAGGCCCGCGGCCTCCACCTCGGCGCAAAGCGGCTCCAGGTTCTCGTAGGGGATGCCCTGTATTTCTATCGTCAGCCGGACAGTGAGTGCAACTCGTCCATCGCCGTACTTGCGCGCGACGTCGGTCACCATCTGCATCTGCTCGTTTGTAAAAACTCCGTTCGGCGCGACGATGCGGGCAATAAAGTGCTCCCCGTCGTTAGTGAGGATAAGCCCGCGGCCCTTCAGGGCCTTTTTTTCGGCATCGGTGATTTTCAGCAAATCCATCGCCTCCTGTACATTATCTTGGGTTATAAAACAACGTAACGCCTTTCAGTGCGCTGCGTCAAGGGTGAATTTCGACGCGCGCGGCGTTAATTTTCCGTCAAACGCGCTCAAGCCTGTAAATGTCCGTTCTGCGTGCGGACATGAGCGGCAGCTGACGGCGTATGCTGTCCACGTAGGCCCTGTCCAGCTCGACCATGAGCGTCGTCTCCTCCGCGCCTGCACGGGCTATGACGTCGCCCCAGGGCGAGACGGCGATGGAGTTGGCGTAGGAGACATAGCTGCCCTGCTCGTCTCTCGCGGGGGCGCAGCCGAGGGTGTAGACCTGGCTCTCGACGGCGCGGGAGCGGAACATGACCTCCCAGTGCGCAGGACCCGTGGTCATGTTGAAGCTAGCCGGGCAGAACACCGCCCAGGCCCCGTCCTGGGACATGATGCGCGCAAGCTCCGGAAAGCGCATGTCGAAGCAGACACACAGGCCGAAGCGCCCAAATTCCGTGTCAAAGACGCAGATCTCGTCCCCGGCGGTGAAGGTGTCGGACTCCCTGAATCTCTGACCGCCCTCGACGTCAATGTCGAAGAGGTGGCTCTTGCGGCAGCGCGCGGCCTGCCTGCCCTCGCGGTCGAAGACGAAGGAGCTGTTGTATATCCTGCCTCCGTCGCTCTCCGGGATGGTGCCGCCGATGAGCCAGACGCGGTTTTCGCGCGCTGCGCGGGAGAGCATTTGCCAAGCGGGACCGCCGGCGGGCTCCTGGTTCTCAATAAAGGCGCGGTTGCGGTATTCGCAGCAGAACATCTCCGGCAGGACGCAGAGCTCGGCCCCATTTTCGGCGGCCTCGCGTATGAGGCGTGCCGCGCGGTCGAGGTTTTCCTGCTTTTCGGGGACGCTGCGCATCTGGATGAGCGCGGCTTTCATGTCGCTTACCTCCTTCAGAGCTTGTCGATGTAGCGGCAGGCGGCGACCGCGGCGGCGGCGCCGTCGCCCACGGCGGTGGTGAGCTGGCGGACGGTCTTGGCGCGGCAGTCGCCCGCGGCGAAGAGACCCGGCGCGCCGGCGCCGCAGTCCTCTCCGGCGGCGAACCAGCCGGCGGCGTCAAGCTCTGCCATGCCGGCAAAGGGCGCGTTCCCCGGCTCGTAGCCGACGGCGACGAAAAGCCCGTCCACCCGCAGCGTTTCCCGCTCTCCGCCGTCCACGGGCTCGATGACGATGCCCGTGAGCTCGCCCTCGCCCTCAAGGGCGACGACGCGGCTGGACATGCGCAGCTTCACGTTGGACCGCGCGAGCGCAGCGTGGACGTTGGCGGCCTCCGCGCGGAACTCGTCGCGTCTGTGGATTATGTAAACCTCAGAGCAGCCGTTGGCGAGCAGCAGCGCGTCCTGGAGCGCGGCGTCGCCTCCGCCGGCGACCGCCACGGGCCTGCCCTTGTAGAAGGCCCCGTCGCAGACCGCGCAGTAGCAGACGCCGTTTCCAGCGAGCTCCTCCTCGCGCGCGACTCCGAGCCTGCGGTGCTGAGCGCCGGTGGCGAGGATGACGGCCTTTGCGGCATAGTCGCCGTCGGGCGTGACGACGGTGTAACCGGCCCCCTCGCGCCTGAGCCCGGTGACCTCGGCGAGTTCGGCCTCCGCGCCCATGTCCAGCGCCTGGGAGAACATCCTGTCCGCCAGCTCTGCGCCGGAGACGGAGGGTATGCCGGGGAAATTGTCCACCATGGGCGACCAGGCTATTTGCCCGCCGAAGCCGTTTTTTTCCAGTACGAGCACGGACTTCTCAGCCCGACGCCCATAAATCGCCGCCGCGAGCCCTGCGGGACCGCCTCCGACGATGACGATGTCATAAGTACCAAGCATAGTAATCGCTCCCATAAGAGTTGTTTGTCGTTTATAATGATATCACACAATTTGCTGTAAAATCCACCCCATTTCTCTGGACAGCGCCAAAGAAATGGGGTGGGAGGGCCGCCCGGCGGGCAGCATTTTGATTTATTCAAGCTCGAAGGCGCCTGTGTAGAGCTGGTAGTACTGGCCCTTTTGCTCCAGCAGCTGCTCGTGCGTGCCGCGCTCTATTATGCGGCCGTGCTCAAGGACTATTATCACGTCAGAGTTCTTGACGGTCGAGAGCCGGTGGGCTATGACGAACACCGTCCGTCCCTGCATGAGCGCATCCATGCCTCGCTGGACAATGGCCTCGGTGCGGGTGTCGATGGAGCTTGTCGCCTCGTCGAGTATCATGACGGGCGGGTCGGCCACGGCGGCGCGGGCGATGGAGAGCAGCTGGCGCTGGCCCTGGGAGAGGTTCGCTCCGTCCCCGGTCAGCAGGGTGTTGTAGCCCTCCGGCAGGCGGGTGATGAAATCGTCAGCGCCCGCGAGCTTCGCCGCGGCGACGCACTCTTCGTCCGTAGCATCCAGGCGGCCGTAGCGGATGTTCTCCATGACCGTGCCCGTGAAAAGATTCGTATCCTGCAGGACGATGCCCAGCGCGCGGCGCAGGTCGCTTTTGCGTATCTTCGTGATGTTTATGCCGTCATAGCGTATTTTGCCGTCCGCAATGTCGTAGAAGCGGTTGAGCAGGTTCGTGATGGTGGTCTTGCCCGCGCCCGTAGCGCCGACGAAGGCGACCTTCTGCCCGGGCTTGGCGTAGAGCGAGACGTCGTGCAGGACGGGCTTGCCCTCCTCGTACTCAAAGTCCACGTTGAACATGCGCACGTCGCCGCGCAGGGGGACGTAGGTGACGGTGCCGTCGGCGCGGTGCGGGTGCTTCCAGGCCCAGAGGCCGGTGCGCTCTGCGCTCTCGACATACTCGCCGTTTTCCTCGCGCGCGTTCACGAGGGTGACATAGCCCTCATCCGCCTCGGGTTCTTCGTCCAACAGGGCAAAGATGCGCTTCGTGCCTGCGATGCCCATGACGACGGAGTTTACCTGATGCGATACCTGGCCGATGTTGCCGGCGAAGGATTTGGTCATGTTCAGGAACGGCACGACGATGCTGATGCTGAAGGCCAGGCCGGAAATGCTCACATTCGGCACGCCGCCGATGAGGAAGAGCCCGCCCGCGACGGCCACTATGACGTAGAGTACGTTGCCGATGTTGTTCAGGATGGGGCCGAGGGTGTTGGCGTATTTGTTGGCCTTCTCGCTCTCGCGGAAGAGCTCCTCGTTCAGGCGGTCGAAGTCCGCCTGGCTCTCCTCCTCGTGGCAGAAGACCTTGACGACCTTCATTCCGCTCATCATCTCCTCCGCGAAGCCCTCGACCTTGCCGAGCGCCGTCTGCTGGCGGAAGAAGAAGCTGGCGGACTTGCCGCCTATGCGTCCCGTCAGGAAGAGCATGAGGATGACGCCCGCGAGCACCACCAGGGTGAGCCAGAGGCTGTAGTAGAGCATGATGCAGAACACTGTCGTGACCATGATGGTCGAGGACAGCAGCTGCGGGAAGCTCTGGGACACCATCTGGCGCAGGGTGTCGATGTCGTTGGTGTAGTGGCTCATGATATCGCCGTGGCTGTTGGCGTCGAAATACTTGATGGGCAGGCCCTGCATCTTGTCGAACATACGGCAGCGCAGCTTTTTGAGCGTGCCCTGGGTGATGATGGCCATGAGCTGGTTGAAAGCCAGGCCCGCTATGAGCGAAACGCCGTAGAGGCTCGCAAGGATAGCCACAAAACGGAGTATCGGCCCCTTGGCCGCGGACCAGTCGCCGGACTGCCAGCTCTGTTCTATGACCGCGATGATGTTCTGCATGAAGATGGAGGGCAGGGAGCTCACCACGGCGTTCACGACGATGCAGACGAGGGTGAGCGGCAGCATGACAGGATAGAACTCGCGTATGGTACGCAGCAGGCGGCGCACGACGGCGCCGGAATTCTGGTTGTTTTTCATTCTTCCGCACCTGCCTTGTTCTGCGAGGTGTATATCTCGCGGTAGACCTCGTTTGCGGCCATTAGCTCGGCGTGGGTGCCGACGGCCATTATGCGGCCGCCGTCCATGACGACGATGCGGTCCGCGTCCTCGACTGAGGCCGTGCGCTGGGCGATGATGATCTTTGTCGTCTCGGGCATGAACTCGCGCAGGGCTTTGCGGATGCAGGCGTCGGTCTTGGTGTCCACGGCGGAGGTCGAGTCATCGAAGATGAGGACCTTCGGCTTCTTGAGCAGCGCGCGGGCGATGCACAGGCGCTGCTTCTGACCGCCGGAGACGTTCGTGCCGCCCTGCTCGATGTAGGTGTCGTAGCCGTCGGGGAACTGGCTGATGAAGTCGTCAGCCTGGGCGAGCCGGCAGACGTGGACCATCTCCTCGTCTGTGGCCTCCTTGTTGCCCCAGCGGAGGTTGTCCTTGATCGTGCCGGAGAAGAGCTGGTTTTTCTGGAGCACGACGGCCACCTGGCTGCGCAGTGTCTCAATGTCGTACTCGCGCACGTCGCGCCCGCCGACCTTCACGCTGCCCTCGGTGACGTCGTAGAGCCGGGAGATGAGGTTCACGAGCGTGGATTTGGCCGAGCCCGTGCCGCCTATGATGCCAATCGTCTCGCCGGACTTTATGTGCAGGTCGATGCCCGAGAGCGCCATGCGCTCCGCTTTCTCGGAGTAACGGAAGCTCACGCCGTCAAAATCCACGGAGCCGTCCGCAACCTCGAAAACGGGGTTTTCGGGGTTCGTCAGCGTGCTCTTCTCAGAGAGGACCTCGATTATGCGCTTGGTGCTCTCGCCCGCCATGGTGATCATGACGAAGACCATGGAGAGCATCATGAGGCTCATGAGCATCATGAAGCTGTAGGTCAGCAGGGCGGAGAGCTGGCCGACGTCCAGGTCGAGGCCCATGGAGGAGATTATCGTGTAGGAGCCGAAGGAGAGGGTGAAGACCATGACCGAGTAGATGCAGAACTGCATGAGCGGACCATTGAGCGCGAGGATACGCTCTGCGCGCGTGAAGTCGGCGCAGACGTCCTCGGCGGCGCGGCCGAATTTCTCAGACTCGTAGTCCTCCCGGACGAAGGACTTGACGACGCGCATGGCCTTGACGTTTTCCTGTATGGACTCGTTGAGCTTGTCGTATTTCTTGAACACGCGGCGGAAGAGGGGGATGGTCTTGGCGATTACGAGCGCAAGCCCGAGGCCGAGCACAGGCAGGACAAAGAGGAATATCCAGGCCATGCGCCCGCCCATGACAAAGGCCATGATGAAGGCGAAGACCAGCATCAGCGGAGAGCGTATCGCCGTGCGGATGACCATCATGTAGGCGAACTGTACGTTCGTGACGTCCGTCGTCATACGGGTGACGAGGGAGGAGGTCAGGAAGTGATCTATGTTCTCAAAGGAGTAGCCCTGCACGGCGTGGAAGATGTCGTGCCGGAGGTTTTTGCCCAGACCGCAGGAGGCCGTGGAGCAGGTCAGGCCGGCGAGGGAGCCGAAGAGCAGCGAGAGCGCCGCCATGAGCACCAGCAGGCCGCCGATACGTAGTATTTCATCAATGCTGCACCCGGCCTTTATCTCATTCACCAGCCGGGCGGTGATAAAGGGGATGATGCACTCCATGACGACCTCAAGGGAGACGAGTATGGGCGTCAGTATGGAGACGCCCCGGTATTCACGGAGGCTTTTTTGCAGCAGCTTTACCATTTACATTCCTCACTTCGATTAAAAGCGAGCATGACCTGCCGCAAAGCTTTGCTTGCGGCAAGTATGCTCACTGTAAGACAGGATATTGAGTTTTAGAACGGCAGGCCCTTCATGCCGGTCAGCTTTGCCATGTTTCCTGAGGAGGCCGAATCGACCTTGCGCAGCGCCTCGTTCACAGCGGCGATGATGAGGTCCTGGAGCATCTCCACGTCCTCGGGGTCAACCGCCTCGGGGTCTATCGTGAGGCCGGTGAGCTCGTGCTTGCCGCTGACGACGGCCTTGACGACGCCGCCGCCCGCAGTCGCCTCGAAGCTTGAGGCTTCGAGTTCCTCCTGCATTTTGCGCAGCTCCTCCTGCATTTTCTGAGCCTGCTTCATCATGTTCATCTGGTTCATGCCGCCCATGCCGCCGTAGCCGCCGCGGAATCCGCCTTTTGCCATATCCTTTTCCAACCTTTCAGATGAATTTTACCTGTTTGAACCTCCTGAGCTCTTCAAGGCTGCGGGAGGCAAGACGCCCGGCGCCGTCCTCTGCGCCCGTAACGAGCTCTACAGGGCCGCCGTAGAGCTGCTCGGCGGTGTTCCTGAAAAGCGAGAGCGTCTCTGGGTCGCCCAGCTGGTTTTCAGCGAAGGTATTCATAAACGTTATGCGCAGCAGGTTGCCTTTGAATTCACCGGTGACCTGCAAGGGGTCGGAGAGCAGACGGTAGGTGCCTATGCGCAGGCGGCCGTCGAGCGCCGCGACCAGGGCCTGCCAGGTCGCCCTGCCCGGGGCCTGACCCGGCTCCGGGGCGTTGTCCGGCCTGTCCGGGAGCGCGTGCTCCGGCTCCGGCTCGAAGTAGCGGCCCACCGGCTCGGGCGTCGGCTCAGCTTCGTCACGGATGTAGCCGTCACCCTCGGACTCGGTAATTGGCGCGGGCGCCGGCTCCGGGTCAGGTTCGGGGATCGGTTCAGGTATTGAAATGGGCTTCGGCTCGAACACGGACGCAGGTTCCGGGGCGGGTATGGGCTCGGGCTCCCGCTCAGGAACGGGTTCGGGCTGTCGCTCCGGTTCAGGTTCAGGGTCAGGTTCGAGCGAAGGGGCGCGAGGAGGCGGGGCGCCGTGCTCCAGACGTGAGACGCGCGCGTCCAGCTCCGGCAGATCCGCGGCAATGCCAGGGTCGCAGAGTGTGACGAGGCAGATCTCCACCGCAGTCCGCGGGGAGGGATTGTCCCTGAGCGAAGAGAGCGCCTCCTGGGCGCGCCGCATGTTCCGCAGCAGCTCCGCGCGGGTGAAACTGCGGGCGAAGGCACGCAGGGTCTTGTCGTCGTAGGCGCCGGAGAGCAGGGCGCGCCCGCCCTTGGGCGCAAGGTCCAGCAGCAGCACGTCACGCATGAGGGCGCACAGGTCCGAGAGCAGGGAGGCGGGGTCCTTGCCGTCCCTCCAGAGGGAGGCGAAGATGTCGAGCGCCGCGCCCGCATCGCGTTTTCCGATGGCTGAGAGCAGGGAGGCGACGCGGCGGTTTCCTGCGAGGCCCGTGGCCTCCAGTACCGTGGCCTCGTCGATGACGGGCGAGTTGGAGCACTGGTCGAGCAGGGATATCGCGTCGCGCATGCCGCCGTCGGCGAGCCGCGCGAGCAGCTCGGAAGCCTCGTGTGTGAGCTTGAAGCCCTCCTGAGCGGCGATATAGTCGAGATGTTTGGAGATGACCTCCGTGTCCAGGCGGCGGAAACTGTAGCGCTGGCAGCGGGAGAGTATCGTGGCGGGCACCTTGCGCAGCTCGGTGGTGGCGAGGATGAACATGAGGTGCTCCGGGGGTTCTTCGAGGATCTTGAGCAGGGCGTTGAAGGCGGCGATGCTCAGCATGTGGACCTCGTCCACGATGTAGACGCGCTTTTTGACGCTGGCGGGGGAGAAGATGGCCTCGTCGCGCAGGGCGCGGATGTTGTCCACGCCGTTGTTGGAGGCGGCGTCGATCTCTACGACGTCCATGACAGAGCCGTCGTCAATGCCGCGGCAGGCGGCGCACTGGCAGCAGGGGTTGCCGTTCACGGGGTGCTCGCAGTTGACGGCCTTGGCGAGTATTTTGGCGCAGCTGGTCTTGCCCGTGCCGCGCGTACCTATGAAGAGGTAGGCGTGCGAGAGCCTGCCGGAGGCGACCTGGGCCTTCAGCGTCTCGGTGACCTGTTCCTGCCCGCAGACCTCGTCGAAGGTGCGGGAGCGGTATTTGCGGTAAAGAGCCTGGTAGATAGGGCCCCACACCTTTCACATAGTAATAAATTTACGGCGCTTTGCAAGACTGCACACCCTTGATCGAACATACGACACGCCCGTTACCCAAGCAGCCAGCTCGGCCCCGGCACGCCCACGGCACACGGACTGACCCGCTTAATGCTGCTCGGTTCCCCGCCTGACATGGTTCACAGGGGTCCGTTGCGCGGGACCGGGGCTTCAACGCCGCTTACCTGGGGCAGACGGCACATCGTATATCCTCTCGTGGGAATCCATCCCTGCTATAGCGGATTGCAGGTTACAGGGCACCGCTGGCTCCCCGACTGGTGCAGCCTTGCAAAGGGCCGCGGGAGTATTCTACTACAAAAACTTATTTTAATCAATATTGATTTTTACTCTTTACAAATTCGCAAAATGTGCTATAATGTTCAAGCACTTGGGCCTGTAGCTCAGCTGGGAGAGCAGGCGGGCCAGTTCCAGCAACTTTAAGCAGCTCACGCGGTTGCCATCGCATTCGCATAACAGAATACCAATTAATGGGCCCATAGCTCAGCTGGGAGAGCAGGCGGGCCAGTTCCAGCGAATTTGCGCAGCTCACGCGGCTGCCATCGCGTTTGCATAACAAAATACCAATATTTGGGCCTGTAGCTCAGCTGGGAGAGCGTTCGGTTCGCATCCGAGAGGTCGAGAGTTCGAGTCTCTTCAGGTCCACCAAATGGCGAGAAAGTCTTAAAAATGATGACTTTCTCGCCTTTTTTGTTATGCCCTGTATCTCATGCGCCTGCATTTTCCTGAAGAGAGTAAAATGGAAGCGGCTGGGTGTTGAATTCGTCGAAGCTGAACTTGAAGTTTATCTCCATCCTGTAGTCCCTGCCGACATACACGGAGTCGATGAGCTGGGAGAGTATCATCTTCCGCGCCTCAAAGCTGCTTTTGGAATAGAGGTCGGCCCAGCTCAGGAGCTTGTCGTACTCGTCGCGTATGCTCTGGGCAGAGGCAAGGAGGTCATCGAGCGACGCCTGCGCTTCCTCCTCACGGGCCTGCGCAGCTCTGAGCCTGTCTGCGGCGTCGGACATGAGCGAGTTGAGTAGCTGGGCGTTGAGCGGGCTTTCGCCGCGGATGACCTTGATTGTCTCTGCGCGATAGTCGTCCAGCTCCTTGACAATGCCGGTGATATCGTCCTCTGCCTGTTCCAACCGTATACGAGCCAGCTCGATCTCACGTTCGTGCTGCCTGCCGATGATTTCGGCCTCCGGCGCTGCGGCTATCTCCGCGAGCTTCATGCGCACGACCTGTTCGACCATGGAATCCACTTTGGGTACAGAGTAGCCGGACTGCCCGTCGCATTCGCCGGGATGCCGGACGTTGTAGTGGCACTGGTAGCGGATGTACTTGGCCATCGGGACGTTCCGGTTCTTCTTGCGCCCGCTGGTCGTGAGCGTCAGTCTGTTGCCGCAGTGTGCGCAGAAGATGTTGCCGACGAGCAGGGAGCTGCCCTTGCAGTTGCGCGGCACGGAGCTGCGCGGCATGGTGCGCTCGCGCATTATCTGCTGGGCGCGGTCAAAGGTTGCGTCGTCGATGATGCGCAGTTCCTCCAGATACGCCGACCGGCTGTCGCCGTTCTTGATGATGCCGGTATACATCACGTTCTTGATAATGCGGTTGAGCGTGGTGTTAGGGAAGCCCTTACCGTCGCGGCTGTGTATGCCGGACTCGTGGAGGTATTTGCAGAGCCTCTGTGCTCCGTAGCCCTCATCCACATACTTGCGGAATATGAGCCGCACTATCTCGGCCTCGTCCTCATCGATGGCCAGGTCGCAGACCTCGCGGTTGCGCTTGTTCACGCGCCCGCGCTTTTCAAGGTGGTAGCCGTAAGGCACGGTGCCGCCGGTGTAGAGACCCGCTTCTGTCATCTGACTGAGGCGGGTCTTGACACGGATGGAGGTCTTGATGCTCTCGCCGGAGGCCTGCCAGTGGCGGATGTAGTTCATCAGCTTGTCGACGTGATTGTCGAATCTCTGCTGACCCTCAGTGGCGCTCCAGACCTCGATGCCGTTGCGGACGAACCATTCCACAACGAAGGGAGTCTCATCGTCGCGGCGTCCGAGGCGGTCAAACATGAAAACGAGCAGGATGTCGAATTTGCCATCCACGGCGTCGCGCTGTATCTCCTGAATGGCGTCGCGGTCCCGCGCTGAGACCTTGAATCCGGAGACGCCTTTTTCGGATAGCTCGCGCACGATGCTCCAGCCCTGAGCCGCCGCAAATTCACGGCAGCGCTGTTTCTGCATGGGTATGTCGTCCTTTTCGACCTGGCCGAGAGTGGAGACGCGGTAGAGGCAATAGACACGCTTGACGGTAAAGTAAGTATCGTAGTTGTTCATCATACACACCTCATCTTGATGTGTCTGATCTTTGCTGCCTGTCCGCGATATGTGATTTTCAAGGTGCTCTGCCGACATTATCTCACACCCTGTCCTCGGCGGCAATGTTGTCGTGCCTGTACGAATTGAGCAGGATGCCCCTGACGTTCGCCATGACAGCGTCCTTGTCCGGGCAGTCCTTGTATCTCACCCGGACGATGCAGCCGTCCAGAACGCAGACCTGCTCGCCGCTGGAGTTGATGGGAGCCGAAAGCGAATTTGTGTTTTTCATGTGTTTAGCTCCGTTTCTTATGGGATGTTCCGCCGTATTTGCCACGCCCCCCGGCGGTATGGGGATGCAGCGAGCCGCCTCTGGCGAGGCTGTCATAGCTCCGAGGTGCCGATTGCCGTACACCGCAGGGCTGCCCCCAAGTCCTCGGGAGCGCGTGAGCAAGTACCTTTATCCCCCGCGCTTTCATTGCAAAGCGGCTTGCCAAAGCCGTTTTTGGGGCCGCGTTAATCGCTCAGGCTTACGCCGTCATCGCGCCGTGCCCCACGTCGCTGACCGTCTCCGGTCACGCAGGTTCTGTGCTCGCTGTACCGTGTATTAAGTTGTGGGGAACTCACAAAAATGTCCCTTCGCTATATAGGCAGCGAAAATGCGATTTTTACAACCTCAGGCCAAATATTTTTTTTGATTTTGCGCAGTCTCTTCGACACCGCCTGCTGCGTGCACCCGAGCACGCGGGCCGCCTGCGCTTGTGAGAGGCCGTCAACGCAGAGCAGTGTGAGAAACTCCAGGTCTGCCTCAGGAAGCTCGCGCAGTTTTGCAGAGAGCCGGGTATCACTCAGTTCCTCTATCCAGCCACCGCGGCCGGGATTGCACTCAGGCATCAGGGTATAGCAAGAGCCGCAGGCCGTCTCCAACGGACGCCTGCGGCTCTCGTACGCTCTGTCGCGGTTGAATTGTTCGAGGTCAAAGCGGCGCATCTCCTCGATGTCGTCCTCGCTCATTCCTTCTTTTCTGTACCAAAGTTCCTTGCGCTTCCACTCGGCGTCAAACCTTCGCTTCTCTCTGGCGTAGTTGTATGCCATTAAAATGACCTCCTGCTTTGATTTGGATGGGATCAAAACAGGAGGTCAGGGGTATTTGGCTACGTAGCACTGCCAGCGCCTAGGGCGCATTGCTGCTCATAAGCCTATAGTCTAAGTAGAGCAGTAATAATATAGAGAAAGAGGGTGCGGATTGATTAGTACTCTTGGATCACTGAGTACTCTGTGGGGCTTTCCACATAATTGCCATTGGAATCATATGTAGTAGCTGTTACCCTTAAACGATATGAATGACCAGGGAGTACGTACCATGGCTCGTCCAAAGATATCCTAGACTCACCGCTTGTCTCCCATGTTTTTATTATTTCTAAACCGCCGGAAATTCGTTGCAGTTCAACTTTCAAGTCAACTTTGTAGCCATTTGGTACAGTAACGACGGCGTAGCAATCAGCTCTTCCAGAAGACGAAATAGTAAAAGTAGTCTGAATTGAACTGATGATTACATATTCCGGCTTTATGATAACCGGCTCGTCACTAGACACTATATTGTCAGCAAAGGCAATATTTGCTGATATAAGCATACAAATAGCCAGAATTGCGGAGAAAAACTTTTTCATTTTTGACCCCCCATATTTACATTAATTAATTCATCTATTATAAGCTCAGCAGAGTCATATGATATTCCATCGAAATTAAGTATAATGAATTTTCCATTAGCTTGGTCTGCAATGCCGGCGGTTATATAGCCTCCATCAAAAAAGACAATTATCCCGCTAAAATCATCGCGTTTTATTTCGTTTATCTGCAAAGCGTTCTCAGTATTGATGTCCAGCACACTGTCAGCTCCGTTTCGGACATCAATTGATATCAATCCGCCATCCTGACTTGAAAATGACGCCCATGACGAAAGCCTGTCGCTGCCCATATCAGCGACTTGGTATTTGTCGGTTATCAACTCAGGAAGAATAACACTATTAAGCTCAATAGTACCATCACTTATGAGCCCATTGCTATCTCCGTTTTCAGAACTCTCTGCGTTAGCGTTTTCGAAGATCATCTCGGCTGAAACGTCTGAAATCTGAACCAATAGATTCAGCGTTGAGGCTCTGACATTTGGAAACGCTGCATATGCCGAAGTAAACAAAACCAAGACCACAAGGACGACAACGGCAACCTTGCTCAAAACGCCGTATGCTTTTCTGCCAAGCTGTCCGCTCCTGCGCCTGCGGCAGGCTTTCTTAATTGATGCCATGCATCGCTTGTCCAGCTCCGGAGGAACGGAGAAACCAGGACCGTTTTTCAACTGCTCGTTTTCCTTTTCAATCTGCTCTCCTTCGCGCTCTATCACCCCTTCCATGAGCAGCTCAAAGAGGGCGTTTTCATAGTTTTCAACGAGCTGTTCATGCCGGGTCAAAGCAAAAGCCTCCTTCCTTAATCATTTCAAGCGCTTTGCGCCTGGCGCGGGTCAATTTCATTCGAATGCTGTCGGGGCTGCAGCCGAACTCTTCGGCCAGCTCCGCGTCGCTCATGCGGAGTATGTACTTGCCCGCCAGCAGCTCTCGCGTATCATCAGGCAGGGTATCCCATACCTTTAAAAAATCCCTCTTCTTTTCGTCCATTATAACCACCTCTTCCGGCAGTGGTGCATTATCAGTGACGCAAGCGGCTTCATAGCTTTCGTCCATACTTACCAGCCTACCGCTCTCCCTGGCCTTTTTGCGTATGAAACTAATAGATGTATTTCTAACAGTATAGACGATATATGTTCTCAAAGTGCAACCATTAAACGTCCGGAGCAGGTCCTCTTTTTCAATCAGCTTTACAAAGGAGTCATGGATCAGATCCTCAACGATGTTGAAGTCGTCGGTAAATTTTGAAGCCTCCCTGAACAAAACCGGCTTATAGCGCATATAGAGTTCGGTAAAAAATTGCAGGCTGTCCTCACCATCACACATTGCCATTAGGCAAAGCATTATTTCCTACCACCCCGAGTCATTATGTTCTAATTCTAGTAGTTTGTAATATACTATACTTCCTATACTTCTTAAATAAAAGACGAACTATCAGCCAAAATGCAACATCAGCATGCAGCTCTTTTTGTTATTCAACAGGCAAAGCAAACATTATTAATGCTGAAAAATCCATCTACGCTGTATTATATCAGATATAATTGCGGATGTGCACGATTGATACTGGATAATCTAAGTAACAATCATGATTTGAGATATAATTTGTTCAAATTCTTCAGACAGGTGGTCAGGGGATGCCAAGCTTTGGTGAAATATTGTGCGAACTAAGGGAAGACAGGAGGCTCACGCAAACGCAGCTTGCAAGAGAGCTCCATATGGCGCCTACGACGATCTCGTCATATGAGACAGGCAAGATTCAGCCGCCCCCTGATAAGCTCATATCCCTGGCAGATTATTTTCAAGTCACAACAGACTATCTGCTAGGACGGACTAAGTATGATATAGACCCGGCTGTATTCCATGTAACCATATGCGGCAAGAAGACGCTGGGCGATCTCGTTAACGATGTCATGGCGCTTTCAAACAAGCAGAAAGAAGCGGCAATGATTATAATTGGAGACATGAAATTTCGAGCCGACTATAATGCCAGGGCTAAATACGACGAAGCGGACTAAGCCTGGCATAGCGGATATATTATAAGAGTGCAACAAGCCACAGTGCTTTTTAACTGCGACTTGTTGCACTTTTTGTGTGTGAAGCGTCAATACAGTTAAGAGCGAAAAGTATAAGGCAGCGCTTTAATGCGTCTCTCTTGTATTAGGACGGCAATTTAGCCGTCCTAATACCAATAAACTTATGGTAGAGGAACAGTATTATGAAACGCTTATATGTAATTTTGTTTGCATGCTTGATCACCTTGGCTGTGCTGTCAGCCTGCGGCGTTGAGCAGACGCCGGTCGCGGCGACGGATGCGCCCGCGCCGTTCTCGAAAGCGCCTGAGACTGAGGAATTTGCAACGACGATACCGGTCGTGGGAGAGGACTATACGCTCAGCAGCGTTGAGATCTCCGGCGCGTATACCTATATCTCCCACGGGCCCATCATGAAGTGTCTTGACGAGCAGGCGATGAATCAGGGCACGCGCTACGCCGCGTACACGGTCGAGAACGGCGAACTCGTCGAGCTGGAGAGGCATACGTTTTCGCAGGTCTATGAGCTGGATGGAATTACATACCCCATGGATTTTGAATGGTGCTTGAATGATGGGCTGCTCGAGATCCCCTACTGCGGTGAGAATTGTAGGCCATACGCCTGGTACACATACAGAGCCGCTCCCGAGCGCGTGTTCGTGATGGTGAGCCATGACGATACGACCTTTGCTTACCCGCTCAGTATCAACCTTCTGACCGGTGAGATGGAAGACGTGCTGTCGGACGTCGAGCTCGAAAACATGTCAAATGTGGACGTTTCCCCGGACGGAAGCAGGCTGCTTATCGTATGCCGGAGTGAGGAGAATTACGAAGACACAACGGTGTGGCTGTATGATATCGCCGCAAAAGCCCTCAGCGATATTACGGACATATCGCCAAGCAGCATGGGCGGGTTCTTCGCCGGCGAGAGCGTTATCTGCGCCTATGACCCTGAAGGCGTGATCAGGCGCTGTGACCTGGATGCAGAGGAGCTCGACGAGGTTTACAACGTGAAGACGTCGGATGAAGGCGCCGAGATATTGTATGACATGACGGCGAGCCGTTATATCCTGCTCTACAGCGCGGGCGAGCTGTCAATGGTGGATGTTGCAGGCGGCGGCGTCATGGATGTCGGAGCGGTCCCGGCCAAACCGGGCTTGGTCCAATACAGCCCGGACGGGACAAAGGCGCTGCTCATGTACTCCGACGGCGATACGGTGAGCGGACTCTCCGTCGTGGACTTTGCGGCTCAGACCCTGGCTGACTACCCCGCCCCCGGGGACTTTGCCGTATCCGAGTACGAGCACGCTTCCCCGGAGATAAGCTGGTTCGACAACGACACCTTCGTCCTCGACAACGGCGCAAACGGCGTGGACGACGCGCTGCGCGTGTGGGCGTATGAGCTGGACGGGTAGGCCCATGCCGGGTCGGAGCCGGGCGCGGCGAGCATAGACATCGCGGACTACGGTTTTACCGACGATGAACTCAACGGGCGGGTAAGTCTTGATTATAGCTCGGTGCCAATTGACGCGCTCATGGCGTTTTACCTCAATTCCGACGGCGCAATGTCGGAGGGAGCGCAGTATGAGCTGCACGCGCATTTTCTCGCTGAGCCGCTCACAGTGGTCAAGGGCATCGCAGCCATAGGCGACCAGCTTGCCCCTCATTTCCCGGATATGACAGCAGCGCAGCAGCTGTGCAGGGACATTGCCAGTTATAATGTATCATGACATCCAACTCCGGAGCCATTGCACAATTTGACGAGGCTTTGGAGCAGGCAAGTAATGAAGCTGCTACAGATGAAGAAAAGATGTGGTCGATTGCATAAGAGATGAGCACGATGAACTGCTGGATGAGCATCCAATAATGCAAGAATGAATTGAAGTCGTATAATCAAAAAGCGTCTATCATTTATCTTGGCATGCATGATAGTAACATCTATGACTATTTTGCGCTTAATAGACAGAAAGACGCGAAGCCTAGAAAGAATGGAGCGGCAACCACGACTTTATGCGCAGCAGGCAATGATTTGCCTGCTGCGCTGTTTAATCTCTGTGGTAATTATGTTTGCTACCCTTGCCAAGAATGTAAACCGCCAGCGAGGGCGCAAATTACAAATTGCAGAGCCTGCATTAATAAGCCCCAAACTTTCACAACTTGGTTTTCATTTGTACAAGACCTGCTATTCGCTCTCCGCCAGGTAGATCTCCACCCGGCTTTGAATGAGCTGCTCCACCTCGGCGGCAGCTTTTGCTCCTGCGAAGAATGCGCCTGACTCCTCGCTCACTATGCCATACAATGTTGCATCGTTGGAGCAAACATGTCCTATGGATTCTATCAGCTCGCGCTGGAGGCCAAGCGTACCTTCGGTGTCCATGGCCATTTTCAGCTCACGGCCGTCGGGCAGGTAACTCGTTATCTGGTTGACCTCGACGGCGGCGGCGTAATCGCGTTCACTCTGCTCGAGCCGCTCATACGCAGATATGCTCATGGGATAGCCGTCTCGCACCGTGTTCAGATTGCCCTCCGGCCAGAGCTGCGAGCTTATGAACTCCCAGGCCGCCTCCTTGTTCTCGCAGCCGGAGGAGATGCCCAGAGAGACAACCGGTTCCGCTACGCACAGCTCTCCGCCGAAAAAAGGCAGGGCGGCTATGTCTGCGCCGTAGTAGAGCTCGAGGGAGAAAAGATCGCTGGTGTTGCGGAGCAC
Organism: uncultured Eubacteriales bacterium; assembly: GCA_900544295.1. GTDB lineage: Bacteria > Bacillota > Clostridia > Oscillospirales > Oscillospiraceae > Scatomorpha > Scatomorpha intestinigallinarum. The sequence goes on along the minus strand of UQUO01000004.1, from coordinate 142,457 downwards.
GGAAAAGGCAAGCGCCTGTCTGCCATCGGCGATATCGGCTCGCCAGCCGGACAGCTCGTCCTCGCTCTCCGGAAGTTTTGCGGCAAAGGAGAGCAGCTGACCAAAGCTTTCACCTGTGAAATCGGACTTGCGGTTCTCATAGTCTATAAATTCGCCGAGTTCGAGCGAGTATTTTAGGAAATCCGCCCTTGTGAGCTGCGTACCGAACACTGTGCTGTAGCCGAGCTCCGGCGTCAGCAGCTCCGCCTCCGCAGTATCATAATTCAGCGTCCCCAGCTGGGAGACGACGTCGGCACGTCCAAATACAGCCACCGGGTAGAAGCCCGTGGGTATGCTGTACAGCGCTCCGTCGTGCTCCAGCGCCTCAAGGATGTTTGGCCAGAGATCGTCTCTGCCCGGACCGCCGTCCGTGTCCATGAGGGGATAGAGGTCCGTCAGCAGCCCGGAATCTGCATACTGTTCCGCCGGAAGCTGGGAGAGGTCTATGATGTCAGGCACCGTCCCGGCAATTATCTCTGTCGCGAGAGCGGTCATACCGCCGGACTGGGAGTAGTCCAGCATTGTTATCCTGATGTCGCTGTGCCGGCGGTTGAACTCTGCCACATCGTCCTTTACCGCGTCGGCGTCCAGCGTTGCAAATGTGAGCTGGGTGATCTCTCCGGATGCTGTCTTAGCAAGGCGCATCCAGGTCTGACCGTCGGTGGGCAAAATGAACTCCTCACCGCCGAGGGCGACGAGACCGTTCCAGCCGTCGAGTCCCAGCTCGAGACTGTCGGCTATCCCGGTGAGGCCGTTGCTTTCAAAGTCGTAGCCGAGCAGCGCTGTGCCGCCAACCTCGCAGAGATACAGGTCAAAGTCCGCGCCATTGGATACGTCGAGATAACTGCCGTTGAGCGTCTGTTGCTCTCCCCAGCCGGAGCCCTCAAGTCGGCGGATGCGGGTTCCGGCATAGGTGCTGCCGGTGGCGCTGTTTTTCACGTCGGAGGAGTCGAGGAGTACCGCTCCACCGTCGGCGAGGTTGGCAAGCGACGCATCCTGCGAGATACCGTCGAGCGAAGCGAGCACAGCTCCGCCTTTTCCGTCGAGAGCGAGCAGCCGCATATCCGCACCGGCGTAGAGAACATACAGCGTCCCGTCGCTGCCGCAGGCAAGCTCGTATGGATAACAGCCCGCGGGAATGTAAGACCCGTCGATGGAAAACCGCGCAAGTTCCGTGCCATCTCCGTCAAAGTGCAGTAATTCAGGACTGCCGTCGTCGAGCGAGGCATAGCTGAGAGCCCAGAGCCCGCCGTCTTGGTCGGCGCAGCAAGTCCTCAGCCAGGAGCCGTTAAAGTCTGAAAGCATTCTCAGGCCGTTTCCGTCGAGCTCGGAGACGCTCAGAGTGGTCTTCGGATCGCCGATGCCGGCGGAGTAGTCCTCATATATGTAGAAGAGGAGGTCTCCTGAACGCAGAACATTGCAACCCTCTGCACCTGAGCCGAAATCGCTCAGCGCATACCTGAGCTCTCCCGGCTCCGGGCTGTCTGCCGCAACGGGATCAGGTGCGGATGTTATTGAATAACCCGGCTCTTCAACGGCACCGCAAGCGGACAGCAGCAGGCACAAGGTTAATAAAATGATACAATGCTTCTTTGCCATAGGAGACCTCCTCAAAACGTTAGGGATGATAATGGATGACTACTTTATGTTCGGCTTTCTGTTTGGTACACACATTAGTACAAACGCAATACCAGGTCCTCCAGAACATAAAAATCATACATGGCTTCCCAAGTGTTAGGGCCAACATCTCCGTCTGACGTAAGGCCCTCTGCCGCCTGAAATGCCCTCACTGCCGAATCCGTCTGCTGCCCATACTGCCCGTCAATGTCACCAGGGTGACAGTTGACGTTAGGATGGGCAGCACGGTAGTAAAACAGTATGTTCTGAACAATTCTGACATAATCTTCAGGATTGTTAGGATTATCTATACTAAGGATTACCGAGGCGTTAACGGTCACCGTTCCTGCGTCGATTGTTCTAAACGCATATGTTGCTGCACGAGTTTGAACAACGTCTGTGCCATCGTTGGATGCCATAGCCGGCAATGCCAGCAGACTAACTACCATGATGAGTGCCAATGTGAACGAAAGCTTTTTCATAGTTGCCCCTCCTTGTCGATGTAAATGTTTTTGATTTATCGTGTAAACAGAGAACAAATATACTAAACCATTGGAATCACTCCCCATCATTAAGCCTGACAGTGTTTTTGAGATGTGTAGTAATCACATGTATGTACAAACTCCTTAGCGCTCGTTTAATTCCTTACAATTATGTAGACGTTCCAAGCCAGCTAAGTGCAACAAGCCACAACGGTTTCGCTGCGGTTTGTTGGACTCTTTTGAGTTTGACGTCAAAACAGGAAAGTATTCGACGGAAAGGCCGGCGAGGCGCCGACGATAGGCTTTTCCATGCTGAGCTCGGAGCTCCGGCAGAGCGCCGATAAAGAGATCCAGATGGCGAAGGAGAGCTATTATATTCAATACCATCCCCATGCCGAGTGGGCTGAACACCTTCATATAGGAGCTTGAGAATGTAAAGGCCGACCGCTTTGTCCCGCAACTCTGGCTTAGTCTCCGAGGAGTCCGCCGCCTTTTTTCGCGGGTGCGAGAACGGCCGAAGACACCGCCGCCGCCATCCAGTCAAGTGCGGAGATCTATGTGGCGCAGCAGGGCGCTTAGCGCGGCGACAATTGATAAAGGGCATGGACTGCTTTAAGCTCTCCATGCCCTTTTTCTTTTCATTTTCTGGTCATGCAACGGGTGGCGTGTAATACATTGCAGGCTTCGCGACAAAATGTCATATAGATCAGCTAATTGGAGGGTTACCATGGGAATACCGTTATTTAACTACGGAGAAGATGTCTTCATTCGCGGAGTTTTTGCGATAAGGGAAGCAAGGTGGCTACATATGGTGCCTACGACGAAGCGGACTAAACCTGGCAGAGCAAATATATTAGCAAAATGCAACAAGCCACAGTGCTTTTTAACTGCCGCTTGTTGCACTTTTTATATATAAAGCGTCAATACAGTTAAGAACGTAAAGCGCAAGTCAACAATGATTCAGAATACAAAGTGAACTGGAGGTGTAAGATACATTTTAAATTTGAGCATAGAAGATTTTTAAAAAAGAGAAAGGATGTGCCATATGAAACAAAGGAGACTTCTTTCCCTCTTGCTTATCATCATGCTGATAGTACTGAATATTACAGGAGCCTACGCAGACAACGACATTACAGCATCTCTTGAAGAAGCAGACCATAGCGTTGGACTAAATGCCTTCGATGATTCGTTTATACCTGACGGTTTTTTCGAGAATTCTACCAGCATAGTTCCGCTTGCAACGTATTATGAGTCTGAATCAAACAACACCATGGCCACCGCTGATACTATTTACAGTGGACAAGATATGAAAGGAAAAATAACGCCAAGTGGCGACGTCGATTTTTTCGTTCTCAGAAATGCGTCGGGAGGGACCATAAATTTTTGGATAGAAACAACGTCCTCATCTGCTACCCCCTATTACAATTATAGTGTGTATAACAGCGCCGGCACTCTTATAGGCGCGTCTAGCAATGCCCGTAAGCTCGTAGTATATGACCAAACCGGAGGCACTTACTATATCCGAGTTTCTAGCACGGTTTCTAGCAGCACCATTCAGTATACGGTCAGAGCAAAAGTTTATCCTTACACGGCGTATATTATGCAGGGTAATACCAAAGACGCATTGGACTGTGAGACTATATACTATGATTTGCAGGATAATAACTACTCATCTACAAGCATTGGATGGACACTTGGTAATACTGGACAGGCATATATAACGCCTGTAACTACCAGTGAGTTTGTAAATGCAAAAAATTATACAGTTGCCTATTACTCTGGACATGGCGCAAGAAGTCCTAATAACCCAACTATTAATGTGCGGACTAATAATTCTAGCACGGAAGTGTATATACCTGGGCAAACAGAAACCATATCAATTGCTTCTGCTTTGAATGTTGCAGGAACGCAATGGGCGACTACATGTGCTTGGCAAAAGAATGATCCAATACGCGTGCTAATCTTGGCATCTTGCTATCAGCTTGATTCGAATTGCATAAGCACATACGCTAAAATTATGAAAGCCTCCGGTATTAGAGCAATAGCCGGGTATCATGAACAGGCTCCCTCCTATGGTGACCACACTATTGCTGCAAGTTTTATAAATTTTGCTGAATCCGGCGAGAGCATTAAGAGCTCATGGCGGCAGGCTAACAACGGACAAAACTGGGCCGTGCTAGTATACGAAGATGGCGCTAACCAGTATTATCGGCTTCCTGGATTCCCTGGTAATACATATTCTGCTCCTTCAAGTTCAACTCCGATTTATCGATATGCTAACTTCATAGATAATACAGGAAATACTGGGCAGCCTGTGTCAACCAGCGCATCTAATGCTTCTGCTATACCAACGACTCTAGTATTTGAAGATATTTCAGAAAACGATACTGAAAATATACTTTATAGGGATTCTGTAGGGACCGCAGTTAATGAAAATGAGACCGTTCAGATAGCAGAGAACGAGGCAGAAGAGCGCATAACTGAAGCTGACCTTCAGAATGCTATATGTGTTGAATCTTCGGTGATTAAAGAGCTAGTGGATACTGAAATAGGCATTGTTGATGGCACAGCCACAACGATTGAAAAAGGATACACATACTACGATACCTATAATGGAATTAAGCTTAGAGACTCTTTCATCAGCATTAGCGTCGATGCTGATGGGATAACAGGAATAGTCGATAGTTGGAAAGAAAGAACCATTTCAGCAATCCCAGCCAGTATGGTGACCCGCGAAAATATGATTTCGGCTAGTGCAGCTTCCGAAGTTGCATTGCAGCATGCAGAATCCTTTAACTATGCTGATATAGAGCCGGAAGTAAATGGAGATTTATCCTATGTCCCTGTTGGTGACAATGTATACCAACTATGCTATGAACTAACTACCACTGACGGAATAGTCTTTATAAGTGTGCTTGACGGCGCTATTATTGAACCTGCGATTTAACGCATCGCGTTTGTATTCGGACGGCGGGTTTGCCGTCCGAGTACAAACACTTATTGTAGAGCAACTTTCATTATTAACCAGGGCAAATAAGTAGATAATGAATCGGTAAAATGATTCTCTGCCATTTAAAAGAGGTATTTATTATATGAAAAGGCAAATTGCTCTGATTCTTGCAGTTGTGCTATGCATACTCTCGGCCTGTGGTGCGCCGGGAGCTGACGACCCAGCACTTGACCTGCCTGAGGTCGCAGCACCGTCTGCCGAGCTTGAGCCTGACCAAACCGCCGCCCAGGGCGAGTACAGCCTCGCCGTGACGCAGACGGAGCTGCCCGGCGGGCTCGACACTCTCGCATCCGCCTGCCCGTCTGACGGCGGCGTGTACCTCGCCGGGGCGGGCTCTGATGGGGTTCCGATGCTTGGACTGTGGGCGGATGGGGCCTATGAGCCGCTAGACCTTCCCGAGGGCATCACGGAGATCGAATCCATATTCTACGGCGACGCCCTGTCGGTGCTCGCACGAGCGGGCGACGCCATACAGATCCTGCACTATGAGGACGGTGGCGTGCTCACCACAGAGCTTAACGGCGACTTGTCTGCCCTTGGCAAAGACCTGTATTATGCTGAGTTCGGCGGTACGGCTTATGTAATGGACAGCAACACCATCGCGGAGGTTAAAGACGGCCAACTCACGCGCGGCATGGAGGCAGAAGCGGCTTATCTGCTCTTTACTGCGATGCAGGCAGTGCAAGATGGGCTATATATTGTCCAGTTCAGCGGCCTCGACCTCACAACGCAGCTATTAAAGCTCAATGCCGATACCTTTGCGCTGGAGCCGGCGGATGTGGGCGGGGTCGGCATCTACGGACTCGGCACGACAGCAGATGGCGATGTCCTTGTGAGCTGTACGTCCGATGGGCGGGAATTCGTGAAAACGGCGGACGAGGCGGATCTCTTTGACTGGTCGGAGCCGGGCATCGTGTCTCCGGGATACACGAACCTGTACGAGCTCGGCGACGGCAGCTGGCTGCTGTTTTACCGGGGCCAGACCAGCCTTGAACTGCTTGAGGAAAAGCTCCTGCCTCCAAAGACTACGCTCACGCTGCTCACGGATTACCCGCGCGCCGAGCTGTACACGATTGTGAACGACTTCAACCGCACGAGCGAGGGCTACAGGGTAGAGGTGCAGCTACTGGGCGATGGCGGCCTGACAGCTGAGCTGCTGCGCACACAGCTAATCGCCGGAGAAGGGCCTGATATCTTCGCTTTCTATGACCGTAGCTCATTGGCAGACTTGGGTGCAAACAGTTTTGAGGACCTGCTTATCTACCTCGACGCGGACGAGGAGTATGGGCGCGACACGCTCGTCCCGGAGCTGCTCGAAGCAATGTGCGTGCAAGATAAGCTGGACTGGCTGCCCTATTCTTTCGGAATATCGACCTTCACGGCCCCGTCTGCGTACCTGTCCGAGCCGGGATTCAGCTTTGGCGAGGCGAAGCAGGCGGCGGCGAAGACGGGCCTGCCGCTCTTTCCCGGCTGGATGACACGGGACATACTCTGGGGCTGGTTGAGCGATTTTGCCGTCGGTCAGTACATGGACTTAGAGGCCGGGACATGCAGCTTTGACAACGAGGATTACATAAGCCTGCTCGAGGAATGTGCCGCGGCTGCTTCCGAGTTTGGAAGCGATTCGGCAGCGCTGTACAACAGCCTGCTGCAGTTCGAGCTGCTGCAGAACCTGATACGGGTCTCGACGATCAGTGACAATTACGGCGGGGCCTACGCCTTTGTCGGCGTGCCTAACGAGACGACGAACGGCAGCATGTTCAGCCCCGACCTCTGTTTTGCCATCTCAAGTACGAGCGGAAACAAGGACGCCGCATGGCAGCTAGTACGCTCCTGCCTGAGCGACGAGCACCAGCAGATGAACCTCACCAGCTTCCCTGCCTCCGCCTCTGTGCTGGACGCGATGATAGACGACGCTGTCGAAAACGGCGTGCACTATTATGAGTACGAGTACGAGCTGGACGAGGCCGACGCGGCAAAGCTGCGCGGGCTGATATCGGAAACGCAGACGGCGCAGGACGCCTATCCCGCTGTGCTGAACATCATGGCCGAGGACGCGGCACAGTTTTTCGCCGGTCAGATAACGGCGGAGCAGGCCGCGGCCTACACCCAAAATCGCGTGAGCACCTGGTTGGCTGAACAGGGGTAACTCAATGATTTGAACTATGCTAGCATGGGGTTATACATGAATTTGGGTTAGCATACTTTAAAAAATTAAGGAGGAAAACGCATGAAAACCAAAAAAGCGATCGCTTCGTTAGTCGTTATTGTTCTCGTTATCGCTGTGTTGCTTTCAATTGGTGCGCTTGCGGATCAGTCAAATACCTCCAGCTATAGAATCAATGGTAGTAATGTTTGCCTCCGTACTTCGCCTATAATGTATGGGGATAATAATGTGTTGGGACTAGTTCAAAATGGAGAGATAATGACAGTCACAACGTGGTCCCATGGAATCGATAACTTTTACATATGGGCATTTGGAGTAATGACTACCGGAGCGAATGCGGGAAAAAGCGGTTACGTGGCCGAACCATATCTTACACCCAACAATTGATTCCTCTAAAGAGTAAACAGAAAAGGAGCACGCGAACACTTTCTAACATAATAATATAGACAGCGACTACTAGCAAAATCCAAATTCGTGTAGTAATAAGCAGAAAGCCCTAAATCCAAATAGGCTTTTTGCTTAGTTTGAGCAATGTTCCGTAAGGCGGCCGATTACCTATTGATTGTAGCTTAGACAGGAATAGTTGAATTGCCCTGCCCTTGTAATGCCATTTTTGGGGTCAAACATAGTTAAGCAAAGTTATGAGCAAAATTTAAACTAGCTCACGTAGCTCACGCCCAAAAGCACACAACGCCCAGACTCAAGGCGAACGCTATGAGTCTGGGCGTAATATTGCGACTCTTTAAGCAGCAGCGAGCCGCTTCATGAGCTCCTGAGACGTGCGGAGTAAAAAGAGCCTGCAATTACAGAGAACTGCGTAGATGATATTCGAGGGCCTGCGCATAACCGCTACGCGTGTCGCCTTGCACGGGCAATGTCAAAGTATGTTGCTAGCCGCTTAGGCTTTCTGAACAGAGATATGTCTCTCATCTCTGCCACTATGACCATCGCAGAGTTGAAACAGATGCTGAAATGCTGTAAAGAAGCTTTATGTCTTAGCCAAAGAGTGGGTCATGCTTAACCAACGCCTTTATTCCGCTCTCAAAGTGCTGTATGGTTGCAAGCAACTTCTAGATGATTTGATCAAGCTAGCGTTGGTCGCAGACCTGACACCAATGACTTGGGCAGATTCGGATGCTTCTATGTGTTTCGCGGCTTTTCAACTCCATAGTTGCCTTTCAAGATCTTCTAAACATATAATCGTACATAATAGACGTAATCGAACGAATATAAAAGAATTTAAAATATTTTGTAACAATAGATACGCCAGATTCGAACCTTATTCTTGAACGAATTATTGTACATATTATTGTACACCCCGACCTTGCTTACGTGCCGGGAGAAGGGAGAAATTGTGAGAAAGCTGATATCCCGCAAATTCAACATCGACACAGCCTGCATTGAGCTGCGAATGGAGCTCGACGGAACGCTGGAACTATGCCTGCGCAAAACGGAAGGAACGCACTGGTAAGAGAATTGAAGCCTGAATCGAACAAAGAGAAAAGGCCGCATTTTGCGACCTTTTTTCTTTTTGGTTGGCAGTAGTCAATTGTCACTTATTTCATATCTTAACGACGAATCTTACCACAACCTCGTTTTTGTTTATTCGTGACATCCTCACATCATCTGCTTGCAAATCAACAGCCTTACAAGTATCTATAGTATGGCTGTGATCTACGTATATGAGTCGTGGACATCCACCGTGATATGTCCCAAACAAAATGAAATCGACCCGCGATTTGCCGGAATAGAAGTCCAGGAACTGCTTTGTCTCTGAGTAATGTAGCTCATGCTGCTTTTCGCCTATTTCAACTATCGGTGGAAACTCTTCTTCAATGAAAAAACCAACTCTATAACTATCTAGCGTTCCCGCTTTGACCAGTTGATTCTTGCAGACTTCATTTTTTGCATTTTCTATATAGCGGTCAATTTTGGCGTAGTGGCTGTCAAAGTGGTTTTCAAAATTTAGCTTCCAGTCAAAAAAAGTTAGCTCGGCACCAACTCGCTCGACGATCATCGCCTCAGTTTTTCCCGATTTGATTTCTTCCTCCATTTCTGCCTTTGCTCTACGGTCTTTCCTGATCTGTTCCATGCCGCCACGTTTTGTTTCGCGCGACGCATCAAAGGCGAAGTGCTCGATTATTACAAGTGTGCGGCCGACAATAGCATACATATCAGGAAAATCGCAACTTTGCAGGTTTGCTAAAACTGCCTCAAGCTCATTAGACTCATTTTGCGATTCACCATAACTATATATGCAATGGTTATTGTCTAAATACCCATATAAAATGGAGCGCTCATCCTTTTCATGTTTCAAACAGGCCACCCTTTCGCCTGCACCATCACAGGCTCATATAATACCGCCTCATCATCACTGCCATCAGTTTTCGCCTCTCTATGAGGAACTCGTCGTAACGCGAGGCGTCCATTTCAATGACGGTCTCGGGAATACAATTTTCAGCGAGGTTTTCTTTCAACAAGGTCAGCTCAGTTATATTGCCGAGTTCCAGCTCCTTTGTCTCACACTGGCGCAGCGCACGGCCAAAATACTCGCAGGGGGCAGCGTCGCTTATCGCCTTATTCCCCTGTGTGTCAAGATATATGTAGTTAGCAACTTGATTGTATTTGGTCTTGCTATTGACGCCGTTGCTCCTGAGATATGCGCGGGGGAAAATGTGATGTATGTCGCCGGATATGGTTATCAGGTCCCCTACCTTGAGTCCGTTCATGAAAAGCGAGTTACAATTCAGATGCTCCTGCGCCGCCAAAAACACGTTGAAGGCCGGGCTGTTCACGGACGAGGTCTCCAAATTCTGCGGCAGAGTGACCGTCCAGAACGTCTCAGAGAGCGCCGACGCCTCTGTGTCAGCCAGAAAACTCAAAAAGCCCTTCTCCTGTATACTGCGCATATCCCTGTCCATCTGCGACTCCGGCGAACCGATATAGCGCGAGGTGAGCGTTGAGAGCACGAACCACTTCTGGACGTAGTGCTTTATCTGGTCATTAGGTATCTCCGGCGCATCGAGCAGTATGAGGTAAAGCGTGTATGCAAAGTCCAGCGTCATCGCAGAGTTCAGCAGCTTGTGAGAAACAAACCCGGCGCCCTTGATCGCCAGCACAAACTGATTGAAGTTGTACTCATTGGCGAAGTTCAGGATGCCCTTGTCCATCCTGTCATACGAGTCGGCTATGATGTCCTCGCGGAACTCCTTCGTCTCAAAATCCCTGCCTGAGAGCAGGCTGACCAGGTCTGCCAGCTTGCCGCGCCGGAACTGGTGCATAAAGGAGACGCGCAGCATATCGCCGTAGTCCGGGTTATATATGTCGCTGTTGTCCTTAGCAAGCCAGCCTATTTTGGCTGCATATTTGGACTCTCCGAACTCCTTGTCCCTTATCATGTTGCCGTAAAACTCCGGCCTCACGGCAAGATGGCAGAAGTAGTCCACCGCCTTTCGCATTAGGCTGCCGCCGTGAGCAGTGTCTGCGGCCATCTTGGACATGACGAAATCGGATTGGCTCAGCGCCGTACCTTTGGAGTTGATGCGGATGAATATCTCCGTCACCTCGTCTATGTCAAGCGTGTGGGCGAGTTCAATGACACCGATTTGGCGATTGGCTATGCCTTTCAGCCTGGTGAGCGTCTCAGACAGTTCGTCCAGGTCGATATCAGGGTTATTTTGAGCATATTCGTTTTCAAACGCGCGCTGTTTAAAGTCCGGCTTAAACAGGACGGATATATCCGGTATCCAGCGCTTGTCCTTCAAATGCGAGGCGTCCTGTACGGCAAAACGTTTATTCTCGTCGGTCGCAAGCGGGTTGAAAGCAATTTTTATCCGGTCCTTGTTGAAGTCCTCATCTAGAACCTCTTCGCCGGATATGGCAGCCATGAGCGCGGTAATGCGCTGCTGGCCGTCGATCAGCACTTTTTTGCCATTAGCACGCCCGCCGTCTTTCGTTTTGACGTCCGGGTTCTTCCAGGTGATGATGTAGCCCGTTGGATAACCCTGATACAGAGAATCGATCAAATCGCGCACCTGGCTGCGTTTCCAGACAAATGGGCGCTGGATTTCGGGTATGACAAAGTCCTCGGCGTCTATCATGCCGAGAATCGAGCTGATGGTGTATTGCATAAGTGTAAATTTTTCGCCGGTCACTGCACAGCCCTCCAGTTTGGTATTTTTTTCTATGTCTGATTGATCTCAACGACCATGTTGCAAATGTTGAGTTTTTTCCTTTATCCGAGCAAGTATCGCCTCGTCCGCCGGGCAGAAGTTGTAGCCGTCAGTCTTGCCCAGCGTTATTCAGCGCAGGTCGTTGTGCCCTCACGCTGTAAAGCGCCCTCGGCTTTGCGGGCGCTATACAGCGTGAGGTGCACGATGAGGTCGGGGTAGACGTGGGTGACATCGGTGAATACGTCCCCGACGGCGACGTTGATGCCAAGTTCCCCACGGTACTCGCGCACGAGGGCCTGTTTCTTCGTCTCGCCCGGTTCGACCTTGCCTCCCACAAACTCCCGCAGCAGACACCGCGCCTTATGCGCCGTCCGCTGGCATATCGAGAGCTTCCCAACGTCCCAGATAATGGATGAGACTGTTTCGGTCATGTCTGCACCTCAATTCGATGGGGATGTGCAAATTATACCACTATCGACAACTTGGCGCCACTATAAAAGCAAGAAGGGTCGAAAACACGTCCTTTTTGCTCGGCGCACCCTAAAGTTAAGCACACTCGATGGAAGGCATTTACCTGGGGGGCATACCTGCCATGTGAAATTATTAAGAATTGACGATTTCGCAATGACTTGATAAACTATAAATAGAATAAATAGCTAATGAAGGAGTATTTTGGGTAATTGCAGAAGCAGGGAATAGAGATATGAACATTACATTTTTGATTGGCAATGGGTTTGACCTAAATCTGGGCTTGGCAACAGCTTATTCCGACTTCGTAAAATACTATAAAGAGACAGACGCAGAAAAAAATGTGTTGATAAAATTCCGCCAGGATATCAGCGATAATGAAGCCCACTGGTCGGCGGCAGAAATTGAAATGGGTCGGTATACGGGAACGTTCAAAACAGGCCAAGGCGAGGCGTTTTCAGAGTGCCACACCGATTTTTGTAAACACCTTGCTACCTATTTGAAACAACAGCAAGACCGCATCGACTACGATTACATTGCCAAACAAATTGAGCAAGCCTTTGCAAATATCAACACTCTTGCGAAGCTTTTTCCTGAACAGGAGCGCAGTGTGATCCAGAGTATTTATTCCCGATACGAGTCAGAGCGTACAACCTTTAATTTTATCAATTTTAACTATACCGATACGCTTGATAAGTGTATTGCCTTAATTAAAAGCAATCAGTCGGTGCTGGGAAGCCACAGAAGCGGCAGCACAATATACAACCACAGGATAGGAGAAGTGCAGCACGTACACGGTACTCTAGAATCTCAGATGGTGTTCGGTGTAAATGACGAGTCGCAGATTGCTAAACCCGACATATTCGAGTGCGATTTTGGTGACATATACGAAGCTTCATTTATAAAGAAGCAAGCTAACGAAAACTACAGAGAAAATACCGACAGTAAGGCTTATAACCTACTCAAAAGCAGCCAGCTGATTTATGTATATGGTATGTCAATTGGAGAAACGGATAGCCTCTGGTGGGAAAGGATATGTGAATGGCTAGCCGCTAATTCTTATCATCACTTGATTATATATAAACATAGTATGCCACACTTCAGATTACTTGGAACGGAACACTTAATTTGTGAAAGAAAAACACGCAATGAGATTATGGATTATTCTGCATATACAAAAGATCAATTAAAGAGCTTAGGCCCAAGGATTCATGTCACCGGCGAAAATCCTTTTGGTAAACTCAATGGTGTGGCAGATAAAACAAAAAGCCCAGTAGAAATATTCTTGGACGCCGCTAATGAAGCCGCGTCGTCCTTGAATAATGGCAACAAAGAGCTTCTTGAGGCCTATCAAACAGCCACAAAATAGATAAATTGCCGTAACAAGCCGAAAGGACATTTACATGAACTTTAAACATGACTTAGCTGAAATATCAAGGAAAGAGCTCAACCAAGCCGGAATAGTGGTCCCAAGGGACTGGGATGACCATACTGTTTGCGTAAAATATCTGGATATTCACCATAGATTCTTTGACTCGAGTGTTTCTTATATGGTGGCATATTCAAAAGAGCTCAAGAAAAAGCTGCCAACTCTCACGTCGAAAGAGCAGGACGCAATTAAAGATATTGAAGAAAGACTAAAAACCCGAAAATCAATTGTCCCATACATGAGCAAGCAAATTCGAGCTATATCTGTGAGCAAGTCGGATTTTCTATTTAAAAATTGGAATATATATCATCTGCATCTGGAAAAGGATACTGACGGGCGCAGCAATGGTAATCTGCTGTTCTTTCAACCGCAAGGGCGCATTGTTCACTTTATTGATGTGCGTCCACATCCCAAGGGAAGTGCATGGTTTGATCGAGAGCTATTTGATATCATATATGACAACTGGCCGTTCCTTCTGAATTATAGGCCTGACATGAAACCAACGGTTACTGTTCCTGACGAGAATGTACATGATGCGCTTAAGAAGATGGTATTAGCATTACCGTTTAGAGGAGGATGCATATTCCCGACCCGCTTGGGTGTTGCCACATCTGGAGATAGCAGCATGGCTGTGATGAAAGTAAACCGTATTTTCAATAATTTGACTGCTTGGGAGTTAGAGCTGAACAAGAAAGAGAAAGAAATTCGACGAGAAATTAGAAAGCTAAAGCTGCGCGAACCGGATCTGTTAGAGTACCGTTTGGAAATAGAATCAGGCCATTTTATTGCTTACGAAATCAATGCACACATCAAAATCAGCCTGTTTGAAGTGCCATAATATCGGCGGCTATAATACGCTTCCCTTTCCCTATCCTGCTGGAGCCGCCGTTCACAGACAAAGGCAGCATCGTGGAGGTGTTCACCGACCTGCCCCTGTGGGCAGGGTATAAAGAGCGCCTTCGACAGAATAAACGCCAAGGCTGAGGCGTGAAGGCGCAAACCTGCTAATGTGTGTCAAGCACAAAAGGCGAGAAGTACAGGATAAGAAATAGGCATAGCAAAAGGACCTGCAGCATTTTCTGTCTGCAGGTCTGAGAGGATATGACCCGTCGATGACGCAGTAAATATAATGATGGCTGTGCTGCGGAGCAGCATGGCCATCGTTGTTATGTATCAGGCGGTCTCTTCTGAAGCGTTCAGGTTATTCTTTGACCTTTGCATAATAGATGCGCAGAAATTTGGCGGAGCCGGCGACAGTATAAACGTAAAAGTGCTTTCCTTCGGCTCGCTTCTTATCCATAAAACAAAACACCGGATTAGCAGTTTTCGCACGAATAAGCGTCATTGACATGATCACAAACAACACTCTTCTAAGATGTGGAGAGCCGCGTTTGGACACATGACGGCTTTTCGAATCGAAGCTTCCTGACTGGTATGGCGAAGCGTCAACGCCTGCGTATGCAACCAGCGCCCCTTTGTGCGAGAATCGACGCACATCACCGACCTCTGCCATAAGCTGAGGGCCTGTAACCTTTCCTATGCCCTCCATGCCCATTACCAGTTCATATTAGGGCAGCATTGAAGCAAGGCGATTCCTCTCGGTTCTAATCGCTTGGAGGGAGTCATAGATCGCATTCAGGCTATTTGTCGCTTGCGTTATAAGAAGCTTTGTACTATCATTTTTGGGTAGCGTGGCAACTGCTTCGCAGTATCCATGCAGTTGTTGCGGTCCTTTCATAGAGTCGGCTCTGGATTTTTAACAGCTGACGGTTCTCGTCCTCGCCAGCGTATTCCTGTAAGTCACTCCAGAAGGTAAGACCGTAGTTCGCAATTTTCATCGCGTCCGCACGGTCTGTTTTGACCTTACGAATAGAGTTGTCGCTAAAATTGTGGATCAGAATTGCGTTCACAACACTTACATAGAACCCGGCTTCTTTCAGAGTCATCGCAATTGGCCGCCAGTACATTCCGGTGTGTTCCATAACGATCCTGATCTCTCCGTCAAGCTGTCTGAGCTTCGTGCTCAGCTTTTTAAGGCCTTCTGCAGTATGCTCAACATCAAACGGCAGAAGAACAATTTTTGTTACACGAATGTACGGATCACTCCGATAACTCAACCTGCATCAATCAAACGCTGCAATGAAAGGGCCGGCTGACAGTTTGCACAATCGAGCGTGGTTAGCTCAAGCAATGCTTCGAAAGGCCGATTACCCTCTCATTGAAGCTTTGGTAAGAACCGCTGAACAGCACATTCTTTAACATGCTGCTTTTGGGGTCATGCATATTGTAGCAAGCAATGTCCGTGTCCGGACACTCCCGAAAAATGCTTGCCGGGGCGAGGCCCCGGAGAACGCACATACTGTGCGGCGGCGCATCCTGCGGATGCTTGGTTTTGAGCCGGGCAGATCATCTGTCCCGGCTCTTTTTACGTGGTCATCTCATAAAGATAATGTTTCCACTTCAAATTTCTTAATAAGAGAGTTACAATGCAATTACTATCTCATAAGGATGTGAGTTCGTGCGCTCGGTGCTGCACATTGACATGAACGCCTGCTATGCCTCCATCGAGTGCCTGTACGACCCGTCTATACGGAACCTGCCGGTAGCGGTGGGCGGAGACGTGGAGACGAGGCATGGGATTATACTGGCGAAAAACCAGATCGCCAAGCGCTACGGCGTCAAGACCGGCGAGGCGCTCTGGCAGGCAAAACAGAAATGCCCGGAGCTGCACATCGTGCCGCCGCACTTTGACCGCTACCTGCGCTTCTCGCGCATGGCGCGCGAGATCTACGCGGATTACACCGACCTCGTAGAGCCCTTCGGCCTCGACGAAGTCTGGTGCGACGTCACCGGGACGCAGAAACTCCGCGAGCGCGGGATGGAGGCGCTTGCAAATGAGATACGCGAGCGCGTCAAGTTCGAGCTGGGGATCACAGTCTCCGTCGGAGCGTCCTGGAACAAAATCTTTGCCAAGCTCGGCTCGGACTACAAAAAGCCCGACGCCGTCACCGTGTTCACGCCGGAGAACTACCGCGACAAGGTCTGGCCGCTGCCCGCCTCAGATTTGCTCGGCGTGGGCCGTGCGACGGAGCGCAAGCTGGCCTTGCGCGGTATCCGCACCATAGGCGACATCGCCGCGGCCCCGCCCTCGATGCTGCGCGGTTTCCTCGGCAAGTGGGGCCTCATCCTCCACGACTTCGCCACTGGATATGACACTTCTCCCGTCGCCCGCGCCGGGGACGAGGCGGTCATCAAAAGCATAGGCAACAGCACGACCACGCCGCGCGACCTCTGCTGCGACGAGGACGCGGGCATCGTCTACTGGATGCTCTGCGAGAGCGTGGCCGAGCGCATGAGGGAGTCGGGCTTCCTCTGCCGGGGCGTGCAGGTGCACATCCGGGACAACGAGCTCGCGTCATTCGAGCGGCAACTCAAACTCGAATCACCTACCTGCCTCGCGTCGGTATTGCACGAGGCGGCGATGCGGCTGCTGCGTGAGAATTGGGACTGGCACAAGCCCCTGCGCTCCATCGGCATGAGGGCGACGGACCTGCTCCCGGCCTCGACGCCGGTGCAGTGCAGCATCTTCGAGGACAGCGAGCGCCAGGAAAAGCGGGAGCGGCTGGAACGCTCGGTGGACGACCTGCGCCGACGCTTCGGGCATTACTGCGTGGGCCGGGCGGTGTGCGTGAGCGACCCCACGCTGCGGAACATCAGCCCGAAGGACGACCACGTCATACACCCGGTCGGGTATTTCAAAGCGGTCTGAGGTGAGGTATAATGTCCGAAAACAGGGCAAAGGTATATGTGGGCGTGGACGCACGTTTCGACACGGACGGGCGTATCATGCCGCTGTCGATAACCTGGGAGGACGGGCGGGTCTACGGCATAGACCGCGTGCTGGATATGCGCCGGGCCGCAAGCCTCAAGGCGGGCGGGGCCGGGACGAGGTACACGGTGAGGATAGGCCGCAGCGAGACGTATTTGTTCAACGAGGACGGGCGCTGGTTTGTGGAAAGGCGGGAGAGCTGATGTGCGGGAGATACTATGTGGAGCCTGAGAGCAGCAGCGAGCTGCTTGAACTTATAGCTGAAGCGAAGCGCAAATCTGACGAGGTCAAGACCGGCGAGGTCTTTCCCTCGGACACGGCGGCGGTCATCGCAAACAACCGTCAGCTCAAGCCCACGGTGTTCCCCATGCGCTGGGGCTTTGAGCGCCGTGGCGGCGGTCTCGTCATAAACGCTCGGAGCGAGACTGCGGCGGAGAAGCAGCTTTTCCGCGAGAGCGCGCAGCTGCGCCGCTGCCTCATCCCGGCGAGCTGCTACTTCGAGTGGGAGCGCCGCGCGGACGGCAAGGTGAAATACGCCATCCGGCCAAGGGGCAAGGAACTGCTCTACCTCGGCGGCCTTTACACGAAGCCCGAGCCTGGAGCCTTGCCGCGCTTCACCATCCTCACGCGCAAAGCCGCCGACGGCATCAGCTTCATCCACGACCGGATGCCGGTCATCGTGCCGAAGGAAAAGAAGGCCGACTGGCTCTCCCAGCAGCTCACGCTCGACGAGCTGCTGGGAGACGCGGAGACGGATATGGAGTTCCAAGAGGCGTAAAAAACAACAGGGGTCAGGATCTGCTTGCAGACTCTGACCCCTGTTTTGCCCGGTCAAGTGTAATTTACTCCCCAGGTGTATACCGGCGTATCAATGGTGCCGGCCGGGCTGCTGGAGGAAGTGATGACCCTGTTCTCGCAGCTTTCCCAAGTAACATTTCCGTTTGCATCTTTCTTAATGAATTTGAACGAGAAAGTTGTGTCCGCGGGTACGCTGACGTGCAGGAACCACTCCGGGTAATTCGGACACATCATGGCTTCGGTGCATTTATCGGTATCCCAGCTTCCAAGTTCGGGTATGGAGCCGACGATGTGAATGGTTTCACCGAAGTTAGTGCTTGCGTTTACATGGAAGATGACCTGATTTGGGTCGCCAGAGAGTACTGTGTAAGTAAAACCGTTACTTACGCTCGAACCTTTGGTCACGGTTATCGTGTTCTCACCGGCGGCGGCATTGGCGGGAACGATGGCCTCTATCATTTCATCGGAAGCAGAAACTACAGTGGCTGTCGCGTCACCGAATTTGACTGTTGGTGTCCCACCAAGACCTGTGCCGTAAATGTATACGGTATTACCAGCTCGCCCCATGGTCGAGATAACGTTGCCTATTCTGGGAGTGTCGGTGCCGAGATCGGGGTTATACGACCACACGCAGACCTCGCCGCCGCCGAGAGTGAAGCTCTGGAGGCTACCGGAGCTGACAGTCGCGCTCTCGCCGTACAGCAAGCCGTTGAGTACGTCATTATAAGTGCCGTTGGGCAGCGTGGTGTTGAGTGCGGGTACGGTAAAGCTCTGGTCGGGCTGACGGTTTATTGCAACTATCACCTGTTTGGAGTAAAACTGCCTGGAGTAGACCACCACGTCGTTTGAGGAATACAGGATGTCAGTCGTGCCGTAGGCCAGCGCGTCGTTCTCCTGCCGAAGATCGGACAGCGCTTTTATGAGCTGGGTGGCGGTAGTAGACTCGAAATCGGAGACTGCGCCCATGTAAATGCGACCCGCTCCGCTGTCGGGAGCACTCAGGTATTGCTCGGTGCCGTAGTATATGTTGGGAGTGCCCCTGCACGTAAGCAGCGCGGCGATGGCGGCGTGGAAGGGCTTGTCGTTTGACTGCACGTATCTGAACCTGGTGACGTCGTGGTTGTCGATGAAGGTGACGAACTGATTTTCGTATGTATAGTCGTCGTCAGTGTATTCGAGCATATTCGCAAAGTCTGCCATGGACTGCGAGAAATTGCCGAAGGTCTGGTTTACAGAGTTGTAGAATTCAAAGTCCAGATTGGTGACGCCCGTCCTGTCCGGGAAACTGGCGTACTCGCTGTATTTGCTGTCCGGCCTGCCTATGAAGAACTCGCCAAAGTGGGTGATCGGCGCATTCTCGGAGTCAACAGCATCCTTTGCATTCTTGACAAAAGCAGGGTTCATATGGAGCGTAGCATCATGGCGGATGCCGCTGATGCCTTTCTCTGCCCAGAAGTTGAGCGCATCTTCCATATATTCTGCTACGGCGGCATTTTCTTGGGAATAGTCAGCGAGATAGGCCAGCTCCTTGAAGCGGTAGCCAAAGGTGGAGTTGTCCGTGCCACGGTCGCCGAGGTGGTGGAACCAACCGTTCGTGTCATTGTTGGGGTCGGCCACGAGGTTTTCTGTTGTGCCGTCGTTGTTGTAGTCAACCGGCTCACCGGCGGAGTCAAAGACAAACTCGCCGGCAGAGTTTCTGTCGGGCTCATATATCTTGCCGTCGTAGCGGCTGTCGCTTGAGTGATTGGTCACGAAGTCGATGACCAGCTTTATACCGGCGTCCGTCAGCTCCTGCTGGAGTTCGTCGAACTCAGCCATCGTACCGAAGTGCTTATTGGTCGTGAAGTAGTTCCTGGCATGATAGCCGTGGTAGCTTGTCCATCCGTCATGGGTCGCCTGGTCGCGGTTGGCATAGGGCGCGGAGATCCAGACCGCGGTTATGCCCATGCTCTTAAGATAGGGTATCTGGTCAATTATGCCTTGCCAGTCGCCGCCCTGATAGAGTCGGATGTCGGTACCGGTGCCGTCAAACAGGTCCGGGTCAAAGCCTACTGGAATGTTGTTGGTCGGGTCGCCGTCGTAGAAACGGTCAGTTATGATTTGATAGATTACATCCTTCGGTGTGACAGGTCCGAGGTAGTCGTCGGTAATAGTGCTCTGTGTAACAGATAATAGCTCGGTGTTAAAGCCCTGTGCGCCAGCGGGTGTAAGGAGCAGCGCGGTGATAAGAAGCAGGGATAGCAGCAGAGATAGAATGCGTTTTTTCTCTTTCATGGTTCTCCTTTCCGGCAGCTTGCCTTTCATGACATTTCCCATCTGCGATCAAGGGTTATCCTGTTATGGTTTTCAATATCCCTCCTCACATTTGAGCGTAGTTTTACCGGACGTATGCCGGATGATGATGTACTTCCTGCCCGGAGGGCTTGACCGGGCTTTGATGTATACGCCTGACTCGTTCTGGTATATTGCAGCTTCAAGGCAGAGCTCCTCACCCTCGCACAGCCTGAAGCGGCCTTGACCTGGCCAAACGTGCAAAGTTACGCGCTCCGGTAAATCTTCCGTGCAGTCCGGCTCCTGCATTGGGACTATCCCTCCGGAACGGACGAAAACGGGTATGCGTTCGAGCGGACAGCACAGTGTGAGCCTGCGTCCGCCCTCGTACACTTCGTCGGTGAAAAAGTCGTACCACAGACCATCGGGCAGCCAGAGACGTACTTCGGCGGCGCGCTTCTCGCCAGCGCCGGGCGCGGTCACTGGGGCAACTATCAGCTGCGAGCCGAACTCATACACGTTGGGATACTCGTAGGCTTCTGGACTATCAGGCCATGCGTGATAAAGCGGCCTCACGAGAGGTATGCCCTCGAGGTGGCTGCGCCAGTTCATGGAGTGCAGATAGGGCAACAGCCTGTGCCGCAGGGCGAGGAAGCGACGCATTATCTCTGCGATCTCAGGGGAGTAACGCCAGGGCTCCTTGCCTGCGTCCGGGCTGCAGGTGCTGTGCAGACGGCAGATGGGTGAGAACACGCCGAATTGCAGCCAGCGGCAGGCAAGCTCCTCGTCCCTGAGCCCATCGCCCATGTGCCCGCCTATGTCATGGCTCCACCAGCCGAAGCCTATGTCCGCCGCGGCGGCGGTGAAGCGCGGCTGGAAGTCCAGAGAGGCCCAGCTCGCTATCGTGTCCCCGGAGAAGCCGACGGGGTACCTGTGCGAGCCCGCCCCGGCATAGCGCGAGAGGATGAGCGGCCTGCGCCCCCTGCGGGCGGCGTCGAGAAAGTGCCAGTGGTTGAGCAGCCAGAGCGGGTCAAGGCCCTCTACCGTTGAGCGCGTGCCCTGCTGCCAGTCTATCCACCAGAAGTCCACGCCCATGTCCTCCAGCGGATGCAGCAGCAGCTCAAAATAGGCGCGCCGGAAGCGGCGGTCGTTGAGGTCGAAGGGTATGGTCTCGCCGCCGGTGACGCCCATAAACTCTGCGACTTCATCGTAACGTTCCTCAAAAGGCTGCACCCCATCCGCCGGGTGCAGGTTCAGCGAGACGTGCAGGCCCAGCCCGTGCAGGCGCGCCAGCAGCTTGTCCGGCTCCGGGATGAGCTCCCGGTCCCAGGTGTAACCTGTCCAGCCGCTGTATCCCTCCGGCACGCGCGTGAGGTGCCAATCCATATCCAGCACGGCCACGGAAAAGGGAGTTCCCTCGGCGGCAAAGCGCTCCATGAGCTCAAGGTATTCCTCCGTTGTATAAGGCCAGAAGCGGCTCCACCAGTTGCCAAGGGCGAAGCGGGGAAGAAGCGGTGGACGGCCGCTGAGGCGGTAAAAATCTCGTAGGCCGCGCTCAAACTGCCTGCCGTACAGGAACAGATAGATATCCCGCGTCCCCGGCCGCCTCGGCTGGAGCTCGCCGTCCGCGCCGAAGAGCAGACCGTCGTCCGAAAGGAGCCCGACGCCTTCCCTTGAGAAGATGCCGGGCTCAAGTTCTATGGCCCCGTCGGCGTTGTCCAACGTCCGGGCCGTGCCGCCTAAATGGTTCAATTTCTGCCCGCTGCGCCAGCTCAGGCCGTCCGTAAGGGCCTCCAACTCCAGCCCGCCGCCGATAATGACATGGCAGCCGTCGGAGCGCAGATCGAGGCGGCCGCCCCGGAACTCTACGCTGCAACAGGGCTCCGGGAAACGGCGGTCAAGCGCGAATTGGCTGGGCCTGTCCTCAAAGACGCGGCTCTCGTCGTATTCAAGGCGCAGCAGGCGCTCGGTAAGGACGCTCACGCGGCAGTTTCCAAAGCGGTATTCCATTTCAGGACTTGTTGGCGCCCGCGGTGACGCCCTGGATGAGGTATTTTTGCAGGCAGACGTAGAGAATGGTTATAGGTACAGCGACGAGTATCGCGCCGGCGGCGAAAGTGGTGAAGTTGTTGTTGGTGTTGGCGTTTATCATGTCGTAAAGGCCGATGGCGAGGGTCTTTTTCTCCGGGCTGGAGAGTATCATGCGCGGGAAGATGAAGTCCATCCACGGGGTTATGAACTGCGAGAGCGCGACGAAGATGAGGATGGGCTTCATGAGCGGCAGCACTATCTGCGTGAAGATGCGCAGGTTGGAGGCCCCGTCGAGCTTTGCCGCCTCGTCGAGACTGCGCGGGATGTTGGCGAGGTAGCCCTTGACGAGCCAGGTGTTGTAGGGCACCTGCCCGGCGGCGTAGGTGAGGATGAGGCCGAAGTGCGTGTCCAGGAGGTTCAGCTGCCAGAGTATGTTGTAGGTGGCCATCATGCCCATGAAGCTGGGGAACATCTGCAATATGAGTATCGACAGCAGCCCCGCCCGCTTGCCCTTGAAGCGGAAGCGGGAGAACACATAGGAGGTCATGGACGTGAGCACGACGGAGATGGCCATGTTTATGAGGGCTATCTTCAGCGTGTTGGCGTACCAGTAGACGAACTTTGTCTCCTTGATTAGCTTAACATAGTGAAGCACTGTCGGATTTTCCGGGAAGGCCGTGGCCGAGAGCAGGCTGCTCATGGGGTTAAAGGACGCGCCTATTATCCAGACGATGGGCGTCAGGACGAGCAGAGCCATGAAAATGAGCAGCGCGTAGACGCCGAAGGTGGCGAATATGTCCCGGGCACTAAACTTTTTGCGCCTTGCGGGCAGATTTGAAGCTGAGTTGCTCATCCCATCATGTCCTCCTCTTTGAAAGACTTGGTGCGCAGGAAGTTCCAGGTGGATATGGTGGCGATGACCACAAAGACAAGTATGGACATGACCGCCGCCATCTGGAACTGGCGGTTGTCCTTTGTGAGCTTGTATATCCAGGTTATGAGGATATCTGTCGAGCCTGCAAACTTGTAGCTCGGGTTTATCGGGTTGCCGTCCGTCAGGAAGTAGATGACGTTGAAGTTATTGAAGTTCGTGGCGAAGGACATAATGAGCAGCGGCGCGGTGGAGTAGAGCACGAGCGGCAGTGTGATGCGGCGAAATTCCTGCCTTGGCGAAGCGCCGTCTATCCTCGCGGCCTCCAGCAGCTCCGGCGAGATGCTGGTCATGACGCCGGACATCATGGTCATGAAGTATGGGAAACCCAGCCAGAAGTTGACGACGAAGATGACCAGCTTGGCCAGCGTCGCGTCCGAGAGCCAGGGTATGTTCTGAGATATGATCCCTGCAGAGCGCAGGAAAGTGTTTATGGGGCCAAACTGGCCGTTGAACATATTGCGGAAGATGAGCAGGGAGATGAGCCCAGGTATGGCCCAGGGCAGTATGTAGATGGTGCGCCAGAATTTGCGGAATTTCACGCGGCGGCTGTTCACGAGGCAGGCCATGCCCAGCCCGCCGAAATAGCAGCTGAGCGTGGATATGACGCTCCAGAGCAGCGTCCAGCCCAGGACGCCCCAGAAGGTGTCGTTCCACATGGGCAGCCGGAACATATCCGCAAAGTTTGAAAAGCCCACCCAGTCCACCAGACTGCGCGGCGGCAGATAGTGCGGAGCTGAGTAGTTCGTGAAGGCGATGAGGAAGCCGAAGAGAATGGGGACGACAACAAAAAGGAGTATGAGTATGACGGCGGGGATGAGCATGGCATAGGGGAAGGAACGGTCGCGGAAGCGGCGGAACCACTCCTTCGTTCCCTGAAGGTGCTGCCCCTGCTCTATCCTGCCCCGGTCGCGGACAGCGTCTGAAACACAGCCTATGTAGATCAGCACAAAGACAACAGCTATGATCGCCCAGGCAATTCCGAGTATCATCAGTATGATGGAGTTGTCGCCCGGAGTGACCTTGGAGCCTTCGATTATCATCTCCGTCTCGCCGAGGGTGATGAGGCCCCAAAGGCCGTGTATCATCGACGGAAGCGAGACGATAAGCCCCACCTGCGCCAGGAAAAAGAAGGCCGCCTTTATGTACTGCCTGTTCCAGAGCTGACCTGAGCCCCATATGACCGCGCTCATCAGCCCGGCTGACCATTTTTGACTTCTGTGAGGCATTTTACGCTCCTTTCAGCCCTCTCCCGGCCGGGCCGGGAGAGGGCGTGCGGATTTTTGCTCGAACCGTTTGGAGGGGATTACTCAGTTACTACGAGCGAACTGTAAAATTCCTCGCTTGCCGCGGCAAGGGCCTCTTCGGGAGTCTGAAGCCCATCCCAGACCGCTATGACAGCTTTCTGATACGGGGCCCAGACGTTAGACATCTCGGGAATGTAGGGCTGCGGCAGGGCGTCGTTCACGGCTACGGCGATGCTGGACATGAAGGGGTCGTTGGCGTAGAAGTCGAGTTTCTGGCCTTCGATGCTGGCGCTCAGCTCGTTCCTCGTCTCATAGAGCAGCTGGAGGCAGTCGGGGTCGGTTGCGATGAACTGGGCAAGCAGCATGGCGGCCTTGGGATACTGGGTATAGGCGCTGACGCAGACAGTATCAACGGTGGAGAGGGTCTTGGGCCGGACGCCGTTGTCCATCTTGGGCAGCGGGGCGATGCCGAAGTCGATGCCAGCATTGGTGAAGTCGGCTATGGACCAGGGGCCGGTGATGACGTAGGGGGCCGCGCCGCTGGAGAACATGGTGTTCATGGCGTCCCAGGTCGCGTCGGCGGAGGCGACAGGGTAGACGTCCTCCTGCAGCGTCTTGTAGAAGGCCAGACCTTCGGCCGCCTCAGCGCTGTCCCAGCCAAGCTGGTCGGGGTCGTCATGCGTGGGCCCGAAGAGGTCGTAACCGTAGCCGCCGAGGAAGCCATGGGCATAGTAGGGCTCGACGGCCTGCCAGAGGCATGCGAATTTGTTCTGCGCCGGGTCGTTGAACTCGGCGGCAAACTCCTTCATCTCCGCCCAGGTATCGACCGGGGTGTCCACAAGGGCCTTGTTGTAGAACATGACTATCGTCTTCATGGACAGCGGGAAGGCGTATATCTTGCCGTCATAGCTCACGGCGTTGATGGCGTTCTCCACAAACTCGGAGCGTATCTCGTCGGAGAAGAGGTCGATCTCCAGAATGTTGCCGGACTGGGCGGAGATGGCAACGCCGTCGTGCGCCTGGACAAAGACGTCCGCGCCCATGCCGGTGGGGCCGTCGAGCTCTATCTTGGTGCGGGAGTCGGTGGTGCCGACGTTCTCGACCGTGAGCGGGATGTCGGGATACTTGGCGTTCCAGAGCTCGACTATCTTCTCGTTGTAGTTGTCGTTGTCGAACCAGAGCTTGAGCGAGGCACCCTCCTCAGGCACGACTTCGGCGTCGCCGTCGTCCGCGGGCGGCGTATCGCCGGAGGTGTCTGCCGGGGGAGGCTCGGTGGGCGCGGGCGCGGGTCCGCCGCAGGCGGCAAGCGCGAGCAGCATCATTGCGGCGAGCAACAGCGCAAGAGTTTTCTGGACCTTTTTCATGTTTTTCTTCCTTTCCTTTTTGAATTTATTCGTTCGGCTGATTTGCCAATAGCTGCAAGTAAAGCGCTTAACCTAGGACAAAAAATCGCAATGCCGTCAATATTCGAGAATTTTTGCGGACATTGCTTCAAGTTCGATGCTCGTATTTCCGGCTCCCGCCTGGAGCTCTATCGTTCTTGGGGCCTCGGAGACGTTCATGGCTATCGTGAAGCCGTGGCCGTTCAGCTCCGCCTCATATGCCAGCGCCCTCTCGTCGGAAAAGAGCTCGCGCCAGCCGTATTGGATGGCCTTGACGTGTCTGTACCGGAGCTCCGCGGCCTCCCGGATAAAGTCCGAAAGCGGGCACTCGCCGCCGCTCCAGTCCATGGGCCGCCTGTATTCTGACTCATGCCGGCCGGAGAGCCCGCGCTCGTCGCCGTAGAAGAGCATAGGCACGCCGGGATGGGTGAACAGGAACAGCGCCGCCAGCCTGAGCCGACGCTCATCCCCGCCGCACTTGGTGAGGAAGCGCGGAACATCGTGGCTGTCGATGAGATTGAGCTGCGCCTGCTGTATGCGACGCCGGTAGCGTACCAGCAGCTGCTGGACCCGCTGCATGAACTCCCGGGCGCTGAGCCTGCCATAGGCGAAAAAGTCGTCGATGGCAAAGGTGAGGTTGTAATTCATGGCCGAATCGAACTGCTCTCCATCGAGGAAGGAACGGGCGTCATCCCAGATCTCTCCTATGAGCACTGCGTCGGGTTTGAGTGCACGGACCTCGCGGCGGAAGGCGCGCCAAAAGTCGTGGTTAATCTCGTTTGCCACGTCCAGCCTCCAGCCGTCGATGTCGAACTCCCTTATCCAGTACAGGCCCACGTCTATGAGGTATCGAGCCGTCTCCGGATTGCCTGTGTTGAGCTTGGGCATGCTCCCGACATAGGCAAAGCACTCGTAGTTCGGCAGGGAAGAGGCATCCAGTGGGTAGGACTTGGGATAATACCAGTTCCTGTAGCGCGAGCCCTCGCCGTTTTCGACCAGGTCGCGGAAGGCGAAGAAGTCCGGGCCGCTGTGATTAAAAACGCCGTCGAGCACGAGGCGCATCCCGCGCTCGTGGCAGGCGGAGACCAAGCGGCGGAGCTCATCCTTGCTGCCGAAACAGGGGTCGATCTCAAAGTAGTCGATGGTGTCATACTTGTGCGGGCTGTTGGCGGCAAAAATCGGCGTCAGGTAGATGCAGTTGAAGCCGAGAGAAGCTATGTAGTCCAGATTCTCCGTCACGCCCCGCAGCGTTCCGCCGAGCTTAGATGCACAGGCCCGCCCGTCGGGCAGGTGTTCGACGCGGCACTCGCAGGAGATGCGGCGGCGCGAGCTGGCAAAGCTGTCTGGGAAGATCTGATATACCACAGCCTTCCTCCACCAGTCCGGCACGGAGTCCATGTCCTCGCTGCGTATGTAGTGGAAGTTGTAGTATAGCTGGCGGTTTTCCTCGGGCTGTTCATGGAAGCAGTCGCTATAATAATACAACGTTTCACCGCCGGAGCTCAGCCGGAAATAATAACACAGCCGCGTGACGCCTGGGTCTATCTCTACCTCGAAATAGTCAAACAGCGCGTCTGAAAAGCGCAGCGTCATTTCCGCCTCCGTAATGGAGATGGGACTTTTCGGCTCCATCCTGTCGCCAAAGCAGAGCGTACAGCTTTCGAGGTCAGCCTTGGCTGCCCTTAGTCGTATGACGACCAGGTCCGTAGCTTCGGCAAAGCTGTACTCGGAGTATGTGCGATGGAATATCGCCTCTTTCTTCAAATGGGCATTCAGCTCCTTTCGTGGGGAGGGGCGACAGAGTCGCGCTCTATCAGCTCCACCGGCATGATGATGTTTTCTATTTCCGCGCCCGGGTCGTTGATGGCCTGTACTACCTTCTGCACCGTGATACGTCCCCTGTCATACGCAAACTGGGCTACGGAACTGAGAGCGGGCATGGAGTACTCGCACTCCTTTGTGTTGTCGAAGCCGACGATAGACAGGTCGCGCGGGATGACGCGCCCGGCCTCGTAAAAAGCCTTGAGTATGCCGAAAGCCACTATGTCCGCTGCGGCGAATACTGCCGTTATTTCCGGGCGCTCCAGCAGCGCCTTCCCTATGTTATACCCGCCGCCGAAACTGAGAGCGTCCTGGAATATAAAGCTTTCGGCGTCCAGACCGGCCTCGGTCATGGCCTTCACATAACCCTTGTAGCGCCGATGTATAGCACCGTCAACGGTGATGTTTGATGCAGCGATAGCAATGCTTTTGTGTCCGCAGTCAATCATCAGCCGCGTCGCATCGTAACCGCCCTGCTGGTCGTCGATGCCGACGGTGGAGTGCAGCTGGGTGCCCTCGTCATAGGAATCTATGAGTACGAGCTGACGGCCCAGAGCCTGCATCTCCTCGGAGATGACGTGCGTATAGTTGCCTATGAATATCGCGCCGTCAAGGTCGCGCTTGAGTATCCAGTCCCGGCAGCTCTCGCCCATCCTGACGCCCTTTATGAGCACGTCATAGCCAAGTTTTGCGGCCTCGAACTCAACGCCGCTGACGAGTTCGCCGTAGAAGGGGTTATCACGAAGCAGAAGGCTTGCGCTGCTGTCTTCCTCTGTTATGGGCAGCAACAGCCCGAGCATATCCGAGCGACGCTTGGCCAGGCTGCGGGCCACAAGGCTGGGCTGATAATTGAGCTCTTGCATGACGTGAAGGATGTTTTCCCTTGTAGCTCCCGAAACTTTGTCAATTCCATTTATTACGTTTGAAACAGACGCCGGCGACACGCCTGCGCGCTTCGCAATATCCATGATTGTGACGCGTCTGCTCATCCCAAATCCCTCCGTCGCGCTTGGTTAAGCGCTTTACAAAAACTATTTTATTACATAACCTTTGTGATATGTCAAGAGAAATCGTCGATTTAAAACAAAACACAGATGCTAAAACAATGATTTTGTATATTAGCACCAGAAGGCACATGACTGCTTGTGTAAAATGACAAGTGTACCGCTTTCATCTATGCCCGTATTTAGAAGGCATATTAGCAATGCATTCCTTTCCACCAAGTATAGCCTCGGCGTTGGCGCGGTAGGTAAGCAGCTTTTTCATCTCGGCTCTGGCCTCGCGGTATGCCGGGTATGTGGCTCGCTTTTCAGCAAAGAGGGCAGCGTACTCGGCTTGCAGAGCCTTGACCGTGGGCAGCTTCTTCAGGCCCCGGCCATTGAAGTGCTTCTTCGCGGCACGGTGCAGAAGTATCTCCTGCTCGTGCTCGGCTAAATACCGTTTCGAGTAGCCAGAGGCTTTGTAAGCGCGGAAGGCCTCCCGCGTCCGCAGGTAGTTTATGACCTGCTTTTTCAGCTCCTCGACCTCGGACATACGCGCTTCCGTCGCCTTCATCTTCTCAGTCAGGGCGCTGCACTTCTCGCTCGCGGCCTCGGCTCTGCGTGAGAGTTCGTCAAAGTCCATGTCGCCGTTCTCTTTGAGAAAGTTTATGGTCTGCGCCATCTGCTTAAGGTTGAACACCTTCGCCCAGCGCTCATAGCCCGCGCCTTTGCCCTCGGAGAGCTTGGCCTGGATGTCTATGAGCAGGCTCGGGCGCTGCTCCGCGAGCCACTTGTTGTAGCTCTTGCCGCGGCGCTTCGGAGTCTCGACGACGGACAGCCCGTGCTCGATGCAGAGCGTGTCGCTCAGCGCCCTCACCGCCCGCGAGCTGCCCCAAAAGTTGTCGAATTTGCCCCGGCAGTCGAGCGTCGTGGAGTTCCAAAGTATGTGGTTGTGGATGTGCCGGCGGTCAGTGTGGGTGCAGACGATGTAGGCGTGTTTGCCCTTAAGGAAGCGCTCGGCGAACTCCACGCCGATGCGGTTGGCTTCCTCCGCCGTGATCTCGCCCGGCTTGAAGGACTGGCGCACCTGGTAGGCTATGACGTCGCTCGTCTGCTCGCGGCCCGTGAATTGCTTATACTGCCGCTTGGCCAGCAAAAACTCCGCGTCCGCCGTGTGTGGGTCACAGGCAAACGCGGAGATAAGTTTTCCGTTTTCGGTTTTCTCCGGGTTCATCGCATAGCCCGTGCGGAGCTTGAGCGCCGAAGCCACGCTCTTTCCGCCATGCATGTGTGTATTCTCGCTGACCGCCGTGCCAAGGGCGGTCACGGCCTCGGACGTATTCCACTCACTGAGGAACGCAAAGTCCGTCTCATCGAAGTACGCCGCCGGGTCATAGCCGCAGCGACTAAGCAGAGCGTAGGCTGTGCTGGCATAGGCGGCTTTTTTGAAGCTGTCTCTCAGCTCGCCTTCATCATACCCGGCCATCAATGAGCCGTCAACGATACCGCCTATGTCGTGACGGTGTGCGTCGAAATACATCTCGGCGAGGTCGCGCGCCACATCTTGAAGCTGGCTGGAGAGCCACTCGCCCTCGGCGTTGAATGCCTGCCGCAAGCCGAGCTGGACTTCGGCGAGGTTCCCGTCGTTTATTTCCCACGGCGAGAACGGGCGCGAGCTGCGCCGGGTGCCGGTGTCGGAGATGTCGAAGACGTAGCGGAGCTTCGGCGCATCGCCGGAGTTGTCCAAGAGCGCGATGCCCTTCGCGCCGCGCCGGACATAGCGGCGCATGGTATCGTTCCACACCTCGTAGCTCGCGCAGGCCGTAGCCTCCGGCCGCTGGGCGTGGATCATAAGCTGGTCGTGAAACGGGTACTTGTACAGCCGCGATGAGGTGTCCAAAAACGCCGTCCAAGCGCCCACGCTGTCCGCCAGCCCCAGCGCAGTCTCTCGGGCGAGGTCAAGGTAAGTGTCCACCTTAGCAGGCATCGCGCCCGCCTCCTTTCTATGTTGATGTGGTTTATCCTAGTTAAAGTGAGCTGAGTTTTACTTTTCCTTCCTCCCAAAATCCAGCCAGTAGATCACCCTCTCGCCGTCGTCCTTGAGGATGAGGTCGGCGGGGTAGTAGGCGTCGCGTTTGGCGGAGTAGACCTCGTTGATGTGTGTCCGTCCGTCTCGCAGGAGCTGGGCGGCCTGAGACTTGCTCAGGCGGATGCGCTTGGCGGCGAGGAACTTGTTGTCTGTCCAGAGTGCAAAGCGGCAGATGCTGCTCTCGCAGAAATAGCCCTTCTTGCCCGTCACGACGTTGCAGCCGCAGCGCGGGCATATCCAGCGCGGCCTGTCCCTTTTTCTGCGCCCAATACTCCCGGTCGGTCACGCGGTTCTTGCTGCCGTTCAAGAGGTCGATTTGGTAAAGCCCCTCCCGGTGGCACATTTCCATGACTTCGGACTTGAAGTAGCGCAAGGCCGCGTCGGTACAGCGGTGCTTGCAACCGGCTTTCGTATCGGCTGGCCTGTCCATGTAGGGCAGGAACGGCACTTCCTCAATCCGCAGGCTGTTAATGACGATATGCACATGGATGTTGCCGCTGTGGTTATGCCCGTCCGGGTGGGTGCATACAAGGGCTTGGTGGCCGGGGAAATGCTCTTTACAGAATTGCTCCCCCAATGCCTGCGCCCGGTCTACGGTCAAGCCGTTGTCCGGGCCGTCCCGTGGGTCAAAGCTGATGATATAGTGGTGGCTTTTCACATCTTCCCGCTGCTGGTTCTTCCCGTAGCGGAGATTTGCCCGCATACAGGCAACGGCAAAATCCTCCCCGCCGCAGTTCAGCGTGGACAGCCGGTAGTCCTCGCGGGGGATAAGCCTGCCGGTTTCATCAAGGACGGGCTTCATGGTAAACTCGTCATGCTCAAAGAGAAGATATTGCTCGGCGGCTCCGTAGTCGGCGTTTTTAGAGTTGATATGCTTGAGTGTTGCCAACCGCGTCACCTACTTTCTTGAGGACTTCATACTTGAGGGTGGCAAGGTCGGCTATGGCGGCGCGTACCTCGCCGGACAGCGCGTTATAGGGTACGCCGTACTCGTTCAGATACCGGGCAATCTGGTTGAGGTTGCCGCCGATCCTGCCGTACTCGGCGGTCAGCTTTCCAACAGCGGAGAGCAGTTCATCATTGACCGCCGACACATGGATAACGGGGCGTATAGTCGCCCGCCGTATCGCCTGCCGGAGAAATTCGGACTGGCTGATACCATAGGGCGCAAGCCGCGCTGTGAAGTCGGCGTATTCTTCTTCGGACAGCCGGGTTTTCACAACGCGGCTGCGGTGGGGTGTGTTGTATCGCTTCGGCATGGGCTGTAAACCTCCTTTCACTTATCACAAAAAATAGGCTGGTCTGTTAGGTATTTCCGGGGCAGTTCTCGCAAAAAAATGGCCTGCCGGACGGAAATATTTTTGCGGCGCAAGCCGCCATAGCAGGGTTTGGGGAAGGCACTCCCCAACAAGTTTCCCGCGAGGGGCAAAACCGCAGAATTGCGGATTTTGGCACCGTGGTAGAAACTTGCTCTAAGTAAGCCGCAGACTGGCCCTGTCCGGGCTTTTCCGTACATAGAGCGAACAGGGCGGGGCTTTCAGCCCGCTGTGCGCGGCCTTTTTTCCTTTCGCCAAAGATACATTTGAAAGGCCGCCAGCTACCCGCTGAACGGGGATTTCTCAAATTTTCTTTTGCCTTAGTAATCCAGGAAACAGGATTTTGGCAACCGGCGGGGCAGGAAAATTTCCTCCCTCATTCACTACTACACCTGGCAAGGGGCTAAATGGCCGGGAAGTCAAACGGGCAACAAAAAAAGCAGCAAATCTTTTTCAGACTTACTGCTTTTGCTGGTCGCCGGTGGCGGCTGGTATTCAGTTTTGAAAGTTCGGGTCAGGGTGGCCCGATGATGGATGGCTCGATAAACAGGAATTGTATCGCCTATATATCACAAAAACACATCTCTCAATACTCGTTATAATCCCGTATCTTTTTTACAGTACCGACATAATCATGGGCTGTCCCATTGAAATTCTCAGGATTGATAGGATGATGAATATTGTAAAGAATTCCCGTTTCTCCCGTCCTTCCAAGATCGTTCTCATCCATATGTCTTTCATCAATATGTACTCTAACGATTTCGAGACACACCAAAACATAGTCGTCACCCTCGACAATTTCTTTCTCCCATTTGAAGCGACATTCCAGATTCATAAAGCATTCATCAATCAGAGGAGCATTCACCATTTCTGCTTTAACCGAAGTCAAACCGGCGGCTTTAATTTCATCTATTTCAAAATTGTTATTTTTACAGGTTGACATACACTTATCATACAAATCGGCAGACATGAAATTGATGACAGCTTCACCTGTTTCATGAATTGTTTGATATAAATGTCCATATTTGCTGACAGCGGAAACAATTGCAAAGTAGCCACTTTTTCCCCCCGTAAATGTTGTCCATGACTGCATACAAGCGTTAGGCTGTCCATTGCTTTTATATGAAGTCATTATGTAGAGTGGAGAGGGTACAGAGATAACGAACTCCATCCAATTAAATCCATACATCTCCATCTTTTTCATTGATTCAGGCAACGTGCTGTATTTCTTTTTCATATTTTCCTCCATAAATTTTGATTGTTGTTGACTTTATTATACTACATTGCCTATCTAAAAGATAGCGTATCTTATGCCGCCCCGCTGTGCTGCGTGTCCGGCCGATATGTACGCCGATCACTCGCTGCGGCTGGCGCAGGAAGTAATAGCGGAAAATTTCTTCCTGTGTCTGCTCCGGCAAAAGGGCAAGGGCTGCGGCAAGTTCCGCATGGTACAGAACGGCGGTCTGGCCGCAGGCGGTAAAAAGATATTCTTCAAGTCGCTCCGGCTCGGCAAGCTGGACAAACTTCTCATTCATCAGATAGTCAAGGGAAACTTCCCGTTCCCATTTCCGGCGCAGCCTCAAAATCTTGTCTATGGCTGCGTGACGAATGACAATCTTACAAAAGGCATTGAATGTGTACTGGATATGCACTTTGTAGGCTTCATCTTCGGTCATGGAAATTCCCCCTCTCTGAATAATAGTGCGGGGCGGCAGCACTCCTTGCTGTCGCCCCTTGATTGCCTACCAGCAAAGGCGGGCGGGGCTGTCAACGGCGGCGCGTATGCGCCGTTCATCTTGACCGTTGACTGGCTCGGCTGGCCTTGCTATCAAAACACGAATAGTTTTTAATTTTTTAATTGCGTTATCAGTGTTTCAAATTCCGAACCATCACGAAGAAATTTATATTCCTCATTGTTTACCAACTCATCGGTAATTGTTTTCACCAGTTTACCTGAAAGCCATGTAGACCCGCTATCGTCTGCCTTACGATATAGTGGGCAATTTCGTGTATCCCACTCTTTTTTCATGGCAGGTAACATTTTTTGAAGAATAGACATACTGCTACCTTTGTCTTTTTTTACTAAAGCAAGTTGCAAGTGGGCATTGTAGCACATCCATTCCGGAAAGCAAAACTCACGAGTAACGGCTTCATACAAATCTGCAAAAAAGTCCGCATCATTCTCCCGTTTTTCATGCAATGCGATTTCCAACATATTTATTAAAGCCGTTTGTATATCGGTCACACCTTTAATGGCACGATGCTCCCAGATTTTTTCTGCATCTTGATATTGTTCCTGCCGTTGATAGAGGATTGCTAATTGTTCTTCTTTGTCGATCGTAGAGAATGGCAGTGAATTGATAAGTTCCTCTGCCTTTGAAAAATCGCCTTTATTTCGTGCATAGGAAATCAACATACTGGTTGCGGTATCTCTTATTTCTGGAATTTCACTTGTAGCTAAACGCTTATAAAATGTTTCATATATTTCTTGGTATTGTTCAGTTGCAGATACATTGTAAAGAGTAAGCGCCCCCTCTAAATAAAGAACGGCAGAGTATATCAATCTTTCGCAGGTGGGATATTCATGTATTTTGTCGATTGCCATCTGAAAAGCTGTTTGATAGTCCTGCTCTTGAACAACTTTATCAAGTTCATTGACAAAGTTTTCAATCTCTATATCTGTTAAATCCTCGTTAAAGGACAGCAGGGTATTCAAATCCATTTTTAGCAAACGGGCAAGAGCTGGTAAAAGGGTTATATCTGGATATGTGCTGCCTTTTTCCCACTTATTTACTGCCGGGGTGGATACTCCTAAAAACTCGGCAATTTGTTCTTGTGTTAATGACAATTCTTTTCGTTTTTCTCGGATAATTTGATTGATTTTCATAGTAAACCTCCTTTGTAATTCTATAATATCAAAGGCAATTTTAAGGCACAATAGAGCGATTATTAAATTTCTTGTTTACTAAATTAACCATAGGTTAAAACGAAATAGTGAGCCGACTGTCTATCAAATTTTTGTGGGTTACTTTATGGCACATGAGCATTTGCGCCGGGATTATCATTGCCATACCCTTCCAGCAGGTTGACTGCGCCCCAGATGCCGAGGCCCGCGCCGAGGGCGATGACCAGCGTCTGGAGCACCTGGATAGCCGAATTGAAAAACTCCATTCAAAAACCCGGGGCCGTACCGCGCACAAAAGCGCAGACTGCCGGCCCAGCCCCGGCCTCCTTTCAATGTTTTATTGAAAGCAGCCGTTTTCTCTTGGGCTTCATCAGGTCTCGTCGTCGGTCTCGTCTATCTCGTACACCTCGTATTCCTCGTCGGCCTTGAGCTTGAGGCGGCGGGACATATGTACTAGGGATTACGTCAATAACCTTATTTATATTGTTTTTGATGTACAAAAATACAATTTCTCTTGGATCATTTTATATTGGAAAGGCCTCTATAACTGGTGTAATATCGTATGCTATGCGTTCAAGAAGAAGACGCGCACATAATAATATTGACATAAGCAATGCTACAACAATTTACACAATAGGAGAAAGAAATACTGCAGGTATTTCGACACTGACAGTGGAATGGAATTTTAACTGCTCCCTAACGCCATTTGACAATAATATAAACTATTCAATGCTTGTAAGCACAACTGCAGGAACAAAATTAGATAGAAGTAATGTTAAATGTAGCATTTGTTATGATAATATCAATCAAGATGTTAATTATACTCTCAAAGAAATAACAGATTTGACATATATCCTTATCTGGAGCAGGCGGGCTTTCACGATGTGCAGATACGCAAAAAGAAAAGCTGGCTGTGCATCACGGCGCGGAAATGAGGGGGCTAAATTATGAGTATCTTTGCATCTATCTTACGCAGCGTATACAAGCTCTCCGGCGCGAAAAAGGCGTTCGCCTTGCCGGAGGATGCACTGCGAAAGGAAATTGAAAAGCAGAACCAGCATCGTGGCGTTTTTACGCCCACCGACCACAAAGCACATTATGAGACGATCACAGTGAACGGCTTTCCCTGCCTGATCGTGCGAGAGCATCCGAAGCCGTCCGAGCGCGCAATTCTCTATTTCTTTGGCGGCGGCATGGTGATCGGCCCCGATAAGGGCGACCTGCCTGTGATGCGCAAGCTCTGCCGCGAGACCGGCTGTGATGTGTTGTTTCCGTTTTACCCGCTCTGCATGGAACACTGCATTACTGAAACCTACGCGATGGTGTACGAATGTTATCGAAAAATGATTACGCTGTACGGCGGCGGAAATGTCAGTACCTGCGGCTTTTCCTCCGGCGGTGCGCTGGCGCTTGGCATTGCGGCGCATAACAACGCCCAGCCAGAGCCACTGCCGCAACCGAGGCACATTGTCGCCGTATCCCCCGGCGAGGTGCCGTGGAACGATGCGGAAAGGGCGCGGATGCAGGCACTCAATAAACGGGACGTTTCCATCGACTATGCCTTTATGGTGACGGTGGAAAAGTTCATGCGGCATGGCTGCGAGAATGTGCCGGACTATATGCTCTCCGGCTCACGGGGAGATTTTACCGGCGTAGGCGATATTCACTTCTTCTATTCTGCCGACGAGGTGCTCTACGGCGCATTGCCGGACTTTGAGGAAGCCTGCAAACGGGCAAATGTCCCCTATACGGTGTCCGCCCGCCCGAAGATGGTGCATTGCTACTGTATGCTGCCGATCTTTCAGGAAGCGAAGGAGGACTTCGCAAAGATCGTGGATTTTTTGAAGAGATGAGACTGGAAACGGGCGCGTGATGATTGAAACACGGAGGGAAGGCCATGGAACGAAAAGAAGCCATTCGCGGTGCGTGCCGAATGACGGGCGGAAACAGTTTTTATGACGGCATGATCACCTGCTCCACCCTGAGCGGGAAAGCGGTGTGCCGCTTGGTGTGGGCAATGAACAAGGCGGAAAACGACGCCTATCTGGAAAAGGCAATGTCCGGTATTCCGGAGCATTTCTCCGGCAAGCTGCTGGAAGTGCCGGTGGGAAAAGGGATTCTGACCATGCCGGTTTATCAGACTATGCCGGAGGCGGACATTACCTGTCTCGATTATTCGCCCGATATGATGAGGCAGGCACGGGAAAAGGCTGACCGCCTGCACCTGAAAAATGTAACCTTCCGGCAGGGAGATGTGGGAGCACTCTCCTAACCCTATGGCATACAACGAGTTGTTCGCCCTTGCCTTCGTTGCGCCCTATGTGGCAAGCGAAAAGAAAATTCCACCAACGGCCGTGCAGGAAATGATGCGCCGCTCACTCTATCATATCAAGTGGTATTTTGCAAAGACCGACTTGAATACCGACAAGGGCAAGGCGGAGAACAAAAAGAGCGTTGTCAAATACGCCAAATGGTACACGCCCGAAAAGGAAGCGAAATACCCGACCTCCTTCAAGGTGGATTTTGTCGGGCAGCCGTATGAGGGTGCCTGTTACTACCGCATTACCCGCTGCCCGATTTGCATTTACGCGGAGAAACTCGGTGTTTCCGAACTCATGACGTTGTTCTGCGAACTTGATGAAGTGATGATCACGCTTCAGCACGGCGTGCTGCACAGAAAACAGACGCTGGCGAATGGCGGAGAGTATTGCGACTACTTTATTACCGGAAACAGAGAATAAACGGAGAAGCTCGTATCGGTCAATAGCTGATACGAGCTTCTTTTCATATTTTTTAGATTGTGTTTCTTCAGACCTTCCACCCGGCGGCCTGCTGCCGCTCCACCACGAAGCGGCGGTAGAGCCCGTCAACAGCAACCAGCTCGTCATGGGTGCCCTGCTGAACGATCTCACCATGATCGACAACAAAAATTTGGTCGGCATGGCGCACGGTTTTCAGCCGGTGGGCGATCATGATGACCGTCTTATCATGGGTCAATTCCGCAACGGCCTCCATCAGCTCCTTTTCATTTTCCGGGTCGACATTGGCAGTGGCTTCGTCCAGAATGATGACAGGCGCGTCCTTCATAATCGCCCGGGCGATGGAAATGCGCTGCCGCTCGCCGCCGGAAAGCGTAGCACCGCCTTCGCCGATGACGGTATCAAAGCCCTCCGGCAGCGCCATGATAAAGTCGTAGCAGCGTGCTTTTTTCGCGGCGGCCTGCACCTCCTCCATGGAGGCGTCGGGCTTTCCGAAGCGGATATTGTTGGCGATGGTGTCGGAGAACAGATAGACCCGCTGAAACACAAAGGAGAAATTGCGGATGAGGCTGTCGTAGCTGTACTCCCGCACATCCCGACCGCCGAGGCGCACGCTGCCGCCCTGCACGTCCCAGAACCGCGCCATGAGATTGCACAGCGTGGTCTTGCCACTTCCGGACGGACCGACGATGGCCACGGTGGTTTTCTCCGGGATGGTCAGGGACACATCGTGCAGGATGGGCTTGCTGTCATAGGAGAAATCCACATGGGACAGGGTGATGTCCTCCCGTTCCGGCGAAAGCTCCTCCCCGTCAATGTCCATGGGTTCTACGCGCAGAATTGCGCTTGCCTTATCTACGCCGATGTCGATGGAGCGGAACAAAGCCGAAAAGCTTCCGGCGCTGTCCAGCTGCTCAAAGAGGATGAACGAGCAGATCAGCATCAAAAGGCAGTTTGTCAGCTCCATGGTGCCGCTGAAGTAAAAGACGATAGCGGCCGCGCAGACGGCAACGCCGGTGAGCTTGTTGACAACAAACTGCGCCAGCATATAAAGCACCGACGGGATCTCCATAGCAAAGGACGCCCTGCGGGCTTCCTCCACAGCGCCGTGTACCTGCGTGGCAGAGTCGTAGGTCAGGTCGAAATTCTTGACCTCGGCGATGCCCTGCACATATTCCAGCACCTTGGACACAAGGCGCTCATCGGCATTGAACTTCCGCTGGGAAAGGGTCTGCTCCGCCCGCTGCATGGCGGCGTTGACGGCAAAGAACAGCAGAAGTCCCGCCAGAGTAATAAGCCCCATACGCCAGTCAAAGAGGAACATCATCACCGCGATGATGCCGGAAGTCAGGAACCCCCTCGTTGTGACCATGACCACCCGTGTGGCAATGTTGGCCATGTTCTCCATGGTGTTGGTGGTGACGGACGTGACCTCGCCGAGGCTGTTGTCATTGAACCAGCCCATAGGCAGGTAGCGCAGGTGCTCGGCGATCTCGATGCGTTTGTTGGCGCAGGCGCGGTAGCCCGCACGG
Organism: uncultured Eubacteriales bacterium; assembly: GCA_900544295.1. Classification (GTDB taxonomy): domain Bacteria; phylum Bacillota; class Clostridia; order Oscillospirales; family Oscillospiraceae; genus Scatomorpha; species Scatomorpha intestinigallinarum. The sequence continues at coordinate 103,182 of UQUO01000004.1, read as the reverse complement.
GTCTGGAGCATGGTAGCCTTCATGTTGATGGCAATCGTAATGATCAATGAGATCACGATAATGCCGAGGCTCGTCCATAAAGTTGCCATAGTGACGTTCCTTTCCAGCAGCGCCTGAATGACGATGGCGGCTGCCGGAATACGCATGGCAGAGCAAATGGCGCTGACCACGCCCAGCCAGATAGATGTTATAAACAGCCTGCGGTTGTCCACCCCGCAGAAGGCGAAGAACTTTTTCAGTGTCTTGAGCATTACGCCACCTCCCCGTCGTCTTTGACGCTGATGTGGGCCTCCCACATGGTTTGATAAAGGGGGCAGGACGCAAGAAGCTCCGCCTGCGTGCCGGTCGCTTCGATCTTGCCTTGATTGACAACAATGATCTGATCGGCGTCCGCAATGGTGGACAGCCGGTGGGCAATGACCAGCAGCGTCTTGCCCCGCACCAGCCTTCCCAGTGCCGACTGGATGACCGCCTCGTTTTCCGGGTCTGTATAGGACGTTGCCTCGTCGAGAATGACGATCGGCGCGTCCTTCAGCATGGCACGGGCAATGGAGATGCGCTGCCGCTCACCGCCGGACAGGTGACCGCCGGATGCACCGCATACGGTCTGATAGCCGTTCTCCAGCCCCATTATGAACTCGTGGCAGCCGCATTTCTTCGCGGCGTCAATGACCTCCGCATCGGTCGCACCCTTTCTGCCCATGCGGATATTGTCCATGACAGAAAGGTCAAAGAGGTAGTTGTCCTGCGACACATAGGCGATGTGCTTCGTGCACTCCGCCAGCGGCAGCGTGCGAATGTCCACGCCGCCCAGGTCGATTTCTCCGTCCTTCACATCCCACATGGAGGCGATGAGCCGGGCGATGGTGGATTTTCCACTGCCGGAAGGCCCGACCAATGCGTTGACCGTCCCCGGGGCAATGTGCAGATCGATTCCGTGCAGTACCTCCTTGTCGTGATAGGCAAAGCGGACATCTTTCAGCTCGACGGCGTTGTCCGCAGGCAGCTTTTCCGCACGTTCCGGACGCTGCATATCCTCGCCGGACAGCACCTCCGCCACCTCACCCACGATGGTCGTCACCTGCGCGATGTCATCGGTGTAGGAAAAAGCGGTGATCAGCGGCTGCATAACGCCGAAGGACAGAACAATGACCGCGAGAAACGTCTCCGCCGACAGTGTGCCGTGCATATAGAGAAGGCAGCCCACCGGCAAGATGCCCAGCAGCGTAGAGGGAAATATCGCCATGCCCGCCACCTGCCCGAAGAGGCTGCCCCGCATCCAGTCTATGAAGCAGTCTGCCCCTTCCTTTGCAGCAGAGACAAACTTTGCGTAGCTGGTTTTGGACTGACCAAACGCCTTGATGACCTCAATGCCGCTGATGTATTCCACAGCCGTGTCGTTCAGTGTCTTTGTCGCGGTGACCGTGCGCTGAAACTTCTCGTTATAGCCGCTGAACATGGACATAAAGCAGCCAATGCCCAGCGGCAGGACGATGAACATGGAAAGGCCCATGCGCCAGTCCTCGATGAACAGCAGCACCAGTACCGCCAGCGCCCCCACGATGTTGGTGGTCATCTCCGGCAGCAGGTGGGCAAGGGTGGTTTCGATGGAATCGACCCGCTCGACGATGATGTTCTTATACGAGCCGGAGGAACGATCCAGCACCGTACCCAGCGGCAGCGTCGCCAGCTTGTCCAGCAGCCGGACGCGGGTATTGGCCAGCACATGGAACGTCGCATGGTGGGAGAGAGAGGTGGACACGCTGTGCAGCACATAGCGCAGCACCCAGCAGCCCGCCATCCATGCGCAGAGCGTCAGGCAGCGGGGAAGCTCCGCCGTGCCGTTTACCAGTGCGGTGATAAGCCGGATGATGATGAAATACGGAATAAGCGAGCAGGCAACGCCCAGCAGCGCCGTAAGGACGCTCAAAGCGTACTCGCCGTACCGCCCTTTTGCCAGCTCTGCCAGCCACGAGGCGGCGGAGCGCTTTTGCTTCGTGTTCTGATTCATGGGTAATTCCTCTAAGGCAGATCAGGCAGCCAGATGCTTCTTCACGATGCCCTTGCCGATAGCTGCTCCGATGAATGCGGCCACGATCACACCGGCCACCAGTGCCACGGATACCCAGGACTGCAGCATCTGGGATGCGGCAAGGATGGCGTCCTGACGGCCATCGGTGACCATCTGATCCGCCATAGCCTTGGCTGCGATGGCGTAGGGAATGATGGTGCTGCCGAATGCAGCCAGCACCTGATTGATGACATAACTGACGGTCAGAGCTTTCGCATTGCCGTAGCCCATCTTCCACAGCAGCAGCTCGGCAATGACACCGGAGAGAATAAAGAGGATGATGTACGGCAGGTATCCGCCCATAATGGCGCGGACAATGCTGTAAATGAGGATCGCACCGGGCTTTTTCACCTTCGTGCCGATGATGAAGTAGACGATGCCCTCCAGCAGGGCGAAAAGCACCGGCATCAGAATGATGGTAATGGGCGTTGCGTACAGGACGGAGCTGGCGAAGAAAATGACCACATTGATCAGAGCCAGCAGGACAACGGTGATGATGTCCTTGATTTTCAGTTTATTGGGGTTTGCAGTACTCATGGTTAAAGACTCCTTTTTGAATGGAATATGGTTGAACGTCGCAGAGACGGCGATCACAGGATAAGGCCGGCGGCGATCGATGCCGCCAGCAGGACGCAGAACACAGCATCCCACGCAGAAAACCGAAGCGACAGATAGTTGCTTTTGCGGCGGGTTAAGTCGATGCCCCGTGTTTCGGCGGAGGCGGACAGCGTTTCGGCGATGCGGATAACGCGCAAAGCCATCGGCACGGTCAGTATTTCGATATAGGATGGCAGCGCACGCAACTTTTGCCATGGCGTCACAAACGCGCCCCGGGTGCGGATGGATTGCCGCAGCAACTTCATGTCTCCCGACAGAACGGGGAAGAAGCGGAAAATCACCGCCACGATCATGATCAGCCGCTCCGGTAGGCGCAGATTGCGCAGCGCTGCCAGGGTACGGCTGGCTTCATTCCGCCCAATCAGCGTCCGCATGGAAATGCCAACGGCAATGATCCGCGGGAACAGCACCAGCATAAAGGAAAACACCGTGCCCGGCAGCAGAGCGTTTGCCGCCCACAGCAGCCCAAAGCTCATCCCGCCTGCCAGCGCCGTTCCGAGCCAGCCGTCCGCTGCGGTCAGCAGGATCAGTGCCGTATATACGGCATAAACTAAGTGGTTGTTGGATGTGGAGATCACGACCAGCAGGGCCAGCCAGTAAAGCAGCTTCGTTGCCGGGTGGAATCGTTCTTTATGCTGTTTTTTCGCAGGAGCATTGGAAAGATGGAAGCGCTCCATATATTGCCGTACCGCTTGCAAATCTCGTTCCGAATGAACGGGAAATTCTATTTCTGCATGCCCATCCGACAGCCCAATGCAGCGGTCACACGCACCTGCAATTAGCTCAGGGTCGTGGGTGATGATGAGAACAGTCTTTTCTTTCCGCATCTCCCGGATCAGCGCTGCGCACCGCTCCAGACTTTCCGCGTCCTGTCCTGCTGTCGGCTCGTCCAGTATGACGATCGGCTTGTCGGATAGATACGCCATCATCAGCGTCAGACGCTGCATCTGCCCGCCGGAGAGGGAAAAGGGATGCCGGTTGCGGCAGTCCCACATATCCATACTTTTCAGCAGCGCTTCCGTTTTTGCTTCAAACTCCGGTGTCACCGCATGGCCGTATTGCAGTTCGTGCAGGACGGAGCCTGTGAAGAACTGGAACTCCGCCTCCTGAAGGATGAACAGCACTTGCTTTTGCAGCTGCTTTGGATTTTGCGACTTTCCGAAAAGCATTATCCTGCCGCCGGAGGGGCGGTAAAGCCCTGCAATCAGCTTGCCGATGGTCGTTTTGCCGCAGCCGTTTGCGCCCACAAGGCCGACGATCTCATGCTCACGGACGGAAAAGCTGACACCAGAGAGGGTATCTCCGGCCTTCCTGCCGTATGTATAGCAGACATCTGAGACGGCAAGCGCCGTCGGCGCGGTTTTCGGCAGCGGCTCTTTCTCCGGCACGGTGATCTCCGCAAGGTCGAGCGTGCGCAGAGAAAGTGTTTGTCTCCGCTCCACTGAGAACGCCTTTGCCTCTGCGGCAGTATATTTTCCTTTGATCTCGCCGTCTGCCATGCCCCAAAATTCGTCGGCAATGTCGGCAAGATAGTAGAGTCGGTGCTCGCTGAGCAGCAGCGTTTTGCCCTGCTTTTTCAGGGCAAGCAGAATCTCTTTTAACTGCTGCGTGGCTGCAAAGTCCAGATTGGCCGTGGGCTCATCCAGCAGAAAAATATCTGTGTCCATTGCCCACGCGGACAAGATGGAGATGAGCTGTCGCTCGCCGCTGGACAACTCGTAGACATTGCGATCCTTCAGCCGCTCCAGATGAAAGATACGGAAGGCCTCATCTACCCGCCGTCGGATTTTATCTTGCGGCAGGCCGTGATTTTCAAGACCGAAGGCCACTTCATTGGAGCTGTTCACGGTGAAAAACTGGCTGCGAGGATCCTGAAAGACCGAGGCGGCCAACTCGCCGATCTCGCCGATACGTATTCCGGCGGTGTCCTGCCCATTCAGGCGGCAAAAGCCTTTTAGCTCTCCCTCGTAAAACTGGGGGATTAATCCGTTGATGCACCGTAGCAGTGTGGACTTTCCGCAGCCGCTGCCGCCGCAGAGCACCACACAGCGTCCGGCTGGGATGCTGCCGCCGACTTTTTGCAAGGTGGGCTGCTTTTCTTCTGCATATTGAAATTCAAATTCAAAATCTATCATCGCAAACTCTTTTCTTATTAGTTAGCCGTCTCTAACCAGCGGCCGTAAGAAACGGACGGATGGACCGTCCGAATTAACTTTTCGGATTTATTGCAAGGTATCGCATAGCTGCCGCCAGCCAGCGTTGGTGAAATCAAGGACTGCCTGTAAGCAGGTAAGCATTCTGCCTTCCTCCATATGCTGATCCAGCAGCTGGCGGAAGTACCAGAACTGTGAGCCCATCAAAAGACGGATCGCATCGGCATTTGGCGCTTTCCCATAGATATGCGAAAAGAATTCCACCGTTTGTTCCGCTTTTTGATCCATTAGTTTATGCAGCACGGTTTCCATGGAGCTGCCATCGCTGCGGCAGAAAAATAAAGTGCAGTCGTTGCAGTGCTCGGTCAGCAGTTGAAAATATACCTGTTCTTCGGCGTTTATGGCGCGGAGGATATCATCCGGCTGCGCGCTGCACTTTGCTTTTTCGTATTCTTCCGCGATGGGAGCAAAGAGAACCTGCATCGTCTCAAAAAAATCCTGAAGCAGACTGGCAAACAACGCGTCTTTATTCTTGTATCTTGTGTAGATTGCCCCCGTAGTAACACCGGCTTTTTCGGCGATCTTGTGCAGAGAGGCTTTCTGAAAGCCGTAAGCAAGAAATTCCGAATAAGCAGCCTGAATGATCCCATCATCCAGGGAATGATCCCTATTGGCCATGTCTTCACTCCTCTGCGCCTAAATAATAACATCATTATCGATAACGACATTATTATAGCGTTCTTTTTGCTGCTTGTCAATGCGAATTGCACACTGCTTTGCAAAAACACTCCTTGACAAATCTCGTCTCAGATCTGCGTACTGTTCCAGCCGCACCATCAGCGCCAGGTGCCCGCCGCACAGGTCGGTGACCACCGTGGGACTTGACATCAGGGCGATCAGGTCCTCCCGGCAGGCCGGGGTGAAGGTGGTGTCGTCCTCGGACAGGATCAGCAGCACCCGCCCCTCCCACGGGGCAAAATCATTGCGGGTCATGCCAAAGTAGTGTTCTGCGTCACAGAGAAAGTCAATCATGTGCTGTTCATAGGGCTTGGTGAGCAGTTCCATCATAGCGCCGCACAGTTCCTCCATAGCGGCCTTTTCCTGGGCTGTAAAGCCATCCACTGGATATACCCCGTCAGGGCCAGACGCCAGAATCCGGTTGTCCCGCCCTCCACAGTGCTGACCGCACCATAAAGGAGGAGGGGCAGCAACTCCCCAAAGCAGATTCAAAGCCAGTAAAAACGATTTTCGGCCTTTGTCGGCGGTTCTTCTGCCGCCTTTATGATGGCGGGCGGATAGCAGGGAAACATCAGCCGGGGCTTATACAGCGCCACCGCTGCGGCGAACAGGTTAAAATAGACCGCCATGGCGAACCCGTCCAGGATGGTGCGCATCCAGTTCATATACATCCCCCTTTCACTTATAAGTTAGTATATGCTAACCAATATGCGCTTAGTATCCAGTATTCCGCCATCCCACTTAACTGGCTGGGAGGGGAGTTCTTTCTTTATTATAGTTAGCCGTAGGCAACTGGTCAAGATGTGGATTCGAAAAAGAGGAGAACTCTATACCGGCACAGCCTGGGCCGATTGCACGTCCATTTTGTGCCGTAACGCAAGGAAAGAATCAGACTGGATGGCTATCCACCTGGCCATCCAACCATCCAAATCCAATACATTTAAACGGGAACAGGCTATCCATGTGGATAGTCTGTTCCTCTTACCCGCCGCAAATTTCCTGAATAATAGCCTCTTGCCCAATCATCCAGTTCATAAATTGTACCGTAGATAACTCCCCGTTCTGAATCTGTTTTTTGCGCTGGCCAGCTTCCTTTCGGAATTGTTTTAGCGCACTTTGCGCTTTCTCCAATTGCTCCCTTGAGACATGGTTCTTTTCCAGCTTCTTGACGCGGTTGTACCAGAACATATACTCTCGCTTGTAGGCCTGCTCATACTCCGCCTCTTTGGATTTGCGGTCAAAACTCTTTCTTGCCGCCCTTTTACTGGCCTTGCGGCACCGTTCACTGCACAAGTTACTGCGGGCATCCGGGGCGATGAACACCCGCCCACATTGGTTGCAGGTGCGCATGACCATGCCGGCATCCAGTATCCGCTGTCGGTAATAGATAAGAGCCGGCCGCAGGGAACCGCTTACCACCGCACATTCAAAGGGAACTTCTCCATGGGGATACCAAATCTCCAGCTTGGCGTCTTCCCGAGCATTCCACACGGGTACGACAGTCTTTCCCCATTTCCAGTTAGCCATCTCCGGCGAGTATTCCCCAAAGGGCAAGATCAGCAGCTGCGCATAATCCCGCAGGGCTGCTTCCGCTTTATGTTTGTCCCTTCCTCGACAGCAGCGCAGGTACATCTCCCAAATCTGAATGGCAGCATACAGGGCGGCGGCATTTCCAACGGTCAGCCGGGAGAGAAGCTCTGCCGCCTTTTGCTCTTGCTCGTCACGCTCTACCGTTTTCCTCGCCGACAGTGCCTCACAAAGGGCCCAAACAGCTTATGGTCTACGGTGCGGCGGCGACAGGCGTCCGGGCCATGACCGGCTCCTCCAGCCCCGGCATATCGCTCAAGAGCGAGGGCATAAGCTATCTTTCCGCGGCGGAGCTGCCCGCGGTCATCGTGAACATGCAGCGCGGCGGCCCGGGCCTCGGCTCCATCCAGCCAGCGCAGCAGGACTATCTCCAGGCCACCAAGGCCGCCGGCCACGGCGGATTCAGGATGCTGGTCTTTGCTCCGTACACGGTGCAGGAGGCGGTGGACATCGTCTACGACGCTCCGGAGTACGCCGAGCGCGACCGCAGCCCGGTCATGATACTCATGGACGGCTGCCTCGGCACCATGATGGAGGAGGTGGAGCTTCCGCCGATGAAGGAGCTGCCCGAGAGCCCCTGCAAGAGCTGGACCGTCGGCTATGACGGCACGAAGCGCGGCGGCCACCTCATCACCCCGATCTACCCCGAGGCCGGCCTCGAAGGCAAGAACAAACTGGCCGTCCAGCGCACCAAGCGCTGGGAGGAGAACGACGTCAGGGTCGAAGAGTTCATGGTAGAGGATGCTGAATGGGTCATCGTGGCCTACGGCATCAGCGCGAGGGTCGCCAAGCAGGTCGTGATCGACTTGCGCGAGGAGGGCATAAAGCTCGGCCTCATCAGGCCCATCACGCTCTTCCCCTTCCCGAAAAAGAGCATTGCGAACCTGGACTACACGAAGGTGAAGGGCCTAATCGACATAGAGATGTCCATCCCGGCGCTCATGCGTGAAGACATAGAGCTGCAGGTGCTTGGCCGGGCCCCGGTGTATGAGTACGGCAGGAGCGGCGGCATACTGCTCGACGATGAGAGCACAAAGGCCGCTGTGCGCAAGATCATTGAAGGAGGTGAGCAGTGATGGCGGTTGAGAAGGTGTATACAAAACCGAAATGCCTGCTGCCTCTGTCCAGCGGCTTCTGCCCCGGCTGCCTGCACTCGCTCGCGACTAAGCTCATCGCCGAGGCCATCGACGAACTGGGCGTCGCTGAGAAAGTCGTAAACGTACTGCCCGTCGGCTGCTCTACCATGAACAGTCTCTACTGGAAGCTCGACATGGTCACCTCTGCCCACGGCAGGGCTCCCGCCGTGGCGACGGGCATAAAGAGGTGCCGCCCCGACGCCCTCGTCTTTGCCTATCAGGGCGACGGCGACCTGGCATCCATCGGCCTTTCGGAGGTCATGATGGCCGCCAACCGCGGCGAGCATATCACCATTTTCTTCGCGAACAACTCCACCTACGGCATGACCGGCGGCCAGATGGCCCCGACCACGCTGGTGGGCCAGAAATCCACCACCTGCATCTACGGCCGCGACCCGGACACCATGGGTTATCCGCTGAGGATGTGCGAGCTCATAAAGGAACTTGAGGCCCCGGTGTACGTCGCCAGGTTCTCGCTGAACAACCCCGCGAACATCCGCAAGGCGAAGGCGGGCATCAAGAAGGCCATGCAGAACCAGGTGGAGGGCCTCGGCTTCTCCTTCGTGGAGCTGCTGACGAACTGCCCGACGAACTGGCACATGTCCCCTGTCAAGACGCTGGAGTTCATGGAGGAACACACCATGAAGTACTTCCCCTGCGGCGTCTTCGTGGACAAGACGGCAAAGGAGGCTGAGTGATATGAAATTCACGCTCATAATCTCCGGCTCGGGCGGCCAGGGCGTAATGTCCATCGGCATGTCGCTGGCGGGCAGCGCGGTCGAGGGCGGCCTTCACGCGACCTTTATGCCGCTCTACGGCCCCGAACAGCGCGGCGGCAGCGCCAAGTGTACGGTCATCGTCTCCGACAGCGAGATAGTCTCGCCCCTGCCCAAGCAGTCTGACGGCCTCATTGTCATGAACGAGACCTCGTTCAAGAAGTTCACACCGGAGCTGAAGCCCGGCGGGGTGCTGGTGCGGAATATAAACCGCACGACCTCGGCCCTCAAGCGGACGGACATAGAGGTCGTGGACGTCCCCGCGGACGACCTGGCACACGAGCTTGGCAGTGACAAGATAGCGAACATTATCCTCATCGGAGCAATGCTGGGCTATTCCGGGATGCTCGACCCGGCGGTTTTCATGGCGAGCCTCGAGCACAAGTTCGCGGCCAAGGGCGCGGAGATCGTGGAGCTCAACAGAAAGGCGCTCAACAAGGGCCTCGAAATCGGCTGCGCTGCAAAGAAGTCTTGAAGAAAGGAGAAATGTATGGGAAAATACGGTTGGGACAGCAAGATAGGCGACCTGCTGGCGGATGAACGCTGCGTAGCGGTGTTCAAGGAGATACTGCCCGCGGCGCTGGAGAGCCCGCTGCTCAAGCTGGTCAAGGGCAAGCCGGTCGGCGTGGTGCTCGACAGCCAGAAAAAGATACCCCAGGAGAAGCGCGACGCACTGAAAGCGGCGCTGGAAGCGATAGAATAAATCAAATTTAAATTTGGGAGGAAAGAAAAATGGCGAAGTATTCCTTTGAGGCCACCACCGTCGGCGAAATGCTCGACACTCCGGAGATCATGGAACTCATAAACAAGTACATCCCCGCGGTGTTGGAGCACCCGCTGCTTGAGGTCGGCCGCAGCTTCATTTTCAACGACGCCCTGCCCTATATCGAGGACATGGTGACGGAAGACGACCTCGCCGCTTACAAGGAAGCGCTTGAGGCGTTGTAAGATACAGCACAACGCAAAAACCGGGCCGTGGGAGCAGCTGCTCCCACGGCCCTTGCCTTTACCCGGGGCCGGCGAGACCGGCCCCGGTTTGCTATTACTTCGCGCCCTCGATGAAGCGCATGATGATGGCCGCGGCCTGGGCGCGCGTGGCGGTGGCGGCGGGGGAGATGAAGCCGTTCTCGTCGCCCTCGATGATGCCTTCGCTGACGGCCCAGCGCATGGCCTCGTAGGCCCAGGAGCTGATGCTGTCCGCGTCGCGGGCCGTGAGCAGGAAGTCCACGACCGGCTCGCCGCGGCTGCGCCAGAGCATGGTCACGAGCTGCTCTCGCGTGATGGCGCCCATGGCGTCCGTGCCGTCGGAGACGCCGGTCTCCATGGCCCAGTCGCGGGCCTTGGCATACCAGGTCTCGCCGCCCTCGGTGTACGCGCCCTCGATGCGGGCCAGGATGGTCCAGACCATTGCGCGGGTCAGGCTGCCGTCGGGGTCGAATATGCCGGTGTCCACGCCGTTCATGAGGCCGTTTTCGCTCACGTAGGCCACGGCGTCGTAATACCACGCGCCCGGGGCCACGTCCGTGAAGCCGAGGCCCTCGCCCCGGACGAACACGGCGTTGACCGTGACCTTGCCGCCAGGCATGGTGAAGGCGTATTTGCCGCCGCCGAGGCTCCTGAGCGCGAGCTGCGCGCCGCTTGAATCAACTGCGCTGAGGCTGCCGAGCCGCCAGCCCTCGTCGGGCGTGACGGTGAGCGTGACCTCGCTGCCGACCACGGCCCAGTCGCTGGAGGCCGTGACGGAGCCGTGCTCCGAGGGTTCGACGACGACGGGGTAGCTCATGGCGTCGGGCAGGTTCACGCGGGTAACGCTGAAGCAGGCGGGGCCGACGCTGACGCCGCCGCGGCTGAACACGACGGTGTAGAGGCCCTCGTCCACGGCGGAGGTGACGGCCTTGCCGTCCCGCGTGAGCTGCATCGTCCAGCCGGAGGCGTCGAACTCAAACTCCGCACCCTGGATGACGAGCTTGTCCTTCAGGACGAGGCTTATCTGCGCGGCGTAGTCCGTCTTGCCGTCGTAGACCGTGCTCTGGGGCAGGCTTATCGTGAGCCGCGCCGCGCCGGGGTCGAGGATGATGTTCCTGCCGCCGGAGATCGTGCCGCTGCCGGAGATGCTGTTCATGTTCTCAATGATGAGGGTGCCGTTGTTCGTGAGGGTGAGGTTGTTCGTGAGCTGCGCGCCCGCCGGGACGGTGAGGGTGTCGCCCGCCCTGATGACGGCGGCGTCGCCGCTGAGGGCGTAGCTGCCGCTGACGGCGCCTTCATTGCCCACGTAGGTGATGCCCGCCCAGCCGCCGTTTACGCTGCCGTAGAAGCGGTAGGCCGTGCCGCCGGTCGTGAGCTCGCCCGAGACCTCGTAGGTCTCGCCGTCGCTGCTCTTCAGCGCGAGGCTGGCCTTGCCCTGGATGTTGAGCGTCCCGCCGGCGACGGCGTTCAGGTTCGTGATGCTGTTGCCCGAGCCGGTGAAGAGGAGCGTCGTGCTGCCGACGAGCACAAACTTCTCGGCATCTATTGCGGTTCCGCTCACGGTCAGGGTGTTGTAGCGGGTGTCGTAGCTGACCTTGTCGGGCAGCTTGGTCGGGTCGTATTTGCCGTCAGCGACTATCTTGTAGCCGTTCACCGTCAGCGTCTGGATGGGGGCCTCGGAGAGAACGGTCACCGTGACGGCCGCGCCGGCCTCGTGCGTGGCCGTCTCCTTGTAGCGGACGTAGTAGGTGCCGCCGGCAAGGCCGCTGATGCTGCCGTTGGGGCAGGTCTTGGCCCCGGCAAAGCCGGAGTTGTCGGCGTACTCCATGGTGGCGTTCACGCCCGTGATCACGCCGTCCCCACCGGTGACATGGGGTGTGCTGTCGTTTACGGCCTTTTTCACGGCGCTGGACGTCGTGTCGGACAGGATGCCGACGACATTCGCCGCTGTGACGGTGACCTTTATGTATTTGCCAATGTCCGCGGCGGTCAGGGTGTATTTGTCACCGCTGCCGACGAGGGCCGCGCCCGTACCTCTGCCGTCATTGCAGCGGTACCACCTGTAGGTGAGTTCGCCGGGCTTCTCGGGAGAGGTCACATTCGCTGTGGCAGTCAGTTCGGTGCCAAATCTCAGCTCGCCGCTGATTTCAACGCTGCCGCTCAGCTCACCGGCGTCCTTGGACTTGACGACCGCCATCTGCGCGGGCAGGGAGGCAGAACCAGTGTCAGTGATTTTGTCCCCGTCCGGGGTGAAGTACGAATAGCCCGTGGCCAGCAAATTGCCGACGTTGCCGCTTGCCACCGTCACGCAGTCCGAGGCCCTGAGGCTGACATAGCTGCCGCCGCTGAGGCGTGCGCTGCCATTGCCCTCGACACGCAGGGCCGTCCCGCCCGCGATGACCGGCTGCTCGGACACGTACAGGCCGCCGCTCACGCAGACGCCGCAATCCGAGCCCGTGATGTTGACGCTGCCGTAGACATTGACCGTGCCAGACGTGACATCCAGGCCCTTGCCCGAACTCTGGATGACCGCGTCGCCGTATAGATCGAGCTGCTTGTTGTTATAAGTTTTAATGGCGGAAGTCTTGGCCCGTATCTCAGCCGTGCCGCCGATGTAGGCCTCGCTCTCATGGAGATAGACGCCCACATCGTCGGATGTGATACGTCCGCCGGTGATGTCTAAATAACATTTTTCAATAAACATGCCATAATTTGCGTCGTCAGCGCTTGCGGCGGCTTCGCCTGTGAGGTTTAGCTCGCCTCCGCTCATGGTGACTTTGTGGTCGCTGTAGGAAATTGCATACACGACATACTGAGATGAAGCGGCACATTTGCAGTTGATTTGGCCGCCGGTTATGTTGAAATCGCTGTGTGCAACACTTATCAAACGTGAATTCTCATGCTGGAGCGTACCATTGATAGTGCCGCTGGCAAAAGTCAGCGTACTGCCGTCAGTAATCGACAGCAAGCCAACAGAAACAGAAGAGCCGGAAACAACCTTGTCCGTTCCGCTCAAAACCGCCCCGTCCACCATTTTCAGCGTGAGGTTAGTGCCGTTGCTTATTTCGATCAACTCATCCGCTTCGACGCTCGTCAGCAGCGTCAGCGTGGCGGTCTCGCCGCTTGCGTCTGCAAACGCCTGTTTCAGCGCATCGAGCGGGGTACCATATTCGCCGGTCGTGTAGGTTTTGCTCTCGACTCCCGTCTCAAGTATGGCGACGTCCACGCCGGTGGACGTCTCGGACTTTACGGTGACGCCAGCGTTTTCGCCCAGGTGCTGGACGCTTGAGCCGTCAAGCTTGGTTCCCTCGCTGTCAAAATAGGCGCAGCCTTCTCCCAGCAGCCTGCCGACATCGTCGCCCTCGGCAAAGGCCGTCACGGCGTATCCGCCGGAGGCCGTGAAGCTGCCGCCGGTGAGCGACAACTTGGCCTGCGCTCCGACGCCGAGGCCGCTGGCGGAGCCGCTGACAGAGCTGCTGCCCTCGAAGCTGCCGCCGCTTATGGCCGCCTCGCCGCCGGTCAGGAAGGCGCCGCAGGCCTGGCCGCTTCCGGACGCGGCGCTCACGGAGGCGCTGCCTGTGACCGTGAGCTTGCCAGAGGCCTGGCTGACGCCGTAGGCCCTGCCGCCGGTGGAGCTTGCCTCGATGCTTGCTCCGCCGCCGATGACGGCCTCAGCCCCGCTGCTTAGCAGCACGCCGACGGCTTCGCCGCTGCCCTTCGCGACGACGGTGGCGCCGCTGCTCATTGTGAGGCTCACGCTGCTCGTAGAGTTCAGGTAGATGCCGCAGCCGCCGGAGTTGACAAGCCCGCCGGTGAAGTTTATGCTGCCGCTCTTGGCGTAGATGCCATAGGCGCTGCCGTTGACATAGGCAAGGTCGGAGATGGTCAGCGTACTGGCAAGCTCGCTGCTTTCAAGGCGCACGCCGGTCTCGCCCAGCAGCTCGCCGCCCGTGAGCTCCAGATGCGCGTCGTCCGCAACGCTGACGGCGACGGAGCCGGAGGCGCTGCCCGCGTCTATCTCGCAGCCGGTCACCCTGACGCGGCTGTCGCCGCTCATTTTAACGCCGACCGCGCCCTCGCCGCCCGCGTGTATGATGCCGCCATCGAGCACAAGCTCGCCGTTCAGGACCTGGATGACGCCCTCCGCCGCGCTTTGCATGGTGAGCACGGAGCTTCCCGCCATCTCCAGCGTCAGGACGGTGTCGTTGCCGTAAACCTGCAGGGGCCGGGTTATATCGACGCTCCTCTGCAGCGTCAGCGTGGACTTGCCGATGCTGTCCGCGTAGTCCATGGCCTCCGCAAGCGCCTGCTCCGCCGTCAGCCCGTCGCCCATGGTGAAGTTCTTCATCGTCCCGTCGTCAGTCGTAACCGAGGCCACGACCTGCCCGTGCTGGCCCATCAGCACGGTGAAACGCTCATTATTGCCGAGGGACGATGCGCTCAGTTCATCGTCGCCCTCAACCAGCTTCTCGCTGCCTTCCTCGCCGCGGTAGAAGAAGAAGTTGGAGGCCAGCATGTCCTTTACGCTGCCGGTGGTCTTGAAGGCCGTACCGCTGCTGTTGAATACGCCGCCGTAGAGCTGCACTGCGCCGGGCTGAGTGGCGTAAACTGCGGCGCAGCCTTCGCCCGTGCAGTCCGAGAGGCTGACCTCGCCGCCGGAGATGCCCACGGTGCTGCCCGCCTCGGCATAGACCGCGGCGCAGTTATTCCCGGCGCAGCCCGTGAGGCTTATCTCGCCGCCGGCAATGCCGACGCTGCCGCCCGCCTCGGCGTAGACCGCGGCATAACCATCCTTGTTGCAGCCGTCAAGGCTTATCTGTCCGTCGGTGATATTCACCATGGCCCCTCTGTGGGCCAGGATGGCGTTCGCAGCGCCGGTGACGGCTATGCTGCCGCCGCAGACTTCGAGCTCACCGTCCACGACGCGGACGGCGGTTTTGTCCGCGGAGCTGAGGTTCCCGCTCTCGATGCGGAGCGTGCCGCTTGTGAGCTGGATGAGCTCGTTTATGTTATTGGTCAGCGTCACACCGGACATCATGTTCAGCGTGAGGCTGCCGCCCGAGATGAGCTGCAGGGGAGAGGAGTCGGCATAGGTCACGCTCCTGACCAGCAGCAGCGAGGCGGAGCCGCCGTTGTCGGCGTATTCCCAGGCCGCGCAGAGCGCGCCGGTCGCGCCGTCCTGATAATCGTCTGCAAAGAACTGCTTTTTCGCGCCGTCCGCCGTGGTGACTATCGCCACGGGGTTGTTGTCGTCGTCGCTCAGCTGCCCGACGCTGTAAGTCTGGCTGTCGTTGAGCAGCTGGCTGGCGAGCGTGTCATCGCCGACGGCCTTGCCGGACTCGTCATAGAAGGTGAAGCCGTCCTCAAGCAGGCCGCCGATGGTCAAAGCGCCCTCGCACCTGACGGCGCCGCCGAGGCCCGGCCCGTAGTACGTGCCTTTATACCGCCCGCCTGAGAGCGAGGCGGAGCTGCTGCCGTCCACATAGAGGCCGCAGCCGCCCAGGGAGTCGTCGGCCTGCAGCAGGGTATTGCCGCTCACGCTGACGCTCGCGCCGTCTGTGACGGATACGGCGTATTCGTCGGCGAGGATTGCCTGGCTGGTCCAGCCCTCGATGACGGCGGTAGTCCTGCTCACGGGGCTGCCTATGACTGCGATGGCCGTATGGTATTTGCTTATATTGCTGTCGGCCACCCTGAGGCTGGCTCCGCCGGAGACCTGTATGCAGCAATCGTACTCGCCGCCTGAGATGACTTTGCAGTTTTCAACTGCGACATGCGTGCCATCGCCGCTTGCCTCGATGAGGTACTGCGCATGGGTCGTGAGGCCGCTCAGCGTCAGGGAACCGGCGGTAACCTTGAAAACAGGGTTGGGCGAGCGGCTGACAATCCCGCCGTTCCATATGCCGGGCTTGACGGTGATGTTGGAATTCGGGTCATCTATTACGACGGTCTCGCCTCTATCGCCTCCGGCAGCCAACGAGATTTCGTTTTCCAAGCTGACAGTCGCCGTTGCGCCCTTGGCGTAATCAAAAGCCTCATACATGGCCGTGACACGATTAAAGCCGTTGGATATGTTTGCGTAAAACCTCACGGAGTGCCCGTCGCGCTCGACCGTTGCGATCAGGATCGGTTCATACGGGTCATACGCGCTCGCGGGGGTAAGCGCGGTGAGGAAAATCAAAACCAGAAGGATGCTGACAAGTCGTTTTTTCATTGAAACTCCCTTCTTTCGGGCGGGTGTGCCGCTGGATAATGTACTTGGGCGTCAGACTTTTACTATATCTATATATTATATTTAAAACGAGCTGGTTTCAAGCATGTATTTGCCATGCGGAAAAATATGTGGCATGGGAAGGGCGTTTGGGCTATAATATCGGAAAGATGACCAAGGAGGAGAAACATGCTCAGCGGAACAACAAATCACGGCTTTGCAGTTTTGCGCACTCAGCCGCTGCCGGAGCTCGGCGCGGTCATGCACCACCTGCGCCATGAGCGCACGGGGCTGGAGCTCGTCTGGCTCGAACGGGACGAGGTCAACCGGACCTTCGGCATCGCCTTCCCGACCCTGCCGGAGGACGACACCGGAGTCTTTCACATCCTGGAGCACTCCGTGCTCTGCGGCTCGGAGCGCTACCCGGTCAGGGAGCCCTTCGTGGAGCTCATGAAGACCTCCATGAACACCTTCCTGAACGCCATGACCTACCCGGACAAGACCTATTACCCCATATCCAGCCGCAACCCCAAGGACTTTCTTAACCTCATGCGCGTCTACCTCGACGCGGTGTTCCGCCCGCTCATCTACAGCCGGCCGGAGATCTTCCGCCAGGAGGGCTGGCACTACGAGCTCGACGCCGAGGGCAGGCCGGGCCGCAAGGGCGTGGTCTATAACGAGATGCGCGGCGCCTTTGCGGACGCAGATGAGCTGGAGGAGAACGCCATCATGCGTGCGCTCTACCCGGACACGCCCTACCGCTTCGTCTCCGGCGGCGACCCGGAGCACATCCCCGAGCTCACGTACGAGAAGTTTCTGGACTTCCACCGCCGCTTCTACTCCCCATCGAACGCCTACGTCTTCCTCGACGGCGACGTGGATATCGACGCCGTGCTCGGCATCCTGGACGGGGAATATCTCGCCTCCGCCGAGCCGGGGGAGCGCCTGCCCGTGCCGGGGCTGCAAAGGCCCGTACGCGCGCCGGAGCAGCGCGTCGCCTACGAGCTGCCCGCAGAGGAGGACGAGGGCGAACGCTACCGTCTCGCCTGGGGCCGTGTGGCGGGGGAGATAACGGACCGCGAGCGCATGACGGCAATGCAGCTGCTATGCACCGTCCTGTGTGGCAACAACCAATCCGTGCTCACGCGGGAGCTGCTTGCCGCAGGATTGGGCGAAGCGGTCAGCATGATGCTCTGGGACGGCTGCGCCCAGCCATTCATAAAGCTTGAGATACGCAACCTCAGCGAGGACAAGCTCGCTCCCGCCGGGGAGAAGCTGCGCGCTGTTCTTGCGGACCTGGCCGAAAACGGCCTTGACCGTGGCGAGCTGGAGGCTGCGATGGCGAATCTGGAGTTTCAGATGCGCGAGCGGGACTATGGCTACTATCCGCAGGGCCTTGGCATCAGCTTCGGCGTGCTCGACAGCTGGCTGCACGGCGGCGCGCCCGAGGCGCTGGTGGAGGTCGGCGATCTCTTCGACAGGCTGCGCGCCAGAATGGGAGAGGGCTATTTTGAGGAGCTCATCCGCACGGTGCTGCTGGAGAACCCCCATGGCTGCGAGGTCGTCATGGTCCCCTCCCACACGGCGGGCGAGGAGCGGCGCGAGGGCGACGCGAAACAGCTTGAGGCCATAGCCGCCGCCTGGAGCGGCGAGGAGCGCGCGCTCATCGCCTCGCAGCAGGCAGCGCTTGAGGCATGGCAGGCGGGCTCGGACAGCCCGGAGGCCCTTGCGACTTTGCCCAGGCTTGAGCTCAGCGACATAAGCCCTGAGCCGGAGGAGTATCCCACGCAGGAGGACAGCATCTGCGGCGTGACGCTGCTGCGTCACGAGCTGCCCGCGCCCGGCATAAGCTATGTCTCGCTCTATTTCGATATCACGGGCCTGGGCGGGGAGGAGACAGCGGCGGCGAGCTTCCTGGGTGAGCTCTTGGGAAAGGTGGACACCGCTGACCACACGGCGCAGGAGCTCAGCAGCCTGATACGGCTGCACTGCGGCAGCCTCAGCTTCTCCGTAGATGCTTACGAGCGAAGCGCGGAGCGCTACTGCGCAAAGCTGACCGCCAGGGTCAGCGCGCTGGAGAGCAGCATGGGCAAGGCCCTCGGCCTGCTCTCAGAGGTGCTGACAGGCAGCCGGCTCAATTCTGAGAGGGAGATTACCGATATCCTGCGCCAGCGGCGCACGGCGATGCAGCAGCAGCTTGTAAACAACGGCCACGCCTCCGCCATGGGCCGCGCGGCCTCCCAGCTCACGGCGGGCGCCGCCGCAAACGAGTGGGCCAACGGCTACGACTGCTACTGCTGGCTCAAGCGGCAGGCCGCAGGGACGGACTTCACCGCGCTCTCGGAGACGCTGACCGCTCTGGCAGGGCGGATCATCGGCCGCCGCGGGCTGACTGTCAGCGTGACGGGCAAGCGCAGCGCGGAGGTGGACGAGGCCGTGGCCGCGCTGGTCGGCTCCCTTCCGGAGGGCGCAGGCGTGTCCGGCGCCGGCATCGCCGCGCGCGGCCTGCGCCGGGAGGGCATAGAGATACCCTCCGACGTCGGCTATGCCGCCATGGGCGGGCTCGGCGGAGGGCTGGACGGCCGCTGGCAGCTGGCAGGGCGCGTCGTCTCGCTCGAATACCTCTGGAACGCAGTCCGTGTGCAGGGCGGGGCCTACGGCACAGGCATGGTGACCCGCGTGAGCGGCTTCGACGGCTGCTACTCCTACCGCGACCCGAGCGCCGCTGCAACGCTTCGGACCTACGCCGGGGCGCCGCAGTTCCTGCGCGGTTTCGCCTCGGGAGGGCCGGACCTCGACGGCCTCATAACCGGCGCCGTCGCAGCCGGGGAGCCTCTGCTCACTCCGCGCGCCAAAGGCGAGGAGGCCGACGACCTCTATTTCCGCGGCATAACCTATGAAATGCGCCGCGCCCGCAGAGCGCAGTTGCTGGGCGGCAGCTGCGCCGACCTCGCTGCAGTGGCAGAGAAGCTGGAACAGGTTTTTGAAAAGCCCGCTGTCTGCGTCCTTGCACCGCGGGCGGAACTTGAGCGCTGCTCCCTGGACGAGGTGCTCGGCCTTTAAGCAAAATAAAACCCGGACCTCCCCCAACATGGGGAGGTTTTTTATACCCGTATTTGGTATGTAAGGATTCATTTCCCCTGCATGTCCTTCACTCTTCCTTCTTCCCCAACGGCAGAGAGGCTTAAGGGACACATACGGCCTGAAACGGTAAAAAACGGCCAAAATGCCACTGTGGCGTGCGGCGCTTTAGCTATTTAACAGCACACCGATGAAAATAGCGGCACGAAATTTGGTGTAAATTGTAGTATGTCATCATTGACAATGAGTGCAAATTGTTGTAGCATTTTATTCATCAAAATATATAGGGACTAGGGGTATCGCAAAGAACTGTCCTGAACACCGCTGCCCTGAGCGGCGTTTGGATATAGATCTTTGAAGGGGGAGAAAAAGATGAGAGACTGGATAAAAAAGCATTGGCCCTGGCGTTGTGCCTCGCCATGGTGCTCTCGCTGGCCGCCTGCGGAGGCGCGGACACGCCCGCGGAGACCACGGACACGCCCTCACCGAGCGAGGAGACCCCTGCCGAGGGCGGCATCCTCGAAAACGACGAGGACATCTACATGGCCGCGATGGGCGAGTTTTACGACGCCTATATGGCTGCCTTTGAGGCCGAGACGCTCAGCGAGCGCTGGGCGCTGATGGCAATATCCGAGGCCAAGTTCCTCGAGAGCGGCGTCGCCACGCCGATGTACACCGCCGGCGGCTGCTACGCCATGAGCCGCGTGCCTTTCCGCGCGGGCGGCTACGCCGCCTGGCTGGGCGACCGGGTGTATTACGACCAGATGGTGATAACGAACGAGATAATCACCACCGAGGACTATGATCACCTCGTCGAGATGTGGTACGAGCTCACCGGCACCGGCACCTACACGCAGAGCGCCGTGGACTATCTGACCGAGCAGGGCTACACCTTCACGGACACCGCCACCACCACCTTTGACCGCGTCGGCACGACCTGGGACTTCCTTAGCGACGGGGACTACCACGACGACGCGAGCTTTGTGGACTACCTCTACCAGTACAACAGCGAGGGCGAGCTCCAGCCCCACCTCGCCACGAGCTATGACGTCAGCGAGGACGGCCTGACCTACACCTTCTACATCCGCGAGGGCGTGGTCTGGGTGGACAGCCAGGGCCGCCAGGTCGCGGAGCTGACCGCGGACGACTGGGTCGCGGGCCTGCAGCACGTGGCCGACGCCGGCGGCAGCGCCATCAACATGCTGCTCGGCGTGCTTGAGGGCATCGACGCCTACGTTTACGGCGAGACGACGGACTTCTCCACAGTCGGCGTCAAGGCTGTTGACGACCACACCCTCCAGTACACGCTCACTGAGGAGTGCCCGTACTTCATGACCATGATAGCCGACGCCTGCTTCACCCCCATGAGCCGCAACTACTATCTGAGCCAGGGCGGCGTGTTCGGCATAGCGGAGTACGACGAGGCCATAGCCAGCAGCACCTATATGTACGGCACTGATCAGGACCATATCGCCTACTGCGGCCCCTACCTGTGCACGAACGTCACGGATAAGAACTCCATCAACTACATAGCCAACGAGAGCTACTGGAACGCCGAAAACGTCCAGATAAAGGCCGTGAACTTCATCTATGACGACGGCAGCGACGTCACACGCGAGTACAACGACTTCACCGTGAACGGCGTAGGTACCACCATGGTGCTCGACACCGCCCAGCTTGAAATGGCAAAGAAGGACGGCAACTTCGACAAGTACGTCCACGTAGCGCCCAACGTCACGAACATTTTCCTTATGTGGTTTAACGAGAACCGCCAGGTCTACGCGAACGTCCCGGACGGCGCCTGTGTGTCGCAGAAGACCGATGAGCAGAAGGAAGTCAGCCGCGCGGCCCTTCAGAACCAGCACTTCCGCCTGGCCCTCGGCTACTCCATCGACCGCGCCAGCTACATCTCCCAGAGCCTGGGCGAGGACCTCAAGTATGTCTGCCTGCGCAACAGCTATGTGCCCGGCGACTTCGTCAGCCTGGAGGAGGACGTCACTGTTGATATAAACGGCACGCCCACGAGCTTTGAGGCGGGCACCTTCTACGGCGAGATAGTCCAGGCCCAGGTCACGGCCGACGGATATCCTTTCAAGGTTTGGGACGAGGAAAACCACTCCAGCGACGGCTTTGACGGCTGGTACAACGTGGAAAACGCCTTGAGCGAGCTCGAACTCGCTATTGAGGAGCTCGGCGCCATGGGCTACGAGGTGAGCGCTGAGAACCCGATAGTCCTCGATTACCCCTACAGCGCCTACAACGAGACCGCCACGAATCAGGCGGTCGTGCTCAAGACCTGCATAGAGCAGGCCCTGGGCGGCGTGGTCCAGGTCTCGCTCATCGAGTGCCAGGACGCGACTGAGAACCTGAACTCCTGGTTCAACACCAACTCCGGCGCGGAGTACAACTACGACCTCGGCGGCCTGGGCGGCATCGGCGCCGACTTCGGCGACCCCGAGACCTACCTCGACGGCCTGCTGCCCTACGGCGACGGCTTTGCCATCCGGAAGATGGGCATCTGGTAATACACCACAAGAGCAATGGAAGCAATCCAGGCGGGGCGGATGGCTAGCGCCATCCGCCTCTCCCCATTAAAGGGAGCGCGCTTATGGTAAAGTATTTTTTCAGACGGTTTTTCCGAGGCTGCATCTCGGTTGTTATAGCTATAGCGCTTATAATGATGATGGCCTTCTCCTGGCTGGACGACACGCTCATTTTCGCGGAGGACGAGCAGTATGTGAAGCTGAGCAACAACCAGAGGACCCTCTACATGTACCAGAAATGGGAGGAGTACGACTACCTCGACTACGTGCCGTATACCGATTGGCTCAATCAGCTCGTCGCGAGCGGGGAGCTCGATGAGGAGGAACGCTCCGACGCGGCTGCCATCGGGCGCACTCCTGAGCGAGACAGCGACGAAGTTGCGGGCTACATCGCGCGCTTCACCGAGGAGTATGAGGCCCTGGGCTACACTGTGGTACGCCTGGACGCGGTAATGGCGACGCCGAACCGCGTCGCGACCGGCGGCACAGCCAGCCTCTTCGCCTATCAGAACACCCCGCTCCTCATACGCCTGTGGAACTTTTTTACCGGCATCTTTGAATTTGACAACATCAACTACGTCGAAGAGAACATCGAGGACAGGGGCCTCACCTTCACGCTTTACGACCCGGCCTACGGCGGGGAAAAGTTTTCCCCGGCGATCCTGGGTAACGGTACATTCCACAAGTACCTGCTCTACTTCGACAACCGTTTTCCGTATATACATCAGAATTTCCTGACCATGCGCCTCGGCACTAGCTACAGCGTCAACAAGGGCATGGACGCCTTTGAGACGATGGTCCAGCCGCAGGGCAACTACGTCCGTTCGACCACCTATTACCCCAGCGGCGCCGTCCAGAACAGCGCGGACGACCTGCACTCGGCGACCTACCTTGCGGGCTCGCGGGAGCTGAACCTGGTCTATGCCGAGCTCTATAACGACGACTATACCAACGTGTCGCTGGTGAAGGACAGCGGTTCGCGCATGTATTACTCCTTCATCGTCAGCATCATCGCCTCGGCCCTGGCCTATATGCTGGGCCTGCCGCTGGGCATACTCATGGCAAAGAAAAAGGACACCTGGGTGGACAGCCTGGGCAATGCCTATGTCGTGCTCATCATGGCCGTGCCGGGACTGGCCTATATGCTCATGCTCAAGGCGGTGGGCAACAAGATGGGCCTGCCTACGACCTTCTCGCTCGACAACCCGACCTGGCTCATGTACATAATGCCCATCGCCTCGTCGGCCATCAGCGCCATAGCGGGCGAGATGCGCTGGATGCGCAGGTACATGGTGGACCAGATGAACTCCGACTACGTGAAGTTCGCCCGAAGCGAGGGCCTGAGCGAGCGGGAGATATTCACCAAACACATCTTCAAAAACGCCGCGATACCGATAGTCCACGGCATACCGGGCTCCATAACCGGCGCGCTCTCCGGCGCGATAATCATGGAGCAGGTGTACCTCATCCCCGGCGTCGGCGGGCTGCTGGTGCAGGCCATTGGGGCTTACGACAACGCCGTCATCGTCGGCGTGGCGCTGTTCTACGGCGTGCTGTTCATCATCTCCGCCATCATGGGCGACATACTCATGGCGGTCATGGACCCGCGCATCTCCTACACATCTAAAGCGAGGTGATTTTAGATGGCAGTTGCAACGCAAGAAGATTTTGTGCGCCTTGACGACACCGGGCTTACGGATGAGGAGCTCTTCGAGCGCGTCCCGCAGGACGTGGCCGCTGTTGAGAAGATAACGGCGCCGCGGTATTCCTACTGGCACAGCGTGTTTAGGGTGTTCTTCCGCAAAAAGACCAATATAATCATCCTTGTTATGTTCGCCGTCATCATCGCCTTCACCTATGTGTATCCCGCCGTCATGGGATACGACCGCTACGGCAACATCATGGACTCGGCGGCGAAGCATCTGTCCCCGAGCGAGGCCATAGAGAAGTTCGGCTTCTCCATCAGGTGGATCTTCGGCACCGGAGCTTCCGGGCAGTCCACCTTCGACTCCATGTGGTACGGCGCGAGGATAAGCCTTTCGCTGGCCTTCCTGTGCACCATCATAAACTTCTCAATAGGCATCGTCGTCGGTGCCATTTGGGGCTTTTCCAAGAAGGTGGACCTCGTAATGAACGAGGTGCGCAACGTGGTCAGCAACGTGCCCGGCACGCTCATCATCTCCGTCTGGGTCCTGGTGTTTTCGCCCAGCTTCGGCACGCTGCTGTTTGCGATGTGCGTCACGGGCTGGATAGGCATTGCGTATTCGCTCAGGACGCAGGTCATAATCATCCGCGACCGCGAATATAACCTCGCCTCCCGCTGCCTGGGCTCCTCCACCGCGCGCATCGCGGTTAAGAATATCCTGCCCTTCATGATCAGCTTTATAGTCACCATCATGGCGCAGCAGATACCGGCTTACATCGCCAGCGAGGCTTTCCTGAGCTACATCGGCCTCGGCATCTCGGATACTACGCTCGGCAAGATACTTTTCAACTCGCAGAGCGCCATGGTCACTCCCGGATGGGGGTGGGAGTTCTGGTGCCCCGTCATGCTCAGCGCGTTCATCTCCGTTGTGCTTTTCCTCATCGGCCAGAACCTCGGCGACGCAGCCGACCCGAGGACGCATATGTAACAGGGGAGCGGAAGTCATGGAAGATAAGAAGGTACTGCTGTCAATAAAGGACCTCTGGGTCAAGTTCCGCGTCCGCGGCCGGGTGCTGACGGCGATCAGGAACGTGTCGCTGGACATATACGAGAACGAATCCATAGCCATCGTGGGCGAATCCGGCTGCGGCAAGAGCGTGCTCACCAAGACCTTTGCCGGCATGCTCGACAACAACGGCTTTATCGACGGCGGCGACATAATATTTAACGACGAAACTCTAAGTGACGTGAGCTTCAACATAGGCGCGGGCGCGATAGCCAAAGCCGAGGCGAGGCTGAACGAATATTCCAAGTTTGAGCTCGGCGTGCGGACCTTCCAGGAAATGCGCGCCCTGGAGCAGGACAGGCAGGAGCGTCTCACGCTCAGCCGGGAAGACGCCGAGGCCTTTGAAAAGCAGCGGCGCGAGCTGCGGTTCCAGCGTACCCAGCTGCAAAACCACAAGCAGACGCTGGACCGCTCCAAGGAAAAGGCGGAGATGAAGGAAACCGCGCGCAAGATCGCGCAACTTGACGACAAGCTGGCCGAGCTGGAGCGCAGACGGAAAGCCACCGTGCGTGAGCACAGCGCAAAAACCAAGGCCGACTCCGCCTACAACGCGGAGTACGAAAGGCGCATGTCCGCGCTCAAAGAGCGCTACGCCCGAGAGTGCTCGGGAGAGATAACCGCCGCCCAACGGGCGCGTAACCTCGTCCTGGCCAAGGAAGTCTGCCTTTCCCTGGGCAGGTACCCGCTCAAGGGCCGCCGGAAGCTGGAGGGCAAGCTCTACGACGCGATAAAGCAGGCCATGACCACGGGCGCCGACCTCTCCGACGAGGCGCAGCTGAACAGCATCTTTGAAAATGCTGTTTTCCGCGTGAAATACCTTGGGGAAGAGGGCGGAAGGCTCCACGGCGCTCTGGTCCTCAACCTTGCGCGCACCGACTGCGTCGTGGACTGGACGAAGATACGCGGGCAGAGGATAGCCACCATATTCCAGGACCCGATGACGAGCCTGAACCCCATCATGACCATAGGCAGCCAGATAACCTCGGTCATAATGAAGCACCAGAACGTCTCGGAGATAGAGGCGCGCAAAAGGGCCATCGTCCTCATGAAGAAGGTCGGCATCCCCAACGCCGAGAACCGCTTTGACGACTACCCCTTCCAGTACTCCGGCGGCATGCGCCAGCGCATAGTCATCGCGATAGCGCTGTCCTGCCAGCCGAAGATACTCATCTGCGACGAGCCGACAACGGCGCTGGACGTCACCATCCAGGCTCAGATAATTAAGCTTATCAAGGATTTGCAGAAGGAATTTGGATACACCATCGTCTTTATCACGCACGACCTGGGCGTCGTGGCGAACGTTGCCGACAGGGTGGCCGTGCTCTACGCGGGGCAGATAGTGGAGCTTGGAACGGTGGAGGAGGTCTTTTATGACCCGCGCCACCCCTACACCTGGGCGCTGCTGAGCTCTCTTCCCCAGCTGATGGACCGGGGAACGAAGCTCTATTCCATCGCCGGCACTCCGCCGAGCCTCTACAACGAGATAGTGGGCGATGCCTTTGCCCCGCGCAACCCCTACTGCCTGCGCGTGGATACCCTGCGTGAGCCGCCGATGTTCAAGGTCTCGGAGACGCACTATGCCAAGACCTGGCTGCTCGACCCGCGCGCCCCAAAGGTGGAAAAGCCGGAGATAATACACGACATCCACGGCACCCTCATGAAAGTGTTCAACATATAGGAGGTGGTCACGCATGGCTAAAGAGAAAAACACCGCGGCCCTGGACGCCAGCGCGGACCATTTCCCTGAGCACGGCCCTGTGGACAAAAGCGGCAGGGAAGTACTGCTCTCGCTCAGGCACGTGGACATAAACTTCGGCAAGGGCGAGAACCGCGTCCGCGCCGTGCAGGATGTGAGCTTTGATATCTACAAGGGCGAGACATTTTCGCTCGTGGGCGAGTCCGGCTCCGGCAAGACGACTATAGGCCGCGCCGTCATACGCGCCAACACCTGCTCGAACGGCGAGATACTCTACAAGGGCGTCAGGATATCCGGTAAAATACCTCACAGCCTGGACCGCGAGATAATCCGCAACATCCAGATGGTGTTCCAGGACCCCGCGGCCTCGCTGAACGAGCGCGCGACGGTGGATTATATCATTTCCGAGGGCCTCTATAACTTCCACCTCTACGAGAACGAGGCTGACCGCGTCCGCAAGGTGGAAAGGATAATCGAGGCCGTCGGCCTGCTGCCCGAGCACCTGACCCGCTATCCTCACGAGTTCTCGGGCGGCCAGCGCCAGCGCGTGGGACTCGCCAGAGCAATGGTCATGGAGCCGGAATTCGTCGTCGCGGACGAACCCATCTCCGCGCTGGACGTCTCCATCCGAGCGCAGATACTGAACCTTATGAACAAGTTCCAGGCGGAGCAGGGTACGACCTACATGTTCATCGCCCACGACCTGTCCATAGTCCGCTATATCTCTGACCGCATAGGCGTTATTTATAAGGGCAAGATAGTTGAGATAGCCTCGTCGGAGGAGCTTTTCGACTATCCGCTGCACCCATACACCCGCTCTCTCATCTCCGCCATCCCACTGCCCGATCCGCAGCTGGAAAAGCACAAGGTGCTCTACACATATGACCCCTCGATGCACAACTATACGGATGAGACACATCCTGAGCTCGTGGACATCGGACACGGGCACTTCGTGTACGGCAGTCCGGAGGAGATAGCCGAGTACAGGGCGCTCCGGGAGCGCGGAGAGCCGCTCAAGAGCCTCTCGATCGTCGGCGTGAACGCCGAGGCCCCGGAGGAGGGCAGCGAGGTGAATCTGGCTGCCAGCGAAGTTATTTTGGACAGGCCGGTGCATGACACAGGCAGCGCGTGGTACGCGATACTTTCCTTCTTCCTGCCGATACTCGGGCTTATCGCGGCCTTCGTCTTCCGGAGGCACAACTACATACGCAATTACAAGGCCTGCCGCAAGGGCGTCATAGCCTTCGCGGCCACACTTGGCGTGTGCGTTGCCCTGCTGCTGCTCTTTATCGTCATCGCCATCTTGTAGCAGATGAAAAGAAAGCCCCTATCCAATGACAGGCCAGCCATCCAAAAGAGCATAAAGATCCAGCTGCCGGAGGGCAGACTGGGCCTGCGTCTGGCGCTGGTAATAGTCCTAATAGCCCTGGCCGTGGGCTCCTTCGCCCTGGGCATCAACTCGATCTTCAGTACTGAGGCAGGCCTTGCGGAGGTAAGCGCCCTCAGCGGCGAGATGAACGCCGGGGAGAGCTTCACCTTTTATTATTACCTGGGCTATGACGGGACCAATGCCACGGACGAGCGGCGCACCCTGCGCAGCCTGTATACCGAAGCCGCGACGGACGCACTGGAGCTCTTCGGCGCGGATATCGAGTCCGAGACTGTCGGCCTCTGCTATATAAGCCGCCACCCCAACGAGGATACCGAGGTCGGGCAGGCGCTGTATTCCGCCTTTGAGCTGCTGGAGGAGAGCGGCACGCGTTATCATTACCTTGCCCCTCTGTACGCGCAGTACCACGCGCTGTGCAGCTCCCAGAGCGACGTCGAGGCTGCGCAGTACGACCCGCGGCTGGACGCTGCGCAGGGCGAATTCTTTGCGCGCACCGCCGCCTTTGCCTCTGACGAGGGCTCCGTGGACATAGAGCTGCTGGGCGAGGGCCGGGTGAGGCTCAGCGTCTCGGAGGAGTACCTCGCCTTCGCGCAGGAAAACGGCATAAGCTCCTTCGTGGACCTCGGCTGGATGGAAAACGCCTTCATCGCGGACTACATCGCCGGTGCGCTGATCGAGGCCGGGTATACGCGCGGCGCGCTTACAAGCGACGACGGCTTCATGCGCTGCCTGGACGGTGAGACCGGCACGGAGTATTCCTTCGACTTCTCCCACAGGGAGAGAAATACCGTCACGAACCTTGCAACGCTGCACTTTTCAGGCAGCGTCAGCCTCGCCTGCCTGCGCGACTATCCCGCAGCCGGCTCCGGCGCGGCTGGGTATTACCAATACGAGGACGGCTCTCTGCGCTCTTCTTACCTGGATACGGCGGACGGACTGGACCGCTGCTGCGTGCCCGAACTGTGCGGCAGCTCCTTCGATACCGGCTGCGCCGGCCTGGCGCTGAAGCTCGCGCCGCTGTTCATTGCCGGCAGCTTGGATGCGGAAGCGCTTGAAATGCTTGAAATAGCTGGCATTACGGTGTATTATACTAGCAATGGCGCACTTTGCTCAACGGCGGATGCCTGAGAAATGTGCGCGTATCGCAATACGCTAAATTGCCAAAATGGGTATTGACATTATACCCATCAGGGGTATACTATAATTACCCCTGATGGGTATCTGCATGGAAGGAGCTTATCATGGGAGAAACAAAAAAATGTTGTTGCCAGCGGACGAAGGAGAGGACGCCTGAGGAGTACAAGAAGCTGATACACCGGCTCAACCGCATCGAGGGCCAGGTGCGCGGCATACGCGGGATGGTAGAAAAGGGGGTATATTGCCCTGACATCCTGGTGCAGTCCGCGGCGGTGACGGCGGCGATGAACGCCTTCAACCGCGAGCTTCTGAGCGACCACATCCGCACCTGCGTCGTCGATGACATCCGCGAGGGCAACGACGAGACCATCGACGAACTGCTTAAAACGATGCAGAAGTTGATGAGGTGATCGTTTTTAGGGAGGGAAAGGTATCGTATGAAGCAGTATACTGTAACAGGTATGAGCTGCGCGGCATGCAGTGCAAGGGTCGAGAAGGCCGTGAACGCCGTCCCGGGCGTGACGAGCTGCTCGGTCAGCCTGCTGACGAATTCCATGGGCGTTGAGGGCACTGCCTCCAGCGCGGACATAATAAAGGCCGTTGTGGATGCGGGCTACGGCGCGAGCGAAAAGGGCGCGGGCAGCGCAAAAAAGAGCACGTCCAGCACCATCGCCGAGGCGGAAGCCGCCCTGGAGGACCACGAGACGCCGGTGCTGAAGCGCCGCCTGATCTCGTCTGTCGGCTTCCTCATAGTGCTCATGTATTTCTCCATGGGCGCCATGATGTGGGGCTGGCCTCTGCCGGAATTCCTGGCCACGAACTACATGGCCCAGGCGCTTATCCAGCTCTATTTGACTGTTATAGTCATGATCATCAACAAGAAGTTCTTCATCTCCGGCTTCAAGAGCCTTGCGCACAGGGCACCCAATATGGATACCCTGGTCGCCCTCGGCTCCTCCGCCGCCTTCGTGTGGAGCTCCTACGCCCTCTTTGAGATGACGACCTACAGCGACCCGATGGACCAGATGCACGTCATGCACACTGAGTTCTATTTCGAGGCCGCGGCCATGATACTGACCCTCATCACCGTAGGCAAGATGCTTGAAGCTCGCAGCAAGGGCAAGACCACGGACGCCCTCAAGAGCCTCATGAAGCTCGCGCCCAAGACCGCCACCGTCCTGCGCGACGGGCAGGAGGTCACGGTCGGGGTGGACGAGGTCGAGAAGGGCGACATCTTCGTCGTCCGCCCGGGCGAGAATATACCCGTGGACGGCGTTGTGCTTGAAGGCCACAGCGCCGTGAACGAGAGCGCCCTGACCGGCGAGAGCATCCCCGTGGACAAGGCGGAGGGAGACACCGTCTCCGCCGCCACGCTCAACCAGAGCGGCTTCATAAAGTGCCGGGCCACCCGTGTCGGCGAGGATACGACCCTCAGCCAGATAATCCAGATGGTCTCCGACGCAGCCGCCACCAAGGCCCCCATCGCCAAGGTCGCTGACAAGGTCTCCGGCATCTTCGTCCCCACCGTCATCACGATCGCGGTGATCACCACCGTCGTGTGGCTGCTCATAGGCCAGAGCTTCGGCTACTCCCTGGCCCGCGGCATCTCCGTGCTGGTCATCAGCTGCCCCTGCGCGCTGGGCCTTGCGACGCCCGTCGCCATCATGGTCGGCAACGGCATGGGCGCGAAAAACGGTATCCTGTTCAAGACCGCGGCCTCCCTGGAGGAAGCGGGCAAGATGGACATCGTCGCCCTCGACAAGACCGGCACCATCACCTCCGGCGAGCCGAAGGTCACGGATATCATACCCGCCGAGGGCGTGAGCGAGGACGAGCTCATGCGCCTCGCCCTGGCCCTGGAGCAGAAGAGCGAGCACCCGCTGGCCCGCGCCATCATGCAGCGCGGCGAGGAGCTGGGTATGAAGGCCCCCGAAGTCAGCTCCTTCGAGGCCCTGCCGGGCAACGGCGTCATCGCCAGCATGGGCGGCAAGGAGCTTGCCACCGGCAACCACAAGTTCATCATCACCAAGGCCGCCGTCACGGACGACATGCGCGCGAAGGCCGAGGCCCTTGCCGAGCAGGGCAAGACCCCGCTGTACTTTGCCGAGGGCGGAGCCCTCGCCGGTATAATCGCCGTGGCCGACGTCATCAAGGAGGACAGCCCGCGCGCTGTGCAGGAGCTGCGCAACATGGGCATCCGCGTAGTCATGCTCACCGGCGACAACGAGCGCACCGCGAAGGCCATCGGCGCCCAGGCGGGCGTGGACGAGGTCATAGCCGGCGTCCTGCCCGACGGCAAGGAGAGCGTCATCCGCAAGCTCATGAAGCAGGGCAAGGTCGCCATGGTCGGCGACGGCATCAATGACGCGCCCGCACTGACCCGCGCCGACATAGGCATAGCCATCGGCGCCGGCACGGACGTCGCCATCGACGCCGCGGACGTCGTGCTCATGAAGAGCCAGCTCTCGGACGTCCCCGCCGCCATCCGCATGTCCCGCGCCACGCTGCGGAACATCCACGAGAACCTGTTCTGGGCCTTCTTCTATAACACCATCGGCATCCCCATCGCCGCGGGCTGCTTTGTTTGGGCGGGCCTGACGCTCAACCCGATGCTGGGCGCGGCTGCGATGAGCCTCAGCTCCTTCTGCGTCGTATCGAACGCCCTGCGCCTGAACCTCTTCAAGATGTACAACGCGAGCAAGGATAAGCCGCGCAAGCACAAGGCTGCCGCCGCCCCCGCAGAGGAGGAAGAGGAGCTCATAGAGGTCGCTATGCGCATCGACGGCATGATGTGCGGCCATTGCGAGAAGACCGTCACCGAAGCGCTCTCCGCCGTTGAGGGCGTCGAGGACGTCAGCGCCAGCGCTGAGAAGGGCCTCGCAAAGTTTAAGATCCATCCGGACACCAGTGAACAGGCGCTCAAAGACGCGGTCACCAAGGCGGGGTACATATTCGTCGGATTTGGCGAGAACGGCACCGCCTGCCCCATAACCGGTACGGTCGAGAAGACCGTGAAGATAGAGGGCATGATGTGCGAGCATTGTGAAAGGGCCGTAAATGAAGCTCTGGGCGCCGTCGCGGGCGTGGAGAGCGTTAAGGCCGACGCCAAGGCGGGGACTGCCGCCGTCACCATGCGGCCCGATACTGACGAGGAGGCCGTGAAGGCCGCCGTCGTTAAAGCCGGCTACGTTTTCCTCGGCATCGAGTGATTCACCCGAGCCCGGATATAAATGCAAGTTTAAGGAGGAAATTTATAATGAAGAAGCTCATGAAGGTTGAAGGCATGCACTGCGGCGGCTGCTCCGGCCGTCTTAAGAGGACCCTCGAAGCCATGGAGGGCGTTGAGAGCGCCGAGGCCAGCCACGAGGAAGGCACCGCTTCCGTCGTCTGCAACGAGAGCGTTACCGACGAGGCCCTCAAGGCCGCCGTCGAGGGTGCGAACTTCAAGTTCGTCAGCATCGAGACCGTCGCCTGAATGATAACGGTAAAGCAGAGCCCGCTCCCCGGCGGGCTCTGTCCGCATATGCGGGGGGATGGGAATGTAAGCCGCAATTTTGATGCCCGAAGCGTCCGAATTGCGGCTTTTGTTTTTGCGCGGATGCATAAATCACCACAAGGACCTTTACAAGCCGGAAACACCAAAAACCAGAATATTTTTCATGCATCACCAAAACGCCTGAATATTATTTTGAATAAACTACGCAAATAGCCCCGAACAAAGGGGCTTTTATTTGTATAAAACAGAAAATAATTTATATTATAAGGAAAGCAGATTGACAACCAGAATAAAATTCTGTATTTTTGATTTAAAGGAGAGAAAGATGTATGCATATTGGTTTCGAGGTAATCAAGGATTTATCGAATAATCTCGGCAGGCTCCTTGGTCCGGACTGTGAGGTAGTCGTTCACGATTTTACTAACGGTTTGGAGCATACTATCGTACACATCGTAAACGGACATGTGTCCGGCAGGGAAGTGGGCGGCTGTCCCACAAACCTGTTTTTTGAGAACGTGAACTCAATTTGCGACAAGAAAGAGGAATACGCGGAATACTACACCACGACTGAGGACGGGCGTACCATTCGCTCCTCTACCACGCTCATCAAGGACGAAGAGGGCCAGCTGGTAGGCGCCATGTGCATCAATATTAATATAACCGGCCTGCTGTCCGCTCGGAGCATGCTCAACAGCGTGATAGGCAAGGGTGCGCAGGAGGACGCAGGCACCGAGACTGAAAAATTTGCTAGGAACGTCCAAGAACTCATGAAGCACTTTTTCTCCGAGGTGGAGCGCGAGGTCGGCAAACCGGCATCCGAGATGAACCGGCAGGAGAAGATGCGCGCCCTGGCCTATCTTGACTCCAGGGGCGTTTTCCAAATCGCCAAGGCCCATGTCCACCTGTGCAAGTTTTTCGGCATATCCAAATTTACACTTTATAACTATCTGGACGAGGTAAGAAAGAGCGGCTCGTCGGAGTAACACCCTGTGTATGCGCGCCGTGACCGGGCTTCTGGAAACGGCCGCAACTAAATATGAGGAGGAAATGGAATGAAAATCAGAAGAACACTGGCTCTTGTGCTTGCAATAGTGACGGCGTTCTCTCTGGCGGCCTGCGGAAATGCCGAGCCCGCCGGAGATGATGGCAGCGAAGCCAAGACCGAGATCGTGGCCGCGCTCAACAGCGTGCCCGGCAACCTGGATATCTCTGCGACCATGGGCGTCGCGCTGCTGAGCGTCTCTCCCCACATCTATGACTACCTCATAGACATGGACGAGGACTACAACTTCATCCCGGCCATAGCCACCTCTTGGGAGAGGGTTGACGACACCACCTGGACCTTCGAGTGCGACGTCTCCGGCTATACTTTCTCCAACGGCGACCCGCTGGAGATGGATGACATCATTTTCTCGATTGACCACCTCTACGACTGCGCCCCCATGGCCTCCTATGTGAGCAACATCGAAGATTATTACTATGAGGGCAACACCCTGACCATCAAGATGGTCGAGCCGAACCAGCTGACGATACGCAACATTTTCCCCACGCTCTGCCCCATCCTCAACAAGTCCTACTGCGAGGAGAAGGGCGAGGCCGCCTTCATCAACTCCGAGTGCGGCACCGGCCCCTACAAGATAACTTCCTATGTCCCCGGCGACAGCATAGTTCTTGAGCGTCGTGATGACTACACCGGCACGATGCCCCAGCTGACCAAGATAACCTTCAAGCAGATCGACCAGGCCGCGAACCGCTACATTGCGCTTGAGACCGGCGAGGTGCAGTTTGCCAACGAGCTTGGCTACCGCGACTATCTGCGCGCCGTGGACAACACCGATCTGGAGACCTATGAGATGGCCGCCACCGGTCTGACCTTCTTTGCCTTCAACACTTCCAAGCCCCCCTTCGACGACGTGCGCGTGCGCCTGGCCATGTGCTACGCGATGGACCGCGAGTCCTGGTGCGCCATAACCGAGGGCGTCGAGCCCCTGTACACGATGGTGTCCAGCGCCTACGTCGGCGCCGCCGAGAAGCCGGCCAGCTCCATCGAGTTTGACCTCGACAAGGCCAAGGAGCTGCTTGAGGAGGCCGGATACAACGAGTCCAACCCCCTGAGCTTCGAGATACAGATTTACGAGTCCTCTCCTGCGGCTGAGGCCTATCAGTCCACGCTCCGCTCCATCGGCGTCAACGCCTCCATCACCATGTACGAGCGCGGCACCGTCACCAACATGTGCAGGAGCGGCGAGCACGGCATGGCGCTCATGTCCCTGTACAGCGTCTCCGGCAGCGCGCTGTTCGAGGCCGGCTGCTACCGCAACGGCAACATGCGCAACTTTGCCCTCTATGAGAACGACGAGCTCGACGAGCTCATCCACCAGGCGGAGATCCAGCCCACTGAGGAAGAAATGAACGTCTATATAAATGAGGCTCACGAGGCCGCCACGAAGTATATGCCCTTCCTGCCCGTGGCCAACCTCATGCTCTACGGCGCTCAGGATTCTTCGCTCCAGGGCGTGCTGGTCCGTCCGGACTGCTCCTTCAACTTCCGCAACGCCTACTTTGCCTGATATCATCCACAAGTAAATCGCACAGCTATGAAGGAAAGGGGCGTAAGAGCCCTTTCCTTCATATAAGGGGAGACTGCGTATGGCAAGATACATTCTCAAAAGACTGATACTCATCATTCCCATACTGATTGCGGTCAGCATATATCTCCTCCGCGATCTTCCCGAGCGTCAGCTCCTCTGCGTAATGCTGCTCGATGTAATTCACGGCGGTGATGACGACCGAAGAGCGCCGTTTGCCGGTGCTTATAAGCTCGTGCGCGTCAAGCGCGGCCCTGTGCAGGGCTTGGGCGAGCTGCTCATATACTACATCCTGCGTCCAACTGCGCTTGAAAAACGCGTTTTCGGCCGGAAAGCTGCCCGTGCGCTCCATGATAAGACGGCATATTTCAAAATACAGCATTTGCCCGTAGCTGAGAGCGGCGGGGATGGTCTGATTGAGCACGCACTCGGCCAGGAATTCGTCCACGCTGCGCGTCACGTCCTCACGGCTGCCGACGGAGACGGCGTTGAGTACCCGGCGCTCCAGCTCCATGGAGTAGCGCCCGTGCGCCGCGCGGGGCGACTCCTGCTGGCAGGAGAGCACGAAGGAGACGAAGTCTCCCGGAGCTCCGCCGCGCCGCAGCTCCACCTGGAGCAGCGCGCGCTGTACCGCGTCCATCAGTTCCCGCGCCAGAAAGGGCTTGAGCAGGTATTCCTCAACCTTCAGCCGTATCGCCTGCTGGGCACAGCCAAAGTCGTTGTAGCAGCTTATTATAATGAATGCGGGCGCATCGGGCATCTCGCGGCGGCAGCGCTCAATGACCTGTATGCCGCTGAGTTTCGGCATGTAGATGTCGAGGATAGCGATGTCAGGCTTGCGAGTCTTTATCATCTCCAGGGCCTCTGCCCCATCACCGGCTGCTCCGACCAGATCCAGCCCGTGGCCCTCCCAGTCTATATACTGAACGATGGCGTCGCGGGAATCCGTCTCGTCGTCCGCGAGCAGGATCTTTATCATTGCTAAACCTCCCTGTAATCGTTGGGCAGAGACAGATAAACCGTCGCCCCGCCGCCCTCGCGGTTGCGGATGCTGAACTCACAGCGCTCATGATAGCGTATCTGCAGGCGCTCATAGATATTCCGCATGGCGAAGCGCTGGCCGCCGGAGGTGTCCGGGCGCTCTGCGCGGAAGTATTCCTCCAGCCTGTCGGGCCAGCAGGCCAGCAATTCCTCGGGGAAGCCGGCGCCGTTGTCCTCCACGAGGAAGTTCAGACGCTCCCCGTCTTCGGACATGCGGGCCTCGATGTGGACGAAAAAGCCCCTGTCCACGCTGTCCATCCCGTGCATCAGGCAGTTTTCCACGATGGGCTGGAGGATGAGCCTCGGGATGAGCGCGTCGTATACCTCCGGGTCAGCCTCGATCTGCCACTGCAGGCGGCTTCCGAAACGGCGGCGCTGAAGCTCAAGATAACAGCGCAGCAGGTCGAGGCAGCTGCGCACGCTGGCCGTCTCGCCGCCTCGGTTCAGGCTCAGCCGGAAAAACTGACCCATGTCGTAGACTATCTCCGCAGTCTGCTCGTCGTGGTTTTTCAACGCGCTCCAATAGGCGGTGTGCAGCATGTTGTAGAGAAAATGCGGGTCCATCTGCATCTGGAGCATGGAGAGCTCAGCTTCCCTTGGAGAAACGCACCATGGACTCCGAGAGTTTGGCAAGCGGCTGTGTGAGCATACCGACGAACACACGCGTCAGGGGGAGCATGGCTATGAGAAACAGGCAGATGAGGAGAAATGCGGAGCGGATGATGGAGGTCTGGCTCCAAAAAGAGGCGCTGTCGGGCTCTATGACGCAGCTGATAAACGGCGTGCCCTCGCAGACCTGGCTGTAGATGTTGTAGCGCTCGCCATCAAGGTTGTAGAACACCACGCTGAGCAGGTACATCTTAAACCGGGCGCTGATAAGCAGCTCCTGCATACGCTCAGATGGAACGGATTGGCCCGCGTTGCTGAGATTCACGAGCTCCTGCGCCTCGGCGGAGGAGATGTAGTATTCGGTCAGGCCGTCAACATAGCTTTGGTCCTTCTCGATAAGTATGCGCACGTAGTCGAGGGACAGCAGGCAGCGGGCGTCTTGCTCCTCCATTACATAGCGCAGGCCGCTCCTTGACATGACGAGAGCGGTGAGAAAGAGAACGGCCAAAATCATGCAGGAGAACATGAGGGAGAACTTTGTGGCGAGGTCCAAATCAAAGAATCTCCTGAAAAGTCTCCCGGGAGGATGTTCACGGCGTTCGTTTTGCATGCTCCAAGCCTCCAAAGCCAGTCATTTTTAGCTGGTATTATTGTACCACGGCATGCAAGCCTGCGTCCTGAAAGATACAGGCCGGGATACCGTCGGCATCCCGGCCTGCGCTGTTCAGACGATGAGCGGCTCGGTTGTCTTCCCGTTCAGGAAGGCGCAGCCGCCTTCTGTCACAACTACGTTTTGGCGCAGAATCAGCATGCCCAGGGAACTATGGCGCACGGAGGCCTGGAGGGTGAGGGCCATGCCAGCGCAGAGCACGGACTTGCTGTTTTTGCTGAGCAGGGGGCCGTCGATGCGCCCCCAGCCTATGCCGGAACCCGCGTAGCCGGGTTGGACGGACCAGTCTGCTTTGCCCTGGACCTCGACGCAGGCGTCCATGGCAGCAGCGACGCTGGAGGCCGGCGCGCCTGGCTTCACGGCGGCCATTGCGGCGGATATCATATCCTGAGCGAGTTCCCAGGCCGGTTCCTGACCGGGCTGTACGCCGCCGACTACGATGTTCGCAGCGAAGGGCGCGTTCAGCTCGTTCCGTATGGCGCCGCCCTCTACGCGGATAATGGTGCCGGGCTCGGCGGAGATGACTTCGTCGGAGGGGGGGCAATCCGCGCAAAGCGCGCGCTCTGGGCCGGAAACCAGGCTCATAAAGGTGAAGTGCTCGCTGCCGCAGAGATAACCCTGCCTTGCAATGGACTTGTAGAGTTCGAGCTCGGTGGTGACGCCGGGCTTCAACCCCTCAATGCCCTTGGCCACGGCCTGGGCGTTTATAGTCTCGGCCTGCCGTAGGTCTGCAAGCTGGGCTTCGGATTTGTCTGCGAGGATGTCCCAAATGAGCTCTGTGGCGTCCACAAATTCGAGGTCGGGAAACTCCTTCTTGAGGTCCTCAAAGAGACTGATGGGCATGTGCAGGTGTATGCCGCTTCCGAGCTCGCAGCCGATCTTGCCCTTGGTGCAGCCGAAATGGCGCAGGGTGTAGCACATGGCGCCCAGTTGATTCGTGGCGACGCCGCTGCGGCCGGAGGAGTCGTAGTTCATGAAGTCCTTGCGTTCGAGGCAGGTGGAGTACATGGCGGCATCCACGCCGGTGAAGGAGTTCACAAGCGCGTACTGCCCCTCGGCGCTGAGGAAGAGCAGGCCCGGCGTGCCGGCTTTGCTCTCCCAGATGACGGAGCGCAGGCCGGTAAGATGGCAGACGGCGGCCTTGGAGGTACCCATGATGCAGCTGAGCCCCGCCTGCTTTACTTTTTCGGCCGCGCGGCTCATGCGAGCCTCATATTCGGATACAGGATAGTTCAGCATCGGTGATTGACGCATGATTCATTACCTCGCTTCGTATCAGGATAGGCCCGGGACGTAGATGTCCTGGAGCTGAGGCGTCAGGTTCTCGCAGCCGTTTTCCGTGACCAGGTAGTTGTTTTCGAGAACTATCTGTCCGTGTTCGGGATGGATGAGGGTCGGTTCAAAGGCAAAGACCGTGCCGACCTTGAACTCCCAGTCGCTGTAGGCCTGCTGGATAACAGGCATCTCGTGCACGTCCTGACCCAGGCCGTGTCCGGAGACGCTCCTGGACAGGCAGATGTCGTCCACGCCGTGGGCGCGCATGTAAGCGTCCTGAGCCTTGACGAGCTCGCCTATCTTGAGGCCCGGCTTCACCATGGGGATGAGCTTCTCGTGGCAGCCGTGGACTATGTCGTAGAGCTCCCGCTGGGGCTTCGTGGGCGGCTTGAGCTTGGCAATGCGTATCATGTCGGAGATGTAACCATGCAGGGAGGGGCCGGTGTCGGCGTAGATGCACCAGTCGGGGTCGGAGTAAACTCGGGTGCCGGCCACACTGTTGGGCTGCTGGCGGTCGGGCCCGAACTCGACGACGAGCCGCAGCTGGAAGTCGTCGGCGCCGAGGTCGAAGCAGGTGGCAGCAAAGTTGTGATAGAAGTCCTCCTCAGTCGTCTCACCTAGCACCACCATGTCAACTGCCGCCTTGAAGGCGTCAACGGCGATGTGGCAGTTCTTGCGCATGATGTCTATTTCGCGCGGGGACTTCACCTGACGCAGGGCGAGGATATCCATGGAGAGGTCGGCGGGCTCCATGTTGGGCAGGGCCTTGAAGAGGTCGGCGTGGTCGTTGTAGGTGATGCGCATGCGGGTCATGGGGCCTATCTCGGCGCCGAGCTTGCCGGAGGTGGTGCCGAGTTTCTCCAGCGTGGAGACGATGGAGGGGACAAGGACCTCGGGGGTCGCCGCCTCACCGAAGCCGTCGAAGGTAAGAATGTCGGACTCGTCGAGGCAGCAGGTGGCCAGGGCCGTGGCCTTCATGCGGGGGGAGGTGACAAGGGCGATGCCGCCGCTGCGGGCGACGACCAGCATGGCGGGGCTCAGGAACTCGCTGTTCCAGGCCGAAGTGCGGAAGTTGCAGTAGTAGCGGAGGTTTTCCACGTTCGTGAGCAGGACGGCGGCGCAGTCGGTCCTCTCCAGGGTATCGAAGAGCTTGCCGAGCCGCTGCTCGAATTCATCCAGAGGGAAATCCAGCATGGGCGCGCTTCTCATTTGAACTCTCCTTTCCTTGACGCCGGCGCGGCCCAGCCGCGCCGGCGTGCGTTACAGGGTCATTTGGTTTTTACAAAGCGGAATTCGCAGTAGGTCTCGGGGTCGGGGTCAAGTCCGGTCAGGGTCTTCTGCATGCCGAAGACGTTGTCTGTGAAGCGTATCCACAGCCAGGGCATTTCGTCGCGCAGGATGGTCTGGAGCTCGGCGTAGTACTCGTTGCGCTTCTCGCTGTCCATCTCCTTGGAGGCGAGGTCGAAGAGCTCGTCCACCTCGGGGTTGGAGTAGTTTATCCAAGCGGCGTTTTCGCCGCCGGTCTGGAAGAGTGTGCGGTAGAACTCGCCGTCGTTGCCGCCGGGCAAGAAGCCCAAGAGGAAGGCCTGGGTCTCGCCGGAGTAGACGAGGTCAACGAGGGCGGAGAACTCCAAGGTGCGCAGCTCGGTCTTGACGCCGATGGCGTTCCAGGCGTTGGCCAACATCTCTGCCATGGCAGTGCGGCCCTGGGACTCGTTGCAGACAAGTTCGAGGTCGAAGCCGTTCTCGTATCCGGCCTCCTTGAGCAGCTGCTTGGCTTTTTCGATGTCCTGCTCGTACTGCTGGTCCTCGCCGGCGGGGACGTAGCAGGAGATGGCCGGGGTGATGGGGCCGTCGGCCACGACGCCGCTGCCGACGGGGTTGCGGCCGTAGACGTCGTCGCGCAGATGGAACCTGACGGTGCAGTCGTCCACGTACTCCCAGCTCTCAGCCAGACAGGGCTCGATCTCTCCCGTCTCGTTGTTCTGGCGGAGCAGGCCGTCGTAGACCTGCACGTTAATGAGGGCTGCAGGGGTGTTCTGCTGGTTGGGAGGGTCAAGGACCGTGGGCTCGGCGTTATTGCCGACTATCAGCGTGTCCTTGACCTCCGGCTCGCCGCCGGAGGCCTCCTGACTGCCGCAGGCGGAGAGCAACATGGCCAGAGCCAGCAGCAGGACGAGTATGCGCGCGTGTGCTTTCATTTTCATCCTCCTAAAGTCGTATTTGTAGCTGCTCCCAGATATCGGGCAAGATACGGGCGCAGACTCGCTCTATCAGAAGCACTGCCCGGCAAAGTGGCAGGCGGCGTGATGCCCGGGGCTTATCTCCCGCAGTTCCGGAGTGGTTTCGCGGCAGACGTCCTTGGCATAAGGGCAGCGGCTGGCGAAGCGGCAGCCGGGCTTGGGGTCGATCGGGGAGGACAGCTCTCCCTGGATCAGGATGCGCTCCCGCTTCACGTGGATGGAAGGGATGGGTATCGATGAGAGGAGCGCCCTGGTATAGGGGTGGTAGTTGGTGGTAAAGAGCTCCTTTGCCGGGGACTTCTCCACCAGCTGACCGAGGTACATGACGCAGATGCTCTGGGAGATGTGCCGCACGACGGAAAGGTCGTGGGTGATAAACATCAGCGTCAGCCCCAAATCCTTCTGCAGCTCCTGAAGAAGGTTAAGTATCTGGGCCTGGATGGAGACGTCGAGGGCGGATACCGGCTCGTCGCAGACGATGAAGGAGGGGCCGAGTGAAAGAGCCCGGGCGATGCCTATGCGCTGGCGCCGGCCGCCGTCGAACTCGTGCGGATAGCTGTTCACGTTCCGCTGGGCCAGCCCGACCATGTCCATGAGCTCAGCAACGCGGCGATTGAGCTCCTCTTTGGAGCGGGT
Source organism: uncultured Eubacteriales bacterium (assembly GCA_900544295.1). Classification (GTDB taxonomy): domain Bacteria; phylum Bacillota; class Clostridia; order Oscillospirales; family Oscillospiraceae; genus Scatomorpha; species Scatomorpha intestinigallinarum. The sequence continues at coordinate 61,810 of UQUO01000004.1, read as the reverse complement.
GATGCGGTAGATGCGCAGGGGCTCCGCAATTATCTGGCCCACAGTCATGCGCGGGTTGAGGGATGAGAAGGGGTCCTGGAAGATGATCTGCATCTGCCGGCGCAGGTTGGTCGGCTGAGGCGCGGCCTCAGTCCGCAGGGCCTTCCGCGGCCAGCACGCACTTGACCAGGTGCCCGGGCGAGACCTCGACAGCAGGCGGGTCGAAGCTGCGGCAGCGCTCCTGGGCCTGAGGACAGCGCTCGCAGAAGCTGCAGCCTTCTGGCAGGTCGGCAGCGTTGACTGCGGGGCCTGTGATGGGCTGGAGCCGCTCTACGTCCTTATCAAGGCTGGGTATGGTGGCAAAGAGGCATTTTGTGTAGGGGTGGGAGGCGTGGTCGAAGATGTCTTCGAGCGTTCCGAACTCCACGATTTCGCCGGCGTAGATGACGGCCACGGCGTCGCAGGTCTCAGCCACTACTCCAAGGTCATGGGTGATGAGCAGCATGGAGGTCCCGGAGGCGGTTTTGAGCTCCCGGATGAGGTCCAGCACCTGAGCCTGGATGGTGACGTCGAGAGCGGTAGTTGGTTCGTCGGCGATGAGCAGCCTCGGGTTGCAGGCGAGGGCCATAGCGATGACGACGCGCTGCTTCATGCCGCCGGAGAACTGGTGGGGATATTCTCCGGCGCGCTCGGGCTGGATACCGACCTTTTTGAGTATCTCCCGCGCCTCTATGGCCGCCTTTGCCCGGGAACAGCGGCGGTGCAGGCGTATGAGCTCGGAGATCTGCTCATCCACGGGCAGAACGGGGTTCAGCGAGCTCATAGGGTCCTGGAATATCATCGAGATGTCGTGCCCGCGGATGGAGCGCATCTCCTTGGGCGAGAGCTGGCGGAGGTCGCGCCCGTCAAACTCTATGCTGCCCTGGATGACCTTGCCCGTGTATTTCGGCAGCAGAGACATGATGGCCAGGGCGATGGTGGTCTTGCCCGCGCCTGTCTCACCGACTAGGCCCAGGGTCTGGCCGCTGCGTATCTCGAAGGAGACGTTGTTTACGGCCTCGACCACGGCGTTGTGAGTCTCGTAATGAACGACGAGGTTTTGAACTTTCAGCAGAACGTCATTTTCCATAGCATATCCTTCCCATATCCGGCCGGGGCCTCAGTTCTTGGAGCGGGGGTCGAGCGCATCGCGCAGGCCGTCTCCGAAAAGATTCAGGGCGAACACGGTGATGACTATCATGAGTCCGGGGAAGGCCACGACATACCACTTGTCCGCGTGAGTGAAGTATTGCTTGGCGGAGTTGAGCATGCAGCCCCACTCCGGCGTGGGCGCCTGCACGCCTAGGCCGATGAAGCTCAGGGCCGCGGCGGCGGTGATGCTGGCGGCGACGTTGAGTGTGGCGCTGACTATGATGGGGCCCAGAGCGTTGGGTATCATGTGCCGAAGCACGAGGCGGGCCTTGCTGGCGCCGATGGCCTTGGCGGCCTCTATGTACTCCTGGTCCTTGACGGTCAGCATCGAGGCGCGCACCGTCCGGGCGAAGGAGGGGACCATGGAGACTGTAATGGCAATTATGAGGTTCGTCATGCCGTTGCCCAGGGCGGCGCAGATGGATATGGCCAGCAGCGTGCCGGGTATGGACATGAAGATGTCGCAAATTCGCATTATAATGTTGTCGGTCACGCCGCTGTTTACCGCCGCCAGCGCGCCGAGCAGGCCGCCCACGACCAGGCTGCACAGCATGGACACTATGCCGATGGTCAGGGAGATGCGAGCGCCGTAGACTATGCGGGTGAGGATGTCGCGGCCGAGATCATCCGTACCCATGGGATGCTCCGCGCAGGGGGCGATGAAGGTCTCGGAGTAGTTCTGGTCATCGTAGCCGGATTGGGTGAGCGTCTGCGGGAAAATGGCGAAAAAGGCCAGAATGACGATGACGCAGAAGCCGAACACGGCGGCCCGGTTGCGCGAGAGCCGGTAGATGACCTCCGACCACACGCCGACGGCCTCGTTTTTCTTGGACTTCTTTTTCTTTTCCAGGCGTTTCATGGCCTCAGTGTGAAGTTTGGACATGTTTTCCTCCCCCGTCCTCTCAGAATTCCGCAGGCGAGCTCAGGACGAACGCCTTTTGCTCCGGCTGTACTGGGACTTTATGCGCGGGTCGGCATAGGCGTAGATGATGTCCACCAGGAGGTTCACCAGACTGAACACCATAGCCAGCAGCAGTACGCCGCCCTGTACCACTGGGTAGTCCCGGTTTTTGATTCCGTCCACCATGTATTTGCCCAGGCCGTTTATCGAGAAGACCGTCTCCGTGAGGACAGCGCCGCCCAACATTATACCCAGCTGAATACCGAGGACGGTGATGATGGGTATGAGCGCGTTTTTGAGAGCATGCTTCACAATAATGGCTTTTTCTGTGAGTCCCTTGGCCCTGGCGGTGACTATGTACTCCTGACAGATGACCTCCAGCATGCTTGAGCGAGTCATCCTAGTGATGGTGGCCATGCCCACCATGCTGGAGGTGAAGGTGGGCAAGATCCAGTTCTTCCAGCCGTCCAGGCCCGAGACGGGCAGCCATTTCAATGTGATGGAAAATAGCAAGATCAGCATCATGCCCGCCCAGAAGGCCGGCATTGAGACACCGAGCAGGGAAACGCTCGTACACAGGTGGTCAAGAATGGTGTTTTGCTTAACTGCGGAGATGATTCCGAGAGTTATACCAACTACCGCTGAGATGAGGATACTCAGGAACGCGAGCTTCGCCGTGGTAGGGAAGCGCTCCATCAGCTCGTCGATAACGGGCCGCTTCGTCTGGTATGATGTGCCGAGGTCGAACTCTGTGACAACGCCCTTCACATAGTTGAAAAACTGCACGTAGAGCGGGTCGTTGAGACCGAGCTCCTCTTCCAGCGCCGCAATCGCCTCATCCGAGGCGCCGACTCCGAGCAGCATCCGGGCCGGATTGCCCGAAGAGATGTGGTTCATGCAGAATACGATGAGCACTATGCCCAGCAGCACGGGGATCATCATAAGCAGGCGCTTTCCTATGTACCTGACCACAATTTCCGCCTCCCTTATAGCGATTTAAAGCGAATTTTGTCTGAAAAATACAATGGTCAGTATACAATATAGCACCGGTGAAGTTATAGGAAAATCCACAGATTTAAGATTACCTCTCCATTTTTAATGGTTTTTTCGTTTCGTGCAAAAAGTTGGCGGGAAACGGCGCAAAATCTGCGCAAAGCCATAAAAAACGGGGAATTAATCCAAAATCTGTGGAGTACAGAGACCGCTTGCGACTAAGAGCGGGTGAAAAAACAGATGGCCAAATGCATATATTACCAGCTCTGGCAGAGAAAGAGGGCCGCCCGGAGGGGGCGGCCCGGAAGGTCGTGTTCAGCAGAGCAAGGGCAGGCGTATGGTGAATACAGCGCCCCCTCCGGGGGCCGGGGTCGCTTCGACGGAGCCGCCGTGCTCAATGGCGAAGGTGCGGACGATGTAAAGCCCAAGCCCCTCGCCGCTGCCGTCTTCGCGCCGGGTGAAGCCGCGGTCAAAGACGCGGGGCAGGTCCTCCGGCGCAATGCCGCGGCCGTTGTCTTTGACCTCAATTATGGCCTGCCCGCCTTCGCGCCTGAGCGAGAGCGATATTACGCCGCCCTCAGGTGTAAAGGAAAGGGCGTTGTAGCAGAGGTTTTCCAACGCCGCGCGCAGGCCCGCCTCGTCCACCGAGATACGCAGCTCCTCCCGAGGCAGCTCCAGGCGGAAGTTCTGGCCGGAGAGCTCCATGTCGGGCCTGTTGCTCTCATAGAAGCCGCGCAGGAAGGAGGCCAGCTCCAGCGGATGCTTTGCCTCATTGCCCCGCTCCCCGCGTGAGAAGCCCTGGAACTCGTCGAAGCGGTCCTCGACCGCGCCAACGCGCTCGGAGAGCGCGTCCAGGCAGGCGAGGGTGTCCGCGTCCAGACCCAGGCCGCCGCTGCGCACGAGGTCGGCATAGTTGCGCACGGCAGTGAGCGGGTTTTTGAGGTCGTGTATGAAGCGCGCCAGCAGCTCGCGCCGCTCCGAGAGCAGGGTCTCTAGGGCCTGAGTCTTACGCTCGACCTCCTCCTGGAGGTGGAGGTTCAGCCGCCGATTCTCAGCCGCCATCAGCACGCTGCGCCTGACCATCAGCGCCGCAAAGCCAAGCACAAGGGCGAAGCCGCCGTATTCCTCCGGCCAGGCCCCGCGTACGGGCTCGAAGTAGTTGGCCGTCAGCACGGAGATGACGAGGGAGAGCCCGTACAGCCCCGTCGCCGCCAGCAGCCCATGGCCAAGGGCGCTCTCGGCGCCGATTTTGGAGGCGAGAAAGACGAGATAAAGCCCTGCTAGGAGTTTCCAAATAAAAATCAGCACGCCGTAGGTGTTGATGAGTGTGGGAACGTGTGGTAGAATCAGCATCGGAAAGACCAGGGTCACGGCGCAGAGCCCGGCCCCGGCGGGAACGGCGACGCTTCGGTGAAAGCGCCGGACGGCCCAGCCGCTGAGCTCCCCGGCCAGCAGCAACGCACATAAGAGCACTCCCGCTCCCAGCAAATCCTCTGCGGCATAGAGCAGACGTACGGGCGGTACGCCCATGGCGCGCAGGAAGGGATAGCTCAGCCGCAGTGCGAAAAAGAGGCACAGCAGCCCGGCCCGGCGCGGCAGCTTGTCCCGGCCGATGAGCCAGAGCGCCAGGTTCGAGAGCGACAGCGCCAGCGGCGCAAAGCAGAGCAGCCCGTAGATGAGCATCCGCGCTGTCAGCAGACGGTAGATGCCGCCGGGTGTGCCGACGGCGGGGGGATAGTACATGCCGGAGTAATAGTGCGTGTAGTTCGCGCACTGAATGATTATCTCCGTGTCACCCTCGGCGGTAAATGCGTATACTCCGTCCATGACCAGCGGCTCATAGGGTTCGAGGGAGCCCTGCTCCCCCGCGAGCTGCCCGCCGATGTATACCCGCCCGGCGCAGAGCAGCTCGGGCAGGTAGAGGGCGAGCTCCGCCGCCTCGCCCGGGTTTTCGAGCACGATGCGGTAAGTAGCCTGCCCGTAGGGGCTGCCGAGGGCGGAAGAGAAGTTCGGATGCTGCCCGGCGTAGGTGTATTCCTCCGCCGAGACGCCGGAGGCGAAGTCCTCCGGGCCGAGCAGCTGCCCGGGGTAGAACTCCCAGCCGTCCACGAGGAAGGCGGGCTCCTCCGGCTCAGCCTGGAGCACGTTGTACCCCCAGCCGCCCGAGAGCGCCGAGGTGTATTTGTTGTCCCAGCGGTAGAGGCCGAGAAAGGCCAGCGTCCCTAAAAGGAGCGTACATATTAATATAATAAGGCTGCGCCTGGTGTTTTCACGCATCGGGCCACCTCCGAAAGGCAGATGAAAAGATGAAAAAGACGCTGAGATTCGCCCTGTGCCTGCTGCTGACGGCGGCGCTGGGCCTGGGCTGCGCGGCAGGCGCGCTGGTTTATGACCCGCCGGCCGGGGACGACTCCGGGGAAGAGGAGATCATACCGCAGTACGAAAAGAGCCTCAGCGGCACGATAGGCGCCGGCCAGTTCGTTGAGTTCACCACCGTCGCCTCAAAGTTTGAGACGGACGAGGAACTGGGCTACTATGCCGGGGAGCTCACCGTCGAGATAACAGGCCCTATCGTCATCGAAGCCGGGGGCGAGCTGCACATAGGCACCCTCGCCGTCGGCGGCTCTGAGGCGAGGCCGCTCATAAAGGGCGCGCTCTCGGCGGACGCGCCGCTCATCGTCGTCAAGGCCGGGGGACGGTTGGAGCTGCAATGCGTGGACTTCGAGCTCTCGGGCACGGGAGTCCTGATAGAGCAGCAGGCCGGCGGCATAGTGTCCCTCACGAGCACCTCGCTGCCCGAGGGAGCCGGCGCATCCTGGGCCGGACCGGTGGTGGACAACGCCGGCAACCAGCCGGACGACATCTACCTCGAAGCCGGCACGCCGCTGACGGCGGAGCTGCTGCCCGCGACGCTGAACTATGAAGTTATGCGGGAAGGAAAACCCAGCGATGAGGACGTCCCCGTCGCCTGGAACCTGGAGGGCCTTGCAGGTCAGACCACGGGCGAGGCCGACGTGGCAGGCGTGTTCCTCGACGAAAACGGCGAGCCCCTGGCCTCGGCGCAGCCGCTTAAGCTGCACGTGAGCTGGTACGAGCCGGGCAAGCTCGTCGTCACCGACGCCAGCTGGACGGGCGGCGAGGCCGTGACGGTCGCGCTCTTCCTGGACAAGCTGCCTGAGGAAGTGAGCACCAACAACATCTGGGGCGAGACCTCGCCCGACGGCAGGACCTGGACAGCCTTCGTCACGGAGGAATTCGAGGTGAAGGGCGACGAGGAGAAGGGCTATAGCGCCGTCTTCTACCTATATGACGACAACGAGCCGCGCTATTTCCGCCTCGCAGCCACGGACTGGTACGAGACCATGAGCTGGTACTCTGACGGTTTCTACCTGCCCACGGAGGAGGACAGCAACGAGGACCAGGGCGGAAACCGCGGCGGCAGCGTGAGCCTGCTTCCGCCCCCGCGCGAGCCCGAACCCAGCCCGGAGCCTACACCTGAACCGGCCCCGGAGCCGACCCCCGAGCCCACGCCGGAGCCTACGCCCACGCCGACACCGACGCCGCTTCCAACGCCGGAGCCGCCACAGGAGCCGCAGCCGCCCGTCCTGGACATGACGGCCTCGGAGCAAACGGTCCCGCCCGAGCCGGAAGAGTCGGAGGACCCGGAGGAAACCGAGCAGCCGCAGATACCCGAAGAGACGCCTTCGGAGCCGGAGCCGCCCTCACCGTCGGCTGACGATGTGGAGATCGAGGCCCCGGAGCTGCCCGGCCTCGCCCCCGACAGCGGCATGAGCACCGGCGAGAAGGTTGCGCTGGCTGCGGCGGGAGTCGCCGTCTGCGCAGGAGTCGTAATGGCTGTCGCCGGAGTAGGACCGTTTAGAAGGGAGAAATAAACAATTCCCGCCCCGGGCTTTCTTGCCCGGGGCTTTCTGCGCCCCCGACGAAGTGTCGGGGGCGATATCTTTTTATTTATCCAGCGCTGCGCGGCTGTTGAAGCGGTAGCCCTTTCGCCGCACCGTCTCGACCCAGTGCAGACCGGGGCAGAGGGCATCCAGCTTCTGTCGCACGCGGGCCATGCAGACCTGGATGTTGTGAATACCCTGGTTGATTGGGGACTTCCAGACCCTGTCGTACAGCTGCTCATAGGAGAACACCTGGTCAGGGTTGCGCGCAAGGAAAGCTAGCAAATCGAACTCCAGTGCAGTGAGCGGGGCGGTCTGCTCCTCGAAACGGGCCTCACGCAGTCCCATGTCCACCTCGAGGCCTCCGAAGCGGAGCACCTCGCTGGCCTCAATGTTCTTGTGGCGCTGTATGCGCAGGCGCAGCCTCAGCTCGAGCTCCGTGAGGGAATAGGGCTTGCCGACGTAATCGTCGCCCCCGGCCATGAGGCCGCGTATGCGGTCGTCCGTCCGGGCGTAGGCGGAGAGAAAGATTATCGGCACAGAGCTGACCTCCCTCAACCTGCGGCAGACGGAAACCCCGTCCATGCCCGGCATGTCCACATCCATGATGACGGCGTCGAAGGCGGCGGTGGAACAGAGGCGGAGCGCAGCCAGCCCGTCGGCGGCTGTGGCCGTGTCATATCCATGCTTTTTAAGATAGGTCTCATTTGAGGCCAGTATGTGCGGGTCGTCGTCAACTAGCAGTATCTTGTACATGGCTGCGCCACCTCCCGCTTCAATATACCATAAGTATTATACCAGAAAAATCACAGCGCCGTCACATTGCTCCTGACGTATGGAAACCTCCACAGCTTAAAGTATAGCCTTTACAAGGCATGAAAAGGGGGTAATTGCCATGGCAGCTGCATTGAAGCGCGGCGAGTGCGCCGCACAGGCGTTTGTCATCCTGATTTGCATTATACTTTGCTTTGCCCTGGCCTGCAACCTGACGTTTATCGTCAAGGGGCGCGCTATCGCCGGAGCGGCCGCCCTCCGTTTTCGGGCTGACGCCAATGGTCGTGCTCTCCGGCTCCATGAGCGGCCAGGCTGAGGGCAGCCTTATCGGCCTTTGTACGGGCCGCCTGGCCGGGGCGGGAGACTTCCTCCTCTTCCTGCGCAGCCCGCTGGGGTTGGCGCTCTTCGCGGGGCTGCCGCTTGCGGCTCTGCTGGGCTGGGAGCTGTTGAGCCGCCGCCGCGCCGCCGAAGCCCAGCGCCGGGAGCGGCGCGAGCTTGAGGCAGAGCTGCGCCGCATGCGCTCCGCCGCAAAGCCTGGGCCGGAGCCTGAGACCTTTGATTTGGACGACATATTGTCTGAAAAGTATTGAAAGGGGTTTACATAATGAAAGGAAGCAAACTGCCGAAGTTGGCGGCCCTGCTGCTGGTGCTGACGCTCGCGACCACATGTTTTGTCAGCGGTAAATTCGCCAAATACGTCAGCGAGGGAGTCGCCAAGTGGGGCGTAAAAGTTGAGATCACCGGCGACGGGTTCAAAACGACGTATGGGAAGGACGAGGTTAATGCTAATGTTGATGGACCCACCGTCGTCTCTTCCACTACAGAAAAGGTAGTCGCCCCCGGCACGTCGGGCACCTTCGGCGGCATAAGCATCACCGGCAAGCCCGAGGTCGCCGTCAAGATAGAGACGACTGCGGATGTTAAGCTCGACGGCTGGAATATCGCGCCCGACGGTGAGTTCTACTGCCCGCTGGTGTTCACGATAGGTGATACGAAAATTAACGGCCTCGACTATTCCAGTACGACCGCCGGCGGAGAGGGCAGCTTTGAAAGCGCGATAAAGACCGCCATACAGAACGCCACGACCAAGGAATACGAGGCGGGGACAGATTTGAGCGCCGCAGGCGAGGGCATCACCTATTCCTGGACCTGGCCCTTCCAGAACGCCACAGGCACGGCGACAAACCAGGACGATGAACTTGATACCCTCCTGGGCGACAACGCCGCGAACGGTCAGCCCGCCACCATCAGCATCACCGTCACCACCACGGTCACGCAGATAGACTGACGCGGGCATGAGAAGGGCAAAAGCAGCGGCCCGGAGGGCGGCCGCGCTGCTCGCGGCGCTGACGCTGCTCGCGGCCCCGGCCATTGCTGCCGGTGCAGCGGAGCCCGCGCACGTCCTGAGCTACACCACGGGACGCCTCACCTGGGACAGCGCCGCGGGCATAGATGAAAACGGCGCGGCAGTGCTCAGCCTCTTTGCCGACGCCTATCAGAACGTCCTCTCCGAAAACGGCGAACGAGTGGTGGCCCCCGGCACGGACGGCAGCTGCACAGTGCGCCTGGAAAACCGCATGGGATACGCCATAAGCTATATAGCCGTCGCCTACCGCATCAAGGAGGCGGAGACCCTGCCCGTCGAGCCGGAGTTTTCCTGTGAGGGCGCGGAGGACACTGGTAGCTATCCTCTGCCGGAGCGGGTGGAGGATGCTCAGGTAATCCGCGCCGTAAGGGGTGAACTGAGCGGCGGGCAGTCGGCGGACTTTCGCCTCGACTGGCTCTGGGAGTATTACGAAAGCGACGCGCGCGACGTGCTGGACACCGCCCTGGGCGACAAGGCCGCCTTCGACACGCCCGACGACGTGACGGCGGGCATCTACATCGTCGTTGAGGAGGAGCAGCCCGACCCGCCCGTCCCCACGCCGGACCCTACGCCCGTCCCTAGCGAACCGCCGGATAAGCCCGACAAACCGGATGTAACGGATGAGCCGGAAGACCCGGCTGAAACGGATGCGCCCGACGGCCCTGGCGATACGGACGACACGGACGGGGGCTACATCCGGCCTGAGGTTCCCAAAACCGGCGATGAGAGCGCCGCGTGGCTGTACCTGGCGCTGATATTCCTGGGCGGCGCGGGGCTGGCGCTGCTGATTATCGGCGGAAGGCGGGACAAGAATAACGAGTAAGGAGGCCGCGGGCATGAAAGTCAATAAAACGCTGCACACCCTGCTCTGCGGCCTCCTTCTGAGCACCCTGCTGCTCTCCTGCGCGGCCTTTGCCTTCTGGCAGGTGCAGGGCTCGGGCAGCGACAACGCCCGCGCCGCTGCCTTCGCCGTCAGCGCGTGGATGGATAGGCAGACGCTGTACGTCTCGAACAGCGAGGGCGGCCGAGGCTCCGAGGTCGCGCTGCGCTATTCCGTTAAGCTGAGCCTGAGCGAGCCCCTGCCCGAGGGCGTGGATGTATATTTTGACAACACACGCGAGGTTTGGTTCAGCGGCAATATCTGCGTCATCCCGAACGCGGGCGAGCTGCCCGCCGGGAGCGCAGCGATAAACACCCACACCCTAACCTTTGACACCACTGGCGCGTCTGTGGACGCGGCGACAAATATAGCCGTTTCCGTCTCCGTCCAGGCGGAGCAGACAGACTAGGGGGGCGAGTATGAGGAAACACAAGTTTACCCGCCGCCTGGCGCTGATTTTGCTTGTTGCGGCGCTGCTCATGAGCCTGCCACTGGTCTCCGCCTGCGCCAAATATGTGCGCGAGCTCTATGCCGGCAGCTTTACCCTGACTATCCAGCCCCAAGGCAACAGCCATTCCCAGGGCGTGGACCAGGCCCCCATCCAGGACGCGGACCAAAACCCCGTCCAGGAGGATAATCAAGTCCACATTCAGGAGCCTGCCCCCGTTTTTGATACAGAATCCGGCGAGGGAGCGGCTGGGGCGCCGCAGGCAGGATGAGACGCGGGGCGCGGGTATTGGCGGCGCTCACGTGCCTGGCGCTCATGTGCTTTGGCCTCTGGCGGCTGCTGGGCCTCGTGACCGAGCGCGGAGCTGCCCGAGAGAGCTATGAGGCGCTAGACATCTACGTCGAGGCCCTGCCCTCCGCCGACGCGCCCGCCGAGCCCTCGACCCAGCCTGCGCCCACGCACGAGGCGGCGGAGCCATACCAGGTGGACTTTGAGGCACTGGCGAGGATAAATCCAGACGTCGCAGCCTGGCTCATCCTGGAAGGCACGGCCCTGAGCTACCCCGTAGTACAGGGACAGGACAACGAATACTACCTTGACCGCCTGTTTGACGGCAGTTATAACGCCTCCGGCTGTCTCTTTCTCGACAGCCGATGTGAGGCGCGCTTTGCCTCACCCAATTCTATCGTATATGGACACCACATGAAAGACGGCAGCATGTTTGCCGCCCTCGACGGCTATAAGGAGCAGGAATTCTACGAGGCACACCCCTCGCTGCTGCTCCTGACTCCGGGCGGAGACTACGAGGCCCAGGTCTTTTCCGCCTACGTCGCACCGACGGACGCGGCAGCCTGGCGGCTCGACTTCGAGGGGGAGGGAGCTTATGCCGCCTGGCTCGCGGAGGTCTGCGCGGCCTCCTGTATCGAGACGGGCCTTGTCCCCGGGCAGGCCGAGCGCGTGCTGACGCTTTCGACCTGCAGTTACGAATTCTCGGACGCGCGGCTCGTTGTCCACTGTGTCCTGCGTGAGCTTTAAATAGCAAGGCCCCGGCCATTGGCCGGGGCCTTGCTTGTGCTAATATCATGGTTGTGTTGTGAATTCGCCCTCCTCGATGGCTGGGCGGCCCGAGACGAAGACCCAGTCCATGCCCGAAGCCAGGCTCTCCGGGTGCTCGTAGCTGTCGCGCTCGTGAATGTTCTCTGGGGCGAAGAGACAGAGGTCGGCGTCTGCGCCCGGCTCTATGCGGCCCTTGCCTGCGAGGCCGTAGAGCTCCGCCGGGCGGCGCGTGACCTTGCGTACTGCCTCCGGAAGGCTCAGAACGCCCTTTTCGAGCACGTAGCGCTCAATGAGCCGCGGAAAGGTTCCATAAACTCTCGGGTGCAGCAGCCCACCGACGGGGTAAGTCGCGTCCGAAATGACGCCGGAGAAGGGGGCGCGGAGGATGTCGCAGATGTCCTCCTCGTGCGCTATGAAATCTATCATCGAAACAGCGCAGTGCTCGGAGGCCAGCAGATCAAAGAGCGCATCGAAGGGCTCCTGCCCTCGCGCAGCGGCTATCTCAGCGATGGAGCTGCCCTCAAAGGGGCGGTTTTCCGGCCGGTGCAGGCTCGTGGCGCGGATGTTCTCGAAGCCGACGAGCAGGGAGATGTTCTCGAAGTCCTCGCCGCTCTCCATCCGCTCACGCATCCGCGCGCGCTGTGCGGGGTCCTCCAGAGCCCGGGTCAGGGCCTCGGCCCCTCCCGCCTGGAACTCCGGAGGCAGGACGTGGATGAGCTGCGTCGAGCCCGCGGGGTAGGGGTAGACGTCGCACGTGACCTCCAGGCCCTCCTGCCGCGCCCCGTCGATGAGCCGGAGCATCTCCGGCACCGCGAGGCGCCAATTGCGGCGGCCTATGGCCTTGAGGTGGCTTATCTCCAGCGGGAAGCGCAGCTCCCGCGCCACGGCGAGCATCTCCCGCAGCGCCTCCACCACCCCGTCGCCCTCCTGCCGCATGTGTACGGAGACGACGGCGCGGCCATTGCGCAGCGGTTCCAGCGCCCGGATGAGTCCGGCCGTGTCGTAAAAGCACTCCGGCGCGTAGCCGAGTCCCAGCGAGACGCCGACCGCCCCGCCCGCAAGGCTCTCCTCCAGCAGGGCGTGGACCTTCGCGTACTCCGCCCCCGTCAGCGGCGCGTTTGAAAAGCCCGCCGCGCAGGCGCGGATGCTGCCCATGCCCGCAAGCATGAACGTGTTTATGGGCGGCTGCGCCTCCTGCGCCTGGCGCAGGTATGCTTCCATCGTGGGGAAGTCCCGCCCCTCGGGCAGCTCGCCGACGATGGGGGAGAGGTAGCGCAGCAGCGCCTCCCGGTGCTCCCCGCGCACCGGCGCGAGGGAGAGGCCGCAGTTGCCGTTTATGATCGTGGTGAGGCCCTGGGCCAGCTCCGCGCGGCCCCAGCCGGGGCGGAAGAGCGCCGCGTCCGCGTGGCGGTGGATGTCGATGAAGCCCGGAGTCAGGCAGCGGCCCCGCGCCTCGATGACGCGCGCCGCGCCCGCGCCGTCCAGCTCGCCGACGGTCGCTATGCGCCCGCCGTCTATGGCGAGGTCGGCGGTATAGGCCGGGCCGCCGGAGCCGTCGATTATGTTCGCGCCGCGGATGATGTAGTCGAACATGGCGCCCACCTCAGCAGCCGGGATACTGGATGCGGCGGCGCAGGTCATCGGCAAATTCCTCGCCTTTGAGCAGCCGAACCAGCTCCAGGCCGAAGTCTATTGCAAAGCCGACGCCGCGTCCCGTGGTGATGTTTCCGTCCGTGACGACGCCCTGGCGGGTGTACTCAGCGCCGCCGAGCTTGTCCTCCCAGCCCGGGTGGCAGGTGGCGAGCCGCCCGTCCAGCAGCCCCAGCCCGCCCAGTATGCCCGGCGCGGCGCAGATGGCTGCTACGCGCCTGCCCTCGGCGGCAAAGCGCTTCACAAGCGCGCAGAGCCCCTCGTGCGCGGCAAGGTTGTTTGCGCCGGGGATGCCTCCGGGCAGAAAGAGCACGTCGCTCGACTCAAAGTCCGCAGCCTCGAAGGTCGTGTCCGCGATAATACGCACGCCGTGAGAGCTCGTCACCTCCGCGCGGCCCATTATCGACACCGTCTCAACCTCTATGCCCGCCCTGCGGGCCATGTCAACGATGGAGAGGCACTCGACCTCTTCCATGCCGTCGGCCATGAAAACGCTTATCTTGCTCATACTGAAATTCTCCTTTCAGCCTTTCTCTCCCACATTATACTCTCAGGCGCGCCTCTTGAAAAGCACCCGTGCGCGGCGTTTGCATTTTTGCCGCGCCTGGGCTAAAATGTGGCAAGGGAGGCGATGACAATGAAGAAAACCGTGCTTTTCGGAGCCGGACAGGCTGGAGCCATGGCCGCGCGGCTGCTGGGCGGGGATTACGCGGCTGTCTGCTTCGCGGACAACGCCCCGGAGAAGCGGGGCGGCAGCCTAGCGGGGCTGCCCATAGTCTCGCCTGAGGAGGCGCTGGCGCTCGGGCCGGACTGCGTCTGCCTCTGCGTCCTGGACGCGGAGCGGGCATCGCAGATGGAAGCCCAGCTGCGCGCCCTCGGCTACGCCGGGCCGCTGCTGAGGGCTGGGGAACTCGCGCCCTTTGACGCGCGTGCGGCGACAATGCGCCTGCTTGCCGAGCAGATACTGGAGCTCGGCATCCCCGGCGACGCGGCGGAGCTCGGCGTGTTCCGGGGCGAATTTGCCGCGCTGATAAACGCCGCCCTGCCCGAGCGGAGGCTGCACCTCTTCGACACCTTCGAGGGTTTCCACGCAGAGGACGTGGAGGAGGAACGCCGCCTGGGCCTTTCGCGCGCTAGGACCGGGGACTTTGCGGATACGGATGTGGAAGCGGTCCTGCGCCGCCTGCCGCATCCGGAGCGCGCCGTCATACACGCAGGGCGCTTCCCTGCGACCTTTGAGCCGTGCGTGGAACTCAGCTTTTCCCTCGTCTCGGTGGATGCAGACCTCTATGCACCCACTGCAGCCGCCCTGCCACTCTTTTGGGAGCGCCTCTCGCCGGGCGGCGCGCTGCTTGTCCACGACGTCAATGGATTCCAGTACGCCGGAGCGGGCAGGGCAGTACGCGAATTCTGCGCAGAGCGCGGTGTTTTCCCCACGCCCCTGTGCGATATGCACGGCAGCGTGCTCCTGAGAAAGCACTGATCCACCCCCAACATATTTGCTTCCAAGGCGGTCCGGCCGAACAGGCCGGGCCGCTTTTTGCGCGCATGCTCGAAAATGAAAAGCAATTTTGCGCAGCTATTTACAAACCGCTGCACGAGTTGTATACTTTATGAGCAAATACAAGCATAAACGAGCATAAGCGGGCGAAAGGGAGCGGCAGCATGATATGCAAGCTGAGGCCGGCCTGCAAGTCCTATATCTGGGGCGGCAGGCGGCTCATCGAGGAATACGGCAAGGGGGACGGGGCCGGGAACCTGGCGGAGAGTTGGGAGCTCTCCTGCCATCCTGACGGACCGAGCATCGCTGCGGACGGGCCATATGCAGGCGGAAGCCTGCCCGAAATACTGGCAGAGCGGCCCGAGTTTGCCGGCAGGGCGGTGGAGTCGCTGGGGCGCTTCCCGGTACTGGTGAAGCTCATAGACGCGGCGCGGGATCTCTCCGTCCAGGTACACCCGGACGATGCCTATGCCCTGAAGCACGAGGGGCAGCTGGGCAAGACGGAGATGTGGTACATAATAGATGCCGAGCCGGGCGCGGGGCTGTACTGCGGTTTCCGCCGCGAGGTCACGCCCGCGCAGCTGCACACCGCCATAGAGGGAAATACGCTCTGCGAGCTGCTGCGCCGCGTGCCGGTGAAGGCCGGGGACGTGGTCTTCATACCCGCCGGGACAGTGCACGCCATAGGCGCGGGCATCCTGCTGGCGGAGATACAGCAGTCGAGCAGCGTGACCTACCGGCTCTACGACTACGGCCGCCTGGGCGCGGACGGGAAGCCGCGCGAGCTGCACATCGACAAGGCGCTGGACGTTGCCGCGCTCTCGCCCGCGCCGGCGAGCTTCGGCTTCGGCGGCCACCTGGGCGACTGCCGCTATTTCACCGCCGACCTGTTTGCCTGTTCCGGGCAGGCAGAGCTGTACGCGGGAGAGGATTCCCCTCACGCGTGGGCAGGCGGCTCTTCCGTGAGCTGTGCTCCGTGCTTTCGGAGTGCTCCCAGGAGGTCACAGCCCTGTGCGCGGAGCTCGGCGGCCACGGCTTTGAGATAGCCGCGGACAACCCGCGCAAGGTGGAATACATAAAGCGCGCCGTGGACCTTGCGGCGGCGCTGGATTGCGGCGTCGTCACGACGCACATTGGCCGCGTGCCTGAGGACAGGGCCTCCTGGCGCTGGGCGAATATGCTCTCCGCCTGCCGCGAGGCGGGGGAGTACGCCGTCTCAAAGCAGGTGACGCTTGCCGTGGAGACCGGGCCGGAGCCGGTAGAGCGGCTGGTGAGCTTCATTGACGAATGTGGCCCCGGCATAGGCGTCAACTATGACCCTGCGAACCTTGTCATGGTCACGAAGGCGGACGAGGTCGCGGGTGTGTATGCGGCCGGCAGCCGCATAGTCCACACCCACGCCAAGGATGGGCGCTGCAACTTCTACGCCGGGCCGGAGGAAGTCTACGGCATCTTCGCCGAGGGCGGCATAGAGGCGCTGAACACCGTCAGCACCTACTTCACCGAGACCCCGCTGGGCGAGGGCGAGGTGCGCTGGGACGAGTATCTGCACGCCCTGGCGGAGGTCGGCTTCGACGGCTACCTCACCATAGAGCGCGAGGTGGGCAGGGACGCCGCCGCGGACATCCGCGCCGCTGTGCGTTTTCTGAGAAAAAAGTTGGAAAATCTGTAAATAATACCCCGCGGGCGTTCAGTCCGCGGGGATAAAACTGAAAAAACCAAAATACTTCAAGGAGGACATACAAAATGATGAAGCTCGGCCTCGTTTCCGCCATCCTGCCCGACCAGACCTTCGAGGAAGTCATAGATTACGCCGCGCAGACAGGCTTTTCCTGCGTAGAGGTCTGCTGCTGGCCGAAGGGCAAGGCCCTGCGCCGTTACGCCGGCGTCACGCACATCGACCTCAACGGCCTCACCGAAGAGAAGATGAAGTACTACGTCGACTATGCCGCCTCCAAGGGCGTGGAGATAAGCTCCCTCGCCTATTACCCGAATCCGCTGGACGGCGACGAAGAGGCCGCGAAGGTCGCCGTGGACCACATCATGGCGCTCATAGACGTCTCGGCCAAGATGGGCGTCAACATGGTCACCACCTTCATCGGCAAGGACAAGACGAAATCTGTGGAGGAGAACCTTGAGAAATACGTCAAGGTCTGGACCCCGATAGTGCGTCACGCTGAGGAGATGGGCGTCAGGATCGGCATCGAGAACTGCCCCATGTACTACACGAAGGACGAGTGGCCCGGCGGCAACAACCTCGCCTCCACTCCGTACATCTGGAAGAAGATGTTCGAGCTCATCCCGAGCAAGAACCTGGGCCTCAACTTCGACCCCAGCCATCCGTATCTGCTGGGCGCCTCCTACATAAAGCCCGTGTACGAGTTTGCAGACCGCATCTTCCACGTCCACTTCAAGGACATACAGATCTATCAGGACAAGGTGGACGAATACGGGCGCTTCTCGCACCCGGCGCTCTGGCACTCTCCGAAGCTGCCCGGCCTGGGCGGCGTGGACTTCGCGGCCTTCTGCTCCGCGCTCAACGACATCCGATACACCGGCCCGGCCTGCATCGAGGTCGAGGACAGGGCCTATGAGGGCTGCATCGAGGACGTGAAGAGCGGCATTGAGCAGAGCTACCGCTACATGCGGCAGTTCCTGTGAGCAGCCCGGAAATAAGGATAGGCCTCATCGGCCCCGGCGGCATGGGGACTGTCCACCTGAGGAATTACGAGCACATCGAAGGCGCGAGGGTGGTCGCGGTCTGCGCCCACTCTCCCGCCTCGGCGGAGCGCGCCGGGGCCGAGGGCGTGGACGTCTACACGGACGCGGACGCGATGCTCTCCCGCGGGGATATAGACCTCGTGGACATCTGCACGCCCACCTATACCCACCCGGAGCACGTTGAGAACGCCCTGCTGCACGATAAGCACGTCATCTGCGAGAAGCCCCTGGCCCTGCACGCGGCGGACGCGCGGGAGCTCTTTGCCATGGCGCGGGAGCGCGGCAAGCGTCTTTTCGTGGCCCAGGTGCTGCGCTATTCGACGCCGGCGGCGGTGCTCAGGGAGCTCGTGCAGAGCGGGGAATACGGCAGGATGCTCGACGCGCAGTTTCTGCGCCTTTCATCCTGCCCGAGATGGTCCAAGAGCGGCTGGCTCTTCCGCCGCGAGCAGAGCGGGCACATACCATTCGACCTGCATATACACGACCTTGACCTCATCCTCAGCCTCTGGGGGGAGCCCGAGAGCGTGAGCTGCACTTCCACCGGGCGCGAGGGGCTGGATTACAGGGAGCACTACCGTTTTTCCTATGTTTTCCCCGGCGGGGCCACTGTTTCGGCGGAGGCGGCCTGGTATAACGCGGATATCCCCTTCACGGCGACCTGGAGGGTGTATTTTGAAAGCGCCGTTGCCGTCTTTGACGGCGAGAAAGTCACGGTGTACGCCTTCGACCGGGAGCCGATGGTCATAAGCACCGAGGAAAAGCTGAAGATACCCACCGGCATAAACGTCCCGCCCACGGGCATGTTCCATGCCGAGCTGAGCGACTTTAACAAGAAGATTTTTCTCGGCGGCAACGGCCACGGCAGCGAGCCCGGCCACACCACCATAGTCATGGATGGCGAACAGTGCACCTGCGGCCTGCGCGGCTGCCTGGAGGCCTATGCCTCCGTCACCGCCCTCATCCGGGATACCATCCGCGCCATGGAAGCCGACCCGGATTCCCTCATGTGGCAAAGCTGCGGTGGAGATACCGCCAAGGTGGACGGCCGCACCTCCTTTGAGGCCGCCAAGCTGGGAGATGCCTCGGCGAAGCGGGTCGTGGAGAACTACATCCACTATCTCGCCACCGGCATCAGCAGCTTCGTGACGCTCCTGCGGCCCGAGGTAATCATTCTGGGCGGCGGCGTTTGCAACCAGGGGGAATATCTGCTGGCCCCCCTGCGCGCGGAAGTCGCGAAAACAGCCTATGCCCCGGGCCTCATGCCCGAGACGCCAATAATCCGCGCCACGCTGGGCAACGACGCCGGAATAGTCGGCGCAGCCTTCCTTGGCAAGCAGTATGAGTGAAAAAGGGGGCCGGAGCATGGTTCGCTTCGGTATAATAGGGACAAACTTTATAACGGAGCGTATGCTCGCGGCCTCCAAGTTCTGCCCTGAGTTCACGCTCGACACGGTGTACTCCCGCAGTGCCGAAAAGGCGCGCGCCTTCGCGGACAAGTGGGGCGCGCCGCACTGGACCGACAGCCTGGAGGCGCTGGCCGCGTCGGAGAGCGTGGACGCTGTTTACATCGCCAGCCCCAACGCCCTGCACTGCGAGCAGACCCTGCTGATGCTGCGCGGGGGCAAGCATGTCCTGTGTGAAAAGCCCATCGCCCGCTGTGCCGTGGAGCTGGAGACCATGCTCTCCGCGGCGCAGGAGCGGGGCTTGGTGCTGCTCCAGGCCATGCGCTCGGCCTTCCTGCCAACCATCCCCCTGCTGAGGGAGGAGATAGCGAGAATAGGCCCAGTGCGCCGCGCCAGGTTCAGCTACTGTCAGTATTCCTCCCGCTATGACAAGTTTAAAAACGGCATAATCGAAAACGCCTTTGACCCGCGCCTCGGCAACGGCGCGCTGATGGACATCGGCGCCTACTGCGTGAACCTCATGGTGCTGCTCTTCGGCGCTCCCCGGGCCGTGACGGCGAAGGCCGTGTTTCTGCCCGGCTCCATAGACGCCCTTGGAACGGCGATCTGCGAGTACGACGGCTTCCACGCGGAGCTGGAGTATTCCAAAGTTGACCAGTCAGACTGTATTTCGGAGATAAGCGGAGAGAGCGGCTCCCTGCGCTTTTGGCCCACGGCAGCCCCGCTAAACGTGGTTTCCGTGCGAAAAGGCAAGATTTTAGAGCTTGCATCGGACCCTTGCGGGGAGTATGATATGAGATATGAGCTGGAACGCTTTGTTTTGCTGACCCGGGGCGGAGATGCGGGAGAATGGACAGAGTGTACGCGCATTGCTGCGGGCGTGATGGACGAGATACGCCGCCAATGTGGGATAGACTTCACCATACACTGAGGGTTCCGTCTGGCATCCCGGGTCTTGGAAGGGAGAATAAAATGATAGCATCGGAACGCGCGCTTTTCATCATGCGCAGGATCAATGAGCTCGGCGTTGTAAACCTCAAGGATATAGCCGCGCAGATGGGCACCTCAGAAACAACGGTGAGGCGAGACTTTGAAAAGCTCGAAAAACAGGGCAAGCTCCGCCGCGTCCAGGGCGGGGCCACCACAAACGGCGGCACGGACTCCCTGCTGGAGAACGTGCAGATATCGACGCGCCTGAAGGCCAACGTGAACGTCCACGAAAAGCAGCTCGTAGGGAATTACGCCGCGGGCCTCGTAGCGGACGGAGAGTGCGTCTATCTGGACGACGGCACCAGCCTGCTGCCACTGGCCGAGCAGCTGCTCCGGCGCCGCGTGCGCATAGTCACGAACAACACCATGATACTTGAGATGTCCAAGCGTGCGGAGGCCGAGGTCTTCCTGGTCGGCGGCAAGTACAGCCCGCATTACGACCTGCTCTCGGGCTCCATCGCTCACGAGATAATTGAGAAGCTCCACTTTGACCATGCCTTCATAGGCTGCTTCGGCGCCTCCATGGACAAGCAGATGGCCTACACGATGGAGACGGAGTGCATGACCATCAAGGCTCTGGCGATGAAGAACGCTACCAAGCGGCACCTGCTGCTGGACGCCACCAAGCTTACGCGCATAGGCTTCTACGCCATCGCCCCATTCAGCTCCTTTGACACCATCATCTGCAACAGGGCGGACAGCCTGCCGGAGAACCTTCCGGAGCAATTTGTTTTGGTGTGAATTATTTAAATTTGTTCGAAATTGAAAAATAATGCTTGAAAATGAACAGCAGCTTCGCTATAATGTACTTGTAAAAGTAGAGCGGAGCTGCTGTTTTTGCGCATAAAAACGGAAATATGTCGGGCTCCGCATGTGGAGGGCTTGATATGAAGACGACGGATGAAAGAAAAAGAAAGATTTTGGAGGGTTTTCGCAACGGCCTGATAGTCTCCTGCCAGGTCCAGAAGGACGACCCCATATATACTGACGACATCGTCGTGAAGATGGCCCAGGCCGCCAAGTGGGCGGGCGCGGCCGGCATAAGGGCCAACTCCCCGGAGCAGATAAGGGCCATCAAGGCGGCAGTGGACCTGCCGCTCATTGGCCTGTATAAAATATGGCATGACGACACTGATGTTTTCATCACCCCGACGCTGGAGGCCGCGCGCCAGGTCTGGGAGGCGGGCGCGGAGATAATCGCGCTTGATTGCACAAAGCAGGTGACCCACGAGGGCACCGTGGCCTGGGACCTGTTGCCCATAGTGAAACGCGAGATACCGGAGGCCATCATTTTCGCGGACGTCTCCAATTACGAGGAGGCTGAGCACGCGGTTAAGCTCGGCGCGGACATCGTAGGCCCCACGCTCTACGGCTACACCGCGGAGACTGCGAGCATAGAGAGCCCGGATCTGCGCGAATTTGCGCGCATGTGCCGCGATTTCGGAGACGAGGCATATATGATAATGGAGGGCCACATCTACACGCCGGAGGACGCCATCAAGTGCCTCTATCTCGGCGCGCATGCTGTGGTCGTGGGCAGCGCGATAACCCGCCCGCACCTGACGGCGAAACGCTTCACCGACCTCATGAGCGGGTACCGCAGCAATTGGAGAGACGCGGAGCGCAGCAAGCACTGAGCCCGCGCGCGGCGGAAGGAGCACTCTTATGGCAAAATTCGACATCGACGGGGTACAGAACGTTGAAGTCAGCATAAAGCTGCCGTGCGAGAAATCGCCGGAACGGCAGCTTGAGATAATGGAGGAATATACGCGCACGCACCGTGCCATGGCAGGGGCTTCCCGCGAGGAGCGGGAGGTGGCCTGCCTGGAGGTGCTGTATCCTGAAATGTTCCGCAGCATAGAGCCGCAGGATCGGGTCGCGGGCCGCATAGACGTGCTGCCCATAGGCTTCGGCTGCGTCACCTCCGTCGGCGGAGTGGGGCATTACTGCGTGTTCAACAAGCTGAAAAAGCTGAGGGAGTCCTTCTCAAGTGATGCGGACCGCGCCCGCATAGACGCGCTCTACGATTACTGGCGCGAGAACGACCTCAAGACGAAGTATTGCAACGAGGCGCTAATCGACGACGTCATCGGCCGCTTCATAGACTGCGAGACGCCGCTCATAGCGACGGCGCGGCTCAGCGGTATGATGCTCAACTACCCCCTGCTGCTTGAAAACGGTATCGGCGGCCTGCGGCGCAAGCTGGAGGCGAAGCTGGCTGAAAACCCGGAAAACAGCTTCCACCGCGCGGGCCTTCGCTGCCTCGATATCTTTGTAAACTGCGCCGAGCACGAGCGTCAGGAGGCCCTGCGCCTGGCGAAGACCGCCTCGCCCGAGCGGAGGCGTCAGCTGATGCGCATGGCCGAGGGCCTGGAGGCCGTGAAGGACCGCCCACCCGAGAATTTCCACGACGCTATGCAGCTTTTCTGGCTCTACGCCCTGCTGGCGGGCGTCATCAACTACGGCCGCCTGGACGATTACCTCGGCCCCTACCTCGCGCGCGACCTGGAGACGGGCGTCCTCAGCGAGGATGAGGCGTATGAGTATATAAAGAGCCTCTGGACCATGATAGAAAACCGCCGCACCACCGTGAACGGCCGCATAATCGTCGGCGGCTACGGCAGAAAGCACCCGAAAGAGGCGGACGTCTTCCTGCGCCTGGCCCTGCGCGTGTCGAAGGACGTGCGCTATGTCGAGCCGCAGTTCACGCTGCGGATAACCAAGGACATGCCGGAGGACATCTTCGACATGGCCATGGAGAGCCTGGGCGCGGGCGCGACCTATCCCACGCTGTATAACGACGACGTGAACGTCCCCGCCGTCGCGCGCGCCATGCGCGTGGATATGGAGACGGCGGAGCAGTATGTACCCTTCGGCTGCGGCGAGTTTGTCATCGCCGGGCAGAGCACGGGTACGCCCAACACCTGCATAAACCTGCTCAAGCTCCTGACCATAGCCCTGAACGAGGGCGTGGACCCCATGGACGGCATCAAAAAGAGCGGCCCCGTGCCGATGAAGCCCGTCAGCGAGCTCAAGACCTTCGACGAGCTCTACGCGCAGTACAAGGCCCTGCTGGAGTACTACTTCGACCTCTCGGTAAAGGCGCAGACCTACTCCTACGAGGTCATGGACAGGGAGGTCTCCTTCCTGTTCACGAGCCTGCTCATGGATGACTGCATAGAGCGCGGCAAGGCGGTCCTTGACGGCGGCGTGCGCTACCTCGGCGGTACGAACGAGACCTACGGCAACATCAACGTATCCGACTCGCTCTCGGCCATCAAGCACTTTGTCTACGACACGCACGAGTATACGCTCCAGCAGATAGTGGACGCCACGCGCGCCAACTTCGAGGGCTATGAGCTCATGCGCCGCCGCCTCTGGGAGTATGACAAATACGGCAATGACATCCCTGAGATAGACGACTTAGCCAACGAGTTTTTCGAGTACGTCGCAAACGGTATCCGCGACCGCGGCATCGCGGCAGGGATGCAGTATTACCTCATCGTCATCAGCAACAACCAGCTGAACACGGAGTGGGGCCGCCGCACGGGGGCCTCGCCGGATGGCCGCTGCGCGGGCCAGTATATGAATCCCGCCAACAACCCCCAGGGCGGCGCCAGCCGCAACGGGCCGACGGCGGTGCTCAATTCCCTCGCGCGCTTTGACGCGGGCCTGCACGGCGGCTCCGTGCAGAATATCAAGTTTTCCACGAACTTCTTCCGCGAGAACCGCGACAAGATAAAGGCCATGTTCAAGACCTATTTCAAGCGCGGCGGCTGCCACGTCATGGTCACGGTCATAGACAAGGGCGTGCTGGAGAAAGCGCGCGCCAAGCCTGAGGACTACGAAGACCTCATCGTCCGCGTAAGCGGTTTCAGCGCAGTGTTCGTGCACCTGGAACCCGACGTGCAGGATGAGCTCATGAGCCGCGTCATGTACGACGAGTGAACGCCATGGAATTAAGGGTCTTTGAGATCGAGCGCTTCGCCGTGCACGACGGGCCGGGCATACGCACGGTGGTTTTTCTGAAGGGCTGCGGCCTGCACTGTCCATGGTGCTCCAATCCGGAGTCCCAGAGCGCGGCGAGGCAGCTGCTGAGGGATGAGAAAAAATGCGCCGCCTGTGGCGCGTGCGCCCGCGCCTGCCCAAACGGCGCCGTGAGCTGGACGCCGGGGGAGATGCCGCGTGTGGACAGGGCGCGCTGCCGCGCCTGCGGCACGTGCGCCGCAATCTGCCCGGCTGGGGCGCTCAGCCTCTGCGGCGAGCTGATGACGGCGGAGGAAATAGAGCGCGTCGTCCTGCGGGACAGGGACTACTACGAGGACAGCGGCGGGGGAGTGACCTTCTCCGGCGGCGAGGCCGTTTTGCAGGCCCCGGCGCTCGCGCCGCTGCTCGCCTCTCTTGCGGCGCAGGGCGTACATACAGCTATAGAGACCTGCGGCGCGGCGCCGGCGGAGAATTTCGCACTCGTGGCTCCGCATACGCGGCTTTTCCTCTTCGACGTGAAGCACGCGGAGGAGGAAAAGCTCCGCGCCGTCACGGGCGCTGACATCGCTGAGGTGGGCGCGAACCTGTCATTTGCCGCGGCACGCACGGAGGTCATCGCCCGCGTGCCGGTCATACCCGGCTTCAACCATACGGAGGCGGAGATGGAGGGCATCTTCCGCTTCGCCCTCTCGCACGGCGTACGTCGGGTTGACCTGCTGCCGTATCACACCCTGGGCCGCGGCAAATACGCCAAACTCGGGCGCGAGTATGCGCTCGACGCGGCCATGCTCACGAAGGAAGACCTCCTGCCCTGGAAGGCGCTGGGCGAGAGCCTGGGCCTCGATGCAGGCATCGGGGGTTAGTTAATAAGCCAAATTATTAAGGAGGATACAGCATGGAAAAGACAAAGGTCGCCATACTCGGCGCGGGTTTCATCGCCCACATCCATCTTGAGAGCTACAAGCGCTTCGTACACGAGGCCGAGGTAGTGGCCATCTACGCCCGCAGCCGCGAGAAGGCTGAGGCCGTCGCGGCGGAGTTCGGTATCCCCGGGGTGTATGACGACGTGGACAAGCTCCTGGCCGAGAGCGGCGCGGAGGTCGTGGACGTCTGTATGCCCAACTATACCCACTATGAGGCCTGCCTCAAGGCTGCCCGCAGCGGTAAGCACGTCATCGTCGAGAAGCCCCTGGCCATGACGCTGGAGCAGGCGGACGAGATGATTGCCGAGTGCAAGGCCCACGGCGTCAACCTCATGTACGCCGAGGAGCTCTGCTTTGCCCCGAAGTACGAGCGCGTGCGCGACCTCGTCGAGCGCGGCGCTGTGGGCAAGGTCTATATGCTCAAGCAGGCCGAGAAGCACAGCGGCCCGCACAGCGCCTGGTTCTATAAGGAGGAGTGCGCCGGCGGCGGCGTCATGATGGACATGGGCTGCCACGCTCTGGCCTGGTTCCGCTGGATGACCGGCAACGCCAAGGTGAACAGCGTCTACTCCGACATGAAGACGGTCTTCCACAACGACATAACCACCTGCGAGGACAACACCGTCACCATAGTCGAGTTCGAGAACGGCGTCACCGCCGTAGCCGAGGACAGCTGGGCCAAGCACGGCGGCATGGACGACCGCATCGAGGTCTACGGCGACAAGGGCGTGTCCTATGCCGACCTCTTCCGCGGCAACAGCGCGCTTACCTACAGCACCGAGGGCTACGACTACGCCATGGAGAAGGCGGGCAGCACCCAGGGCTGGACCTTCACCGTCTTTGAGGAGGCCTTCAACCAGGGCTATCCCCAGGAGCTCGCGCACTTCATCCACTGTGTCCGCACGGGAGAAAAGCCCCTCGTCACCGGCGAGGACGGCCGCGCCGTGTTGGAGATGGTCTACGCCGCCTATGCCAGCGCCAAGGAGGGCCGCAAGATCGCGCTCCCGTTCAGCGCAAAGGTGAAGTACCCCATCGAGCTCATGAGGTGAGGCGTGAAATTCTTCATTTTTGATACCCAGGAGGAAGGCGGGGCCTGCGCCGCGCGGCGGATTTGCCAGCTCGTGAGCGAAAAGCCAGACGCCATGCTCTGCCTTGCCGCCGGACATTCCTCGCTCCCGGTGTTTTCGGCGCTCGTGGCTGCCTCTAAGGAGGGAGAAACGGACTTTTCAAAGGCGCGCTTTGTGGGCATGGATGAGTGGCTTGGAGTCCCGCCGGAGAACGAGGGCTCCTGCGCAAATTTCCTGCGCAGGAGTTTGTTCGGCCCGCTGGGAGTTAGCGAGGACCAGATTTGCCTTTTCGACGCCATGACCTCGGAGCCGGAGCGGGAGTGCGAGCGGATGAGCAGCTTTGTCCGTCGGGCTGGGGGCCTCGACTTCGTGTTGCTTGGCGTGGGCATGAACGGCCACCTGGCGCTCAACGAGCCCCATGCCGGCCTGAATATGGCCGCGCGCCGCGTGAAGCTCGACGCGGAGACAGTCCGCGTTTCGGAGAAATATTTCTCCGACGGCGGCCACGCGCCGGAGTACGGCATCACCCTTGGCGTGCCGGAGCTGCTGGGGGCTCGGGAGGTCTGGCTCACGATCTTCGGTGAGCACAAGCGCGAGACCTCGCGCCGCCTGCTCGACCCCGAAACCCGGGCTGAGGATTTCCCAGCCGCCGCGGCGCTGTCGCTGGAGCGCGCCGTCCTGGTCTTTGACCGCGCGGCCTACCCGGCGGAGTAAATGAATATGAAAAAACAGGCCGCAGCAGCGGCCTGTTTTTTCATCCGGGCACTCAGGCCCAGATATCCAGCACCATCGTCACCGCGCAGTAGACCAGCAGCAGGGCCATGACGGCGTTGACGATTTTGGAATACTTCTTGAAAAACTTCTCAAATACTGCCCCGAACAGCGCCCAGAGCAGCGTGCAGAGAAAACCCGTGACGGAGAGTATGAAGCAGAAGAGCGCCAGAACTGGGATGGAGTCGTAGTGCGGCAGGACGAAGGAGCTCAGGGAGGTTATCCCGTAGAGGATGACCTTGACGTTCACGAGCTGGAGCACCGCGCCCGCGACGACGGTGTTCGTGCGGGTGAAGATGCTCTTCTTCTCCGCATGGGGCTTGTCGCGCCAGATGCTCCAGGCCAGCCAAAGTATGTAGGCCGCGCCCAGGCAGAGCATATAGGGCTTCACGGAGGGTATGAATTCATAGAGCAGCGAGGAGAAGGCAGCGCACAGGCCCATGACCACAAAAAAGCCCAGCAGCACGCCAACGTTGAAGGGGAAGGAACGCTTGAAGCCGTATTTCGCCGCATTGGACATAGACATAATGTTGTTCGGCCCCGGCGTAATAGCCGTGAGCAACACATAGGAACAAAAAGCCGCCCAGTTCATCTGCAAGGCCTCCTCAAACTCGCAAATTATTAAAATAATGATACATTTGAGCTTGCAGACTGTCAATAAGCTGTTGACACAGGGAAACAAAGGCCATATAATATCGATATACGATATCGAATAACGATAGGTGGCGGTCGATATGCCCAGAAAGGCGCTGGGATTGCTTACGGAGGCCATGTTTTATATACTGATGGCGCTGATGGAGGGGGAGAAGTGCGGCGTGGAGGTGACGGCGTGGATAGAGCGGCACACGTCCGGCCGGGTTCGGATCGGTCCGGGTACGCTGTACACTATACTCGGCAGCTTCCTCGATGCGGGGCTGATCACGGAGACGGAGACGGATGGCCGGAGACGCACCTACGCGCTGACCGGCGCGGGAGAACGGCGCTACGCCGAGGAGCTCACGCGGCTCCGGCAATGCGTGGCGGATGCGGAGAGAAAGGGGGATACCTGTGCGGAAAACGGTGCTTTGCCCATACTTCAGGCAGGAATTTGACCGCATCGAGGGCTGGTGCGAGGAGATGGAGCGCCGCGGGCTGAGGTTCGTTCAGTTCAAGGGGCAGTTCGCGGTGCTCGAGCGGGGAGAACCGAGGGAGACGCGCTACCGCTACTGCGCGGTGGAAGCGGGCATGGACGAGACCTTTGAGCGCGAGCGGCTAAAGTATGCGGACTTCGGCTGGGAGCTCTTGTATAACACCACCCTGCACGTCGGTCACAGCGGAGAATACTGTCTCGCCCGGACGGCCGACCCGGCGGCGCCCGAGATGTACACGGACAAGGAGAGCTTCGGAGCGCGCGCGTCAAAGCAGCTCTTCATATCAGCCGTGGTTTTGGCGGTACTGACAGCGATAGACGTATTCTGGCTTCTGAGAATTTGTCAGACCGGGCTGACAGAGCTGGTGGAATACGAGCGGAGGGTGCTGCCGCTCCTGATACTGCTGCCGTTGCTGCTCTGCTGCCTGATATACGCTGCGCTGTGCACGCTGAGAACGTCAAGGCGTCTTGAAGCCGACGCGCTTGACCGGGAGTACGACCCGAAGGAAGTGCGCTTAAGGTACATATTCCTCACCTGCGAGGGCGCGCTGGTCATTGCGGCGATAGCAGCACTGCTTTTACTGTGCCTCGCATGAAACTGGAGAACGCCGGGAGTGCCCGGCGTTCTTATTATTTGTCTTTTGCATTGCCAAAGAATGTGCTATTATAAACTGGACAGGAGGTGCACTATGGGAGACACTTTTTCGCTCGGCGGGATGCTGCTGGGCGCGTCCAGCGCGGCGACGCAGGTCGAGGGCGGGGACAAAAACAACAACTGGTACGACTGGTACCGGCGTGGAAATATAAAGGATGGCTCGGACCCCTCGGTAGCCACCATGCACTGGGAGCGCTGGCAGGAGGACGCGGAGCTCATGGCCGGTATGGGCCTGCAATGCTGCCGGCTCGGCCTGGAGTGGAGCCGGATAGAGCCCGAGCGCGGGGTTTTCGACGAGAGCGCCGTGCAGCATTACATTGAAGAGCTCAAATTCCTCAGCGAGCGCGGCATAAAGCCCATGGTCACGCTCTGGCATTTCTCGAACCCGCTCTGGTTTGAACGCTCAGGCGGTTTCCTTGCGCGCGGGGCGAGGCTCGCCTTCCTTGAATACGTGGAATATATCGTCCCGCGGCTCGCGCCGTATGTGGACTGCTGGATAACCCTCAACGAGCCCAACGTCTACGCCGTGAACGGCTATATGTCGGGCGAATGGCCGCCGGGCATGAAGTCCATACCCGCGGCGCTCATGGTCATGGACGCGCTCGTGCCATGCCATATCGAGGCATACAAGCTCATACATCGGCTCGTGCCGGATGCGCGTGTCAGTTTCGCCAACCATCTGCGCGTCTTCGCACCGGAAAACCCCAAAAACCCTGCGCACGCCGCGGCGGCAAGGGCCTCGGCCTACCTCTTCCAGACCGCCATGACCCGCGCAATGATGACGGGGAGGGCCGCGCCGCCCTTCCAGGGCCGCGGCCACGGCAGATATTACGATTACATCGCCATAAACTATTACACCCGCTCCACCTGCTCCGGCCTTGCGGACGGAGTGCGCGCAAACTCCCCGCGCAATGACCTCGGCTGGGAGATCTACCCCGAGGGCCTCGCGGAGCTGTGCGTTGCGATGTGGAAGGAATACGGCGCTCCGGTTTACATAACTGAAAACGGCACCTGTGACCTGGAAGACAGCTTCCGCTGCCGCTATCTCTACGAGCACCTCAGGGCCGCAGCGGACTGCGGCGCGCCGGTGGAGCGGTATTATCACTGGTGCTTCTGCGACAATTTCGAGTGGATAGAGGGCAATACGGCCCGTTTCGGCCTCGTGCACGTGGACTACGCCACACAGGAGAGGCGGATAAAACGAAGCGGGGAGTTCTATGCAAAGCTGATAGAAAACGGCGGAGTTACGCAGGAGATGTACGATGAATATGTCGCGCAGCAGGTCTATAACGTACGATAAGGGGCTGTTTCACCTCCGGACGGAGCACAGCTCGTATATGTTCAGAGTGACGCCCCAGGGCCAGCTCGAACACCTGCACTACGGCGCGCCGGTGCGGGACGCTGACGCGGAGGCGCTCTCGCTCAAGCGGGCGATGCCCTACGGCGACTCGGTGCTCTATCCCGGCGGAGGGGCGGCCTACTGCCTCGACGTGCTGCCCATGGAGTGGTCGGGCGCGGGCAGGGGGGACTACCGCCCCTCGCCCATAGAGCTGGTGACGGACGCCGGGAGCTGGACGGCGGACTTCGAGTACGCCGGCCACACGATCACGCCCGGAGCGACGCAGACGAAATGCGGCCTGCCCACGGCATACGGCGGGGACATGACCCTCGCCGTGCTGCTCCGGGACGAGGCCGCGGGCGCGGAGCTGAGGCTCTACTACACAACCTACCCGGCGGAGGACGTCATCACACGCCGGGCGGAGCTCGTCTGTACCGGCGCTGGGCTGAGCATACGCAAGCTCATGAGCCTCAGTCTGGACCTCGCGGAGCGGGAGCTCAAAATGACGACCTTCACCGGCGGCTGGATACGCGAGGCGCACCGCTGCGAGCGCGCGGTCGAGGGCACGCTGGTGAACGAGAGCCGCACGGGCTTTTCGTCCAGCCGGGCGAACCCCGGCTTCATCCTCAGCGAGCGCGAGGCCAATGAGGAACACGGCCGCGTCTGGGGCTTCAACCTGGTCTACAGTGGCAGCCACATGAGCTGTGTCTCCGCAGACGAGCGCGGATCAGCCCGCGTCATGTGCGGCATAAGCCCGGACAGGTTCGACTGGCGGCTTGAGCAGGGCGAGAGCTTTGAGACGCCGGAGGCCGTCATGTGCTTTTCCGCGGAGGGCCTCGGCGGCATGAGCCGGGCCATGCACGACTTTGTAAACCGCCATATCGTCCGCGGCCCCTGGGCCGGGCGGGGCAGGCCCGTCCTCGTGAACGCCTGGGAGGGCTTCATGTTCGATTTCGACGCGCGGCGGCTGCTATCCGTGGCGCGCAGGGCCAAGGCCATGGGCGCGGAGCTCTTCGTCATGGACGACGGCTGGTTCATCGGCCGGGACGACGACACCGGCGGCCTCGGGGACTACGAGCCGGACAGAAAAAAGCTGCCCGAAGGCGTCTCCGGCCTGGCGCGGGACATGAAAAAGCTCGGCCTCGGCTTCGGCATCTGGGTAGAGCCCGAGGCGGTCAGCCCCAAGAGCCGCCTGTTCGCCGCGCACCCGGACTGGGCCATAACGGAGCCGTGCCGCGAGCCGGTCTACGGCCGCAACGAGCTGCTGCTCGACCTCACGCGGCCGGAGGTGCGGGACTACATCGTCGAGTCCGTCGCCGGGGTGCTGGACTCGGCAGAGATAAGCTATGTCAAGTGGGACATGAACCGTCAGATGGCGGGCGTGGGCGGCGCCTTTGCGCACCGATATATCCTCGGCCTGTATGAGGTGCTGCACCGCATCTTCGATAAACGGCCCGAGATCCTGTTCGAGAGCTGCTCTTCGGGCGGGAACCGCTTCGATTTGGGCATGCTCTGCTTCTCGCCGCAGATATGGGCCTCGGACGACACGGACCCCATCGAGCGGCTGGACATACAGAAGGGGCTGTCGTACCTCTACCCGCTGTCCACGATGGGCGCGCACGTCTCGGCCTCTCCGCACGCTCAGACGCTGCGGCGCACGCCGCTTGATACGCGCTTTGCAGTCTCCTGCTTCGGCTGCCTGGGCTACGAGCTGGATCTGCGCGAGCTCACGCCGGTGGAGCTGAAAGAGGCGCGTCGCCAAATAGCATTTTACAAGAAGCACCGCATGACGCTGCAATACGGCAGGCTGTACCGCTTTGAACTTCTTGACGGCCGAGAGGCTTTCTCATGCGTGGCGCGGGACGGGTCAGAGGCTGTGACGGGGCATTTCCGGAGGCTGGTACACGCGGCGCCGCCCTTTGAGAAGCTGCCTGCGGCGGGGCTCGATCCCGGGGCGCTCTACGAGGTAGAGAGCCGGCCGCCGCTTTTGCGGATCGCGGATTTCGGCGCGCTCATAAAGCACGCTCTGCCGGTAAAGCTCCGGCCCGGCGGCCCGGTGCTGCGCGCGGCGGATGCCCTCGCGGGGCTGAGGCAGGAGACGGAGCGCTATACCGCCTCCGGCGCGGCGCTGCTGGATGGCATAAGGCTGCAAAACCTGTTTTCCGGCACGGGCTACGATAAAAAACTGCGTCTGCCGGGGGATTTCGGTTCTGAAATATATCTTATAACAAGGGTGGGAAAAGCAAAATGAGAGCATACGAGAGACTGATAAAATACGCCAAGGTGAGCACGGCCAGCGAGGAGGGCATAGGCGTCTCGCCCTCGACGCCGAGACAGTTTGACCTCGCGCGGCTGCTCGTGGAAGAGCTGCTTGAGCTCGGTGTGGCGGATGCTGAGGTGACGGGCACCTGCTATGTCTACGGCCACCTGCCCGCGACGCCGGGACACGAGGGCGCGCCCTGCCTGGGCTTTATAGCGCACATGGACACCTCGCCGGACTTTTCCGGGGAAAACGTGAAGCCCCGCCTCATCGAGAACTACGACGGCGGCGACCTAGAACTCGGCGCGGGCAGGATGCTCAGCGTGAAGAGTTTCCCGCACCTGCCGTCGCTCAAGGGCCGGACGCTCATCACGGCGAGCGGGGACACCCTGCTCGGCGCTGACGATAAAGCGGGGCTCGCGGAGATAATGACGCTCGTGGAGGAGCTGCAAAAGGGCGATATCCCGCATGGGCGCATCGCCGTGTGCTTCACGCCGGACGAGGAGGTCGGCTGCGGCACGGCGCATTTCGATATCCCGAAGCTGGGCGCGGACTTTGCATATACGCTTGACGGTGGACCGGAGGGCGAGGTCGTGTTCGAGAACTTCAACGCCGGGGCCGCTGTGGTGCATATAACCGGCGTGAACGTCCATCCGGGCAGCGCCAAGGACGTCATGGTGAATGCCGCGCAGGTGGCGACGGAGTATAACGCCGCCCTGCCCAGCTGCGAGACGCCGAGGTATACCGAGGGTTACGAGGGCTTTTTCCACCTGACGGCCATCGCGGGCACAGCGGAGCGCGCGGAGCTTCGCTACATCCTGCGCGACCACGACGCGGCCAAGATGCAGCTGCGCCGCGAGATGATGGAGCACATCGCCAAGACTTTGAACGAGCGCTACGGCGCTGGGACTGTGAGCGTTTCCTTCCGGGAGCAGTACCGCAACATGGCGGAGAAGATACGCCCGGACTACATCCACCTCGTGGACAACGCCGTGAAGGCCACGGAGGCCGCGGGAGTCACGCCCCTGCGCGTTCCCATCCGCGGCGGCACGGACGGCGCGCAGCTCTCCTGGGAGGGCCTGCCCTGCCCGAACCTCGGCACCGGCGGCTACGCCTTCCACGGCCCGTATGAGCACATCACGGTCGAGGGCATGGACAAGTGCGTGGAGATAATCCGACGCATAGTCGAGATATATGCCTGAGAGGGGTAGTTTGTGTGACAAAGCTGGAAAAGCGGAATAAATATTTCTTCGGCCTCGGCACCGTGGGCCGGGATATGTTCTACGCCTTTGAGTCCAACGCGCTGCTCTATTATCTATCCAATGTCCTGAGCCTGCCTGTCGGCGTCTTTGCGGCGGCCAGCCTGGTCCTTACGGTGCTGAGGATACTTGACGCGCTGAACGACCCCATAACCGGCCTCGTCATAGACAACATCCGTAGTCCCTGGGGCAAGTACAAGCCGCCCATGCTCATAGGCGCGGTGACGAGCAGCGTGTTCTTCCTCATCCTGTTTGCAGATTTCGGGCTGACCAACTACTGGTTCGTCGTCATATTCGGCCTGGCATACATACTCTGGGACATCACCTACGGCGTGAACGACATCGCCTACTGGTCCATGCTGCCCTCGCTCTCTATGGAGCAGAAGACCCGCGAGAATATGGGCGCCTTCGCGCGCATCTGCGCGAACGTCGGCATGTTCGCCATCATGGTGGCCTGGGAGCCGGTGACGAGCGCGCTGGGCAACACGCCGCGCGGCTGGTTCATCGTGGCCGTGGCCGTGACGGTAGCCATGCTGGGCTTCCAGTGCTTCACGCTCTTAGGGGTGAAGGAGGACAAGGGCCGCTTCAAACAGGAGGAGGGCACCAGCCTCAGGCAGATGTTCTCCGTCCTCTTCAAAAACGACCAGCTCATGTGGACAACGCTGTCCATGGCCCTGTTCATGGTGGGCTACTGCACGACGACGGGCTTTGCCATGTACTATATGCAGTACGTGTTTGGAAACAAGGACATGTACGCCATCCTGGCGGCGGTGGTGGGAGTCTCGCAGCTTGCGGCGCTGGCGGTGTTCCCGGCCTTCTCGAAAAGGCACAGCCGCCGGGCACTCTATACCTTTGCAACGGCGCTGCTGACGGCGGGCTACGTAGTGTTCTTCTTCGCGGAGGCAAGCCTGTATCTCATCGCGGCGGCGGGCGTCATTGTGTTCGTGGGTCAGGCGTTCATCCAGCTGCTTATGCTGATGTTCCTGGCGGACACCATTGAATACGGCCAGTGGAAGCTCGGCAAGCGCAACGACAGCATCACCTTCTCCATCCAGCCGCTCATCAACAAGATAGGCGGCGCGCTCTCGACTGGAATAATCAGCATAACGCTCGTCCTCTGCGGCATCAAGACCGGCGACACCGCCGCAGAAGCCATAGACGCCGCGGGCAAGACGACGCTGAAGGTTTCCATGCTCGTCATCCCGCTAATAATGATAATCGTCGGCTACTTCATCTACCGCGCAAAGTACAAAATAGACGAGAAGATGTATAAGGAAATGGTGGCCGACCTCAAGATGCGTGGGGACATAAAGGAATAAACAGCAAAACGCCCGCCCCAATCCGGGGCGGGCATTTTTGCTGTTCAGTATTATTTTCCCGCGCTTTTCTGCCTGAGGATCTCGTAGAGCAGCACCGCAGCAGCGGCAGAGGCGTTCAGGGAGCTCACCTGCCCGCGCAGGGGGATGCTGACGAGAAAATCGCAGCGCTCGCGCACGAGACGGCCCAGGCCCTCGCCCTCGGAGCCGATGACGAGGCAGACCGGGCCGGAAAAATCCGTCTCCCACATCGGGGAGCTTCCCTCAGCCGCCGCGCCGTAGACCCAGAGGCCCCTGGCCTTCAGTTCCTCCAGCGCCGCCGCGACGCTCGCAACGCGCGCCACGGCCATGTGCTCCGCCGCGCCCGCGCTGGTCTTGCCCACAACGGCGGTCAGACCCGCGCTGCGGTGCTTCGGGATGACCACGCCGTGCGCCCCGGCGCACTCCGCGCTGCGGATGATGGCGCCCAGATTGTGCGGGTCGGAAATCTCGTCGCAGACGACGACGAAGGGCTCCTCGCCCCGTTCCGCCGCGACGGCGAGGATGTCGTCCAGGCTCGCGTAGCTGCGCAGGGCGCAGACGGCGATGACGCCCTGGTGCGCCTTGGTGACGCTCATGGCGTCCAGCTTGCGCCTGTCGCAGTCCGAGACCGCGATGCCGCGCTCCCGCGCGAGGCCCGCGATGTGGCCCAGCGCCCGGTCGGTCTCGCCGCGGGCGATGTAGAGCTTGTCGATGGCCCGCCCGGCGCGCAGGGCCTCCAATACCGCGTTGCGGCCCTCTATTATGTCGTTTTTCAGCTCGTCCATGTCGGCCCTCACTGATACGCGTGCGTGCGCAGGTAGTTCAGCACGGCGTTGAAGCCGTCGGCGTTCAGGTGTATGCCGTCGCCGTTGCCGTAGTCCTCGCGCAGGCTGCCGTCCTCGGCCTTGAGCACGCTGGCGCTGTCTGCGTACTTGCAGCCCGTGGCCTCAGCCACCGCCTTTATCCACTCGTTGGCCTGGGGGATGTTCGTGTTGTTGATGGACTCTATCTGCTCATAGTCGTTCTCGACGGGGTAGATAGAGTTGCAGATTATCTTGGTGTCCGGGCTCGCGGCCTGGATGCTCTGGACAAGCGCCGTGTAATCCGTCTTGAACCAGTCCTCGTCCATCATGGACACGCCGTTGACGCCCAGGGTGATGACCAGGTACTCCGGCAGCTTCCGCGTCACCGCATCGACTATGCTTATCTCCTGCCCGTCCTCGGGGAAGACGATGGTGGCCGTGGCGTAGTTGAAGAGGGTCAGCGTGCCGGAGGCTGGTGTCCAGACCTGGGTGGTGTTCTTGCCGCCGGAAAGGACTTCGTAATACTTCAGGCCGTAGGTCGTGCTGTCGCCCAGGAAGGTGAGCTTGTCTATGTACTCCTGGCCGGCGTCCTCGGTCTCGGCAAGCAGGACGGAGGAGGCGGGCGTCTCTGTAGCGGCTTCACCCTCGTCGGGGGCCTCGCTCTCGCTGCCGGGCTCGGCGCTCGTGCCGCTGTCCGGGCTTTCCTTGCCGTCGTCGGCGGGCATCTCACTCTGAGCCGGGGGGTCAGTAGTCACCGGAACGCCCGCGCCCTGCCCGCAGGAGGAGAAGATGAGCGCAAAAAGCACCAGCAGCAGGCAGGCGAAGATGGCCAGCGTCCAGACGAAGAACATGGAATTTTTGGCGTTTCTTTTCATGATAAAAACCTCGCTAAGGGGAGATGCGCGCCTCAAATCAGGCCGCGAAGCAGGCGGTAAAGGCGTCGCCCGCAGCGGTCTTGGCGTCGTCGGAGAGGATAGCGTACATGACGTAGTCGCCCTGGCTCCAGAGCTGTGCGGCCTGGAGCTTCGGGAACTCCTCGGGCAGATACTCGGGCATCCAGGAGTCGAGCCGGAACTGGAGATACTCCTCGACCGCGGCTTTGAGCTCCGCAGCTTGGGCGCTGTCCTTGCCCTTGAAAATGCCGAACTCATCGATGGTCGTGCCGACGTTCGTCGTCATGACGCAGCAGTCGGCGTACTGGCTCTCGTCGAGCTTGAAGACGTTCTTGAGGTAGTTTGCGTCAAGCTCCGTCATGCTGTCGGTGGGTACGACGGCCTCGACGGCGGCGACGACCTCGCTCATCTCCGGCTGCTTAGCCTCCGTGGAGCCGCAGCCGGCCAGCAGGCCGAGCGCCAGCGCCAGGCAGAGGATGGCGGAGAGAAATCTGGCTTTTTTGGTCTTTACTGTCATAGCAATCACCTGTAAAAATGGGCCGCCGTCTGAGCGGCGGCCCGTATGGTCGTTGTTGGCAAAATTACTCGTCGGCGTTGGCTTTCGCCTCGTCA
Organism: uncultured Eubacteriales bacterium; assembly: GCA_900544295.1. Classification (GTDB taxonomy): domain Bacteria; phylum Bacillota; class Clostridia; order Oscillospirales; family Oscillospiraceae; genus Scatomorpha; species Scatomorpha intestinigallinarum. The sequence goes on along the minus strand of UQUO01000004.1, from coordinate 25,020 downwards.
ATTATCTTCTGCTGCACGGCGGCGGGAGCCTCGCTGTAGCGGGAGAACTCAAGGGTGAAGCTGCCCCTGCCCTGGGTCATGGAGCGCAGGTCGATGGCGTAGCTGGACATCTCGGCCATGGGTACCTCGGCCTCGACGGTCTGCATGCCGCCCTCGGCGTTCATGCCCATGACGGTGCCGCGGCGCTTGGAGCTGATGTCGGACATGATGTCGCCCATGTTGGCGTCGGGGATGGTGACCTTCAGCAGGCCGATGGGCTCAAGGATGACGGGGCTGGCGTTGACGAGCTCCTTGTAGGCGAGACCGGCGGCAGTCTTGAAGGCCATTTCGGAGGAGTCGACCGGGTGATAGCTGCCGTCGTAGAGGGTGGCCTTCAGGAAAACCATCGGGTAGCCGGCGAGGACGCCCTTGGTGCAGCACTCGCGCAGGCCCTTCTCAACGGCGGGGAAGAAGTTCTTCGGCACGCTGCCGCCGAAGACGTTCTCGGCGAAGATCATATCTTCCTGCTCGTCCTGGGGCTCGAACTCTATCCAGACGTCGCCGAACTGGCCGTGACCGCCGGACTGCTTCTTGTGGCGGCCGTGGGCCTTGAGCGGCTTGCGGATCTTCTCGCGGTAGGGGACGCGGGCGGGGGAGAGCTCGACCTCGACGCCGAACTTGTTCTTCAGCTTGGAGCAGAGGACGTCGAGATGGATGTCGCCGGCGCCGGCGATGACCATCTGCTTGGTCTCGGCGTTGTTTGTGATGGTGAAGGAGCGGTCCTCCTCGCCGAGCCTCGCGAGGCCCTGGGCGACCTTGTCCTCCTGGCCCTTCGTCTTGGGGGCGATGGCCATGGAGTAGCAGGGGACGGCGTACTCGATGCCGGGGGCGGCCTCAACGGCCTTGCCGTCGCAGAGGGTGTCGCCGGTCTTGGTGTCGGAGAGCTTGGAGACGGCGCCGATGTCGCCGCAGCCTATCTCCTGGACCTCGACGGTCTTCTTGCCCTGCATGTAGTAGATGTGGCCGAGCTTCTCCTGCGCGCCGGAGCGGGCGTTCACGAGGGTCATGTCGGGCGTGACCTTGCCGGAGATGACCTTGAACAGGGAGAACTTGCCGAACTGGTCGGAGATGGTCTTGTAGACGATGGCCTTGGCCGGGCCGGCGGCGTCAACGAGCTTGCCGCCCTCGCGCGGGTAGGGGAAGAAGTTCTTGACGGCGTCGAGCAGAACAACGGTGCCGAGGCCGGTGGCGGCGCTGCCGCAGAAGACGGGGGTTATTTCGCAGTCGGCAATGCCGGTGCCGAGGGCGCCGTAGATCTCCTCGGCGGAGAGCTCCATGGTTTCGAGGTACTTGTCCATGAGCTCCTCGCTGGTGCCGGCGGCGTTTTCAGCTATCTCGCTGTACATCTCCTCAACGCGGTCGGCCATGTCGGCGGGCATGGGTATCTCGCTGCGGTTCTTGCCCTCGTACTTGTAGGCCTTGCGGGCCAGGATATCGACGAGGCCGGTGACCTTGGTGCCGGACATGATGGGCGCGGACATGGGGCTCAGCGAGGGGCCGAACTTCTCGCGCAGCTGCTCAAAGGCCTTGTAGAAGTCGGCGTGCTCCTCGTCCACCTTGGAGATGTATATGGCGCGGGGCAGGCCCGCGTCGGAAAGGGCCTTCCAGGCCTTCTCGGCGCCGACGTTCAGGCCGTCCTTGGCGGAGACGCAGATGATGCCGATGTCCGCGACGCGCAGAGCCTGAGCGACCTCGCCCGCGAAGTCGAAGTATCCCGGGGTGTCGATGATGTTGATCTTGGTCTTCTGATACTCAGTGTACATCGTGCTGGCGGAGATGCTTATCTGGCGGCGGATCTCCTCCGGGTCGTAGTCCGAGACGGAGTTGCCCGCGGCGGAGCTGCCGAGCCTGTCGGTAGCACCGGTCAGAAAGAGGATGCTCTCAGCGAGGCTGGTCTTGCCGTTGCCGCCGTGTCCGAGCAGCGCGATGTTGCGGATGTCCTTGGATGCATAGCTCATGTGTAGGTCCTCTCCTTATATAAACTAAAAACATAGTGTTTTCGCAAAACTAAAAGCAATCAATTATACAATATTTGCAGGCCCTTGGCAATAGGCAAAAAACCTCACCGGGGGGCCGCGCCGCGCTCAGACGGCGGAGGCGATGGAGGCGACAAGTACGGGCGCGAGCCAGAGGAAGAGGTAGGCCATGACGTTTGCCGCCGTGACCGCTCCTACGCCGCCGGTGACGATGAGCACGAAGAAGAGCACGACGCCGACGACGGCGCAGACCGCGCCCAGCACCGCGCCCAGCGCGGAGGCTATGTAGGCCTTCCTGCCGCAGTCCGCCACATCGACAAAGGAACCGAGACCCTCGCGGGAGAGCAGGGCGGATATCTGGCTGTCCTCACCCGGCTCCGCGCCGGAGACCTCGTAGCGCCGCGCGAAGGGCGGGAAGTCGAAGCCGTCCGTGGGCAGGCGGTACTTCTGCCGGAGCATGAGCGGCGTGACGAGGAAGTCGCGAACGGCGAAGAGCGGGTCACGGTTGGAGTGCAGCAGGCTCGCCAGCGCGGCGCGCACGGGGCCTGTGGGCTCATAGTGGAGGTTGAAGATTCCGGTCAGCTTGCCGTTCATGGCTATGAATACGGAGCTGCGCGAGGCCAGCTTCTGCGGGACTATTATGCCCATGAGCCGCATGAAGCCCGCGCTGCCGCAGATGACCTCAAGGCCCTCGATGAGAGAGGTTAGGCCGCCGCCCTCGTGGCAGCAGAAGTCCTCCACCCGGAGCATGGAGCAGCCGTTTTTGCGCATGAGCTCCAGGAAGCAGGGCGCGACGCCGCTGCCGGAGGCGCAGACGAGGCTGCCTGCGGCGGAGATGACCTTCTGCGGCTGCATGCCGTCGAGTATGCGTATGCTCTCGATGGAGACGGAGTCGCTGGGGAAGAGGTCCGTGTCCGTCACGACCAGGCGGCGCGCCCGGCCGATGTCGCGTATGCCGGGCCAGCCGGCCACAGCCGCGCCTGAGCGGAACACGCGCCGCGCGAGCAGCGCGTAGGGCAGGGCGCAGGACAAAAAGGCCGCAAAGGGCGCGCTGCTCGCGGAAATTGCCGCGAGTATGCGGAAAAAGCTGGTCCAGCTCTTCGTGACCGCCGTGGCCGCAACAGAGAGCAGCAGGGAGGCGGCGATGAGCCAGGGCGCGAGGGAGGAGAAGACGTTTTCAGCTGCGTCCGGCTCCTCGCAGCGGCGCAGCCAGCCGGTGGTCGGGCGTTTGAATTTGATGAGTGCCGCGCCCTCGTCGAGCACTCCGGTCTCGGCGCTGACACAGAAGGGGTCCTCCGCCAGCTCCTGGGCCTTGCAGGAGAGCCTGAGCCCCCGGGCCGTGAGCTGCGCGCCCCAGATGGCAAAGGTCATGGACAGCGCCGCCGCCCCGCAGAAGGGCAGGCCCCAGCCCGCCGTGCCGACGGCATAGCTCACCACGGCGTCCAGCGCAGAGGCGACGCAGGAGAAGGAGACGAGCGTCCAGAGCCCCGGCCTGTTGCGCACAAGACTCATTATACCCTTCGTGAAAATGTCCAGACCCAGCATGACTACGCTCAGCTCCAGCGCGAGGCAGACGAGCGAGGTGGTCTTGAGGTCGTGTCCCAGCGCGCCCGCCGTGGGCAGGCCGAAGGATATCCAGCAGAGGATGACGCTGAGCAAAAGGGCAAGGCGGAAGCGCAGCTTGAGCGAGGAGACGTTCGCCGCGTAGTATTTCGCGGCCCTGTCGGCGGGCATCTCCGGCCCAAGCTCGACCTCGTCCTCCACGGCTGCGGCCTCGCCTGCCAGCATTGCGCGGCGGAGCTTGTAGCCCAGGACGGCCAGCGTGCCGAGCACAGGACCTGCCTGCTTTTCGGAGGCGTTCCTGCGGCGGAAGCGGTGTCGCGGCTCGGGCGGCTCCATGTCCTCCGCGCCCTCGGCGGCGTATTCCTCGTCCTCATCCGGGCTGCCGTAGCCTCCCGTGCGTATGTTTTCATAGGCGTCGGGCCTGTACCCGGCCTCGGCGTAGTCCTCCGAGTAGCTTTCCGCATAGTCCCCGGCGTAGTCGGTGGTATAGTCAGCGCCGCGATCCTCAGCCGCGACCTCGGCGTAGTCTGCCTCGGGCTCTGCCGTGCGCTCCGGCTCGGACTCGTAGGAGAGAGGCTGGGAGACGAAGTCGTCTTCAGCCTCTGGCCGGGGGATGTTCCAGTTGGCGGAGCGGCGTTCCGCTTCGGCTATGACGTCCCCGAGGTTGTAGACCTTGACGTCCTCGTCACCCTCCGGCATACTGCCCATGCCGGGGCGGTAGACCTTGACGTCCTCGTCGCCCTCGATGGGGGCGTACTCCGGCTCAGGCGCGTAATCCGGCTCGCGGCGGCGAGGGCGGTATTCGCGCAGCTCTTCGCGCTCGCGGCGGCGGGAGCGGGCCTTGCGCTGGCGGCGGGGCTGATATTCGCGCGGTTCTTCCCAGTCTTCACCGGGCAGGCCGGCAGTATCATCCGCCTCCGCGCTCTCGGCCACGCCCGCAAAGGTCTCGCCCAGGGCCTCCATGACGATGCGCCGTGAGCGCGCGCCGACCTCGTCCTCGGGCGGCACGCCCAGGCCGAAGTCGCCGTATTCCGCCAATATGGCCTCAAGCGAGATGTCGTCCAGGCCGTCGTTCACTTTATCTTCAAGGGAAATTCCGTTGTCGGTCAAATCAAAAACTCCTCTTGCGCCGGGCGCAAAGATACAAATATCAATATAGCATATCCCCGGGGAAACTTAAAGCATAAAAATGAGGTAATTTGTAAATTCTCGCCGAACAGGGGTAAAAAACTGACCGGGGAGACGGAGCCTCCCCGGTCCTTGCTGTAAAATAATCTCAAAGCGCCTCGACAAAGCGCAGGAAAGCCGCGCGGCCCTCGGGCGTGCGCTTGTAGACGCCCGCGTGTTCGAGAACGCGGGAAAACACCAGGCCCGCCTCGTGCTGTACTATCTCATGTACGTTTTCGGGCGTGACGGCGTAGTTTTTGGCAAAGCCCTCGGCCCATTCGGCGTGGGAGGCGGTGAGCTCATTCGCGCGCATGTCCGCGCCGGAGAGCAGAGCCTCCTCCACGGCGGCCAGCTCGGCCTTGAGCCGGGAGGGCAGGACGGCGAGGCCCATGACCTCGATGAGGCCGATGTTTTCCTTCTTGATGTGGTGCAGCTCCGCATGGGGGTGGTAGACGCCCAGGGGATGCTCCTCGGTGGTGATGTTGTTGCGCAGGACGAGGTCGAGCTCATAGTCCTCGCCGCGGCGGCGGGCGATGGGGGTGATGGTGTTGTGAGGCTCGCCGTCCGTCTCCGCGAAGATGAAGGCGCTCTCGTCCGTCCAGCCGCGCCAGAGCTCCAGCGCGTGCGTCGCGAGCTTTATGAGCCGCTCGGGCTCGGCCGAGCGTATGCGCAGCACGGAAAGCGGCCACTTCACGATGCCGGCCTCCACGTCCTCAAAGCCGCGGATGCTGACGGGCGTCTCCACCGGGGCCTTCTCCATGGCAAAGGTGTAGCGCCCGCCCTGGAAATGGTCGTGCGCGAGGATGGAGCCGCCGACGATGGGCAGGTCCGCGTTCGAGCCGACGAAGTAGTGCGGGAACTGCCGCACGAAGTCCATGAGCTTGCGGAAGCAGGGCTCGTCTATCTTCATGGGCGTGTGGACGCTGTTGAGGACGATGCAGTGCTCGTTGTAGTAGACATAGGGGGAGTATTGCAGGAACCAGGGGGAGTTGTTGATGGTTATGGGCACGATGCGGTGGTTCTGCCGCGCGGGGTGGTTGACGCGGCCGGCGTAGCCCTCGTTTTCGGCGCAGAGCTGGCAGCGCGGGTAGTTGGAGGCGGGCAGGTTCCGGGCGGCGGCGATGGCGCGCGGGTCCTTTTCGGGCTTGGAGAGGTTTATGGTGATGTCCAGCTCGCCGTACTCCGTGGCGGTTTTCCACTGGACGTCCTTGGCGATGCGGTCGCGGCGGATGTAGTTGGTGTCCTGGCTGAACTCGTAGTACCAGTCCGTGGCCTTTTCCGGGCTCTCGGCGTAGAGGGCGCGGAATTTCTCTATTACCTGAGCGGGCCGGGGCGTGAGGGCGCCCATGAGCCGGGTGTCGAAAAGGTCGCGATAGACAACGGAGTCCTCCGGCAGCACGCCGCGCTCGTGCGCGTCGTCCAGCAGGGTGTCGAGCACCTGGGCGAGGTCTATTTCGCCCGTCACCTCCGCCTCATGCTCGCAGCCGTCGAGCCGGAGTATGTCGAGAATGGTGTTTATCGCCCAGGTCTTCTCCGAGGGCTGGATCAGCCCCTTTCTGAGGCAGTATTCCGCGAGGGAAGCTATTGCGTGTCCGGTGGTCATGACCTCTCCTCCTATGTTTATCATCTTTCAGGACAGAACGTGATACATATTTACATTATATTGCCTGGCAGCCCAAAATTCAACAGCTGCCAGGCAATTTTAAGCTCCGCCCCTGAGATTTGCTCAGTCCGCCTCGCGCATCCAGTAGCCGACGCCTATCTCGGTGAAGATGTACTGCGGCTCGGCGGGGTTTTTTTCGAGTTTGCGCCGAATATTTGCCATATTAACGCGCAGGATTTGACGGTTTTCCTTGGTGCTGAGGCCCCAGAGCTCGCGGAGCATGTAGTCGTAGGTCAGCACCCGGCCGGAGTAGAGTCCGAGCATGGAGACGATCCTGTACTCGTTCTGCGTCAGATGTACACTCTCGCCGTCCACGAAGACGCGGCGCTTGTCATAGTCGATCTCAAGCCCGCCGGCCTTGAAGCGGCCGCTGGTGGCGAGGCTGATGGAGGTCGCGGCGGTGCGCGTGTGGCGCAGGGCCGTGCGTATGCGCGCCAGCAGCTCCGAGGTGCCGAAGGGCTTCGTCACGTAGTCGTCCGCACCGAGGTCGAGGGCCTCGACCTTGTCCCGCTCGTGCGTGCGCGCGGAGACGACGATTATGGGCAGGTGCGTCAATTCGCGTATGAAGCGCAGGACCTCCATGCCGTCCATGTCCGGCAGACCCAGGTCGAGTATGACGAGGTCGGGGCAGTGCGAGGTGACGAGGGTGATGGCCTTCGCGCCGCTGTTTGCGGATATGACGTCATAGCCGTTCGAGGTGAGCACGGTTGTCATGAAGCTAAGTATGCCCTTTTCGTCCTCGACTATCAGAATCTTGTCTTTGGCCGGCATGGCAGAGTTCTCCTTTCGTGTGCTTATTCGTCCAGCGGCAGGGTGAAACAGAAGCGTGCGCCGCGGCCCGGTACGTTTTGGGCTTCCATGGTCCCGCCATGGGCCTTGACAATTGCCCGGCAGACAGAGAGCCCGATGCCCATATTGTGCCGCCCGCCGGAGTCCGCCGGGGCCGAGCGGAGAGAGGGACGGTCCTCAAAAAGGTAGGGCAGGGCATCTTCGCTGATGCCCGCGCCGTCGTCCTCGACGCAGAAGCAGGCCGACCTGCCGCGTACCTCGGCTGAGACGGTGATGTTCCGCGTGCCGCCGCCGTGCAGGGCGGCGTTTTCCAGCAGGTTCGTGAACACCTGGCAGATGAGCACCGCGTCCATCGGCACGAAGAGCACGTCCTCCGGCAGCTCTGCCTGGACGTTTATATCCGGGTAGAGCCTGCGGAACTTCCGAACAGCGTCCGCCACGACCTCCTCTGCGGGCTCGGGCGACTTCTGGATGGAGGTGTTTTCCCCGCCAACGCGGGTGATGGACAGCAGGTTTTCGACCATGCGTATGAGCCACTCGGCGTCGTCCTTGACGCTGGTGAGCAGCTCGCGGCGGCTCTCGGGCGGCAGCTGCTCGTTTTCGAGCAGCACGGCGGCGGAGCCTGCAATGGAGGTTAGCGGCGTGCGCAAATCGTGTGAGACTGCCCGCAGCAGATCCGCGCGCATCCTGGCCCGCTCGCTCTCAAGGCGGAGCATGTCCTGCTTTTTCAGCACTGTGGTCATGGCGCTGGTGCTGATGGAGACGGCCAGCATGGTGGCGAAGGTGAGCGGATAGCCCGCGATGGTGAAGTTGAAGGCCATGTAGGGGAAGGTGAAGATGAAGTTTGCGCAGAGCACCGCCGCAAGGCTCGCCGCGATGCCCCAGAAATAGCCGTCCGTGATCCTGGCGACTATGTGTACGCACAGGACGAAGAGCAGCGTGGCCGCAGTTGTGCTTTGGGCGATGGCATTGAGCCCGCCGCTGACGAGGCAGGTTGCCCCCAGCAGACCCAGGGTTATGCCCGCGTTGGCCCAGACCGAGCGTTTGACCTGCATTTTCCTCACCTCGTTTATACTATAGCACAGCGGATATAAAGATGGCATCAAGAAAAAAGGGACGGGCGGCCTGGGCCGTCCGTCCCTGTATTCGCGCGGTATCAGCCGCCGCTTTCGAGGATGGAGAAGTGCATGTAGTCGGCGGTGGTGTTCCAGCCGCTGTAGTTGTTGTCGGCATCGCCGCCGCCCCAGCCCCAGCCGTACTGGGCAAAGGCGCGCACAACGCTGCTGTCCGGGGTGATGCAGTAGGGGCTGTCGCTGTACTTGTAGCAGGTCGTGCCGGTGATGGCCGTGTAGGGCGTCGTGGTGGTGTTGCAGTAGAAGTTCTCCACGGGGTTGATGTCGATGGCGCAGCCCCAGGAGTGGCGGAGCGTGTCGGTGTACCTTGCGCCGCCGAGCGCGTGGATGGGGAACTGCTCGGGGTCGTTGTAGATAGTCTCGAAGATGGCCTTGACCTCGTCCGCGACCATCTTGTTGACCTCAAGGTTCCAGGTGCGGGTGTATTTCTCACCAGCGCTGTTGATGTCCCAGGTGCGGACCTGGATGGTCACTATGTAGTCGGAGAGGTTGGCCTCACTGCCGGTGAAGTAGCTCTTGTTGCTGTCACCGAAGAGCAGCTGACGGCCCTCGGCGCTGACGGTGCCCCAGGCGTCGATCATGGAGCGGCTGCGCCAGGCGAAGGAGTCGGTGGGCTCGACAGCGGGGGTGTCGCCGCCGGTGGGGGTCTCAACCTCGCTGGCGGAGCTGACTTCGAGGCGCTCGGAGGTTATCCAGGTGCGAACGACGACCGCGGCGGCCTGACCGCGGGTGAGGGTGCTCTCGCCGTGGAACATGCCGTCGTCATAGCCGTCAAGAATTCCCTTGCCGTAGGCCTGCACGACGGGCTCGTGGTACTTGCTGGCCATGGTGTCGTAGTCGCCGATGACGGCGGAGGGGGATTCGAGCGTCACGGGCGTCTCAGAGTAGACGTTGTTGCAGAGGTTGTTTATCATGACGCTCATTTCATAGCGGGTTATGGGCTGTTCGAGGGCGGAGTAGGTGCAGGTGATGTCGAGGCCCCAGAGCACGCCGTTGTCGTTGAGGATCTGCCAGTAGGGCTGGGACCAGTGGTTGCTGGTGTCCCAGGTGTAGGGAGCGAGGCCGCCGATGAGGGTGAGCAGCTTCATGAACTCGCCGCGCTTGAGCGAGTCCGTGGGGCAGAACTGGCCGGCCTCCTTGCCGTCGATGATGCCCCAGCTTGCGCAGAGGTAGACGTAGTCGTGGTACCAGCTGTCCTCCGGCACGTCGGAGAAGTTGACGCTGACGTTGCCCATGCCGATGGCGCCCGCGGGCGCCGCAGGTATGACTGCCGCGACGAGGACGAGCGCCAGCAGCAGCGAGGCGATTTTAAGTGGTGTGCGGGTCTTTCTCATATCTTTCCTCCTGTATTTCTGACTTTCCCCTCCAACTCCCCGGCTAGGCGCAGCAGTTCCTGGGCGCCGTCGAAGAGCAGCTGTCCGGCGGGCGTGAGGCTGACGCCCCGGCTGTCGCGCGAGAAGAGCTCCGCGCCCAGCGAGGCCTCAAGCGCCGAAACGGCCCGGGACACGGTGGAGTGGCTTATATAGAGCGCGGCCGCGGCGCGGGAGAGGCTCCCCCTTTCTGCGGCAGCGCAGAATATCCTGAGCTGTTCAAGCTCCATGTCAGTAATTGAAGGTGTGAGGCAGGAGCTGGTTGAGCCTGTAGCTCACATAGCGGCCCCCCGCCTTGGCGCAGAGCACCTCCATGGTCTGGGAAAACTCGGCCAGGAACTGCCGGCAGGCGCCGCAGGGCATGCAGTAGTCCTTGCCCTCGCCCCAGATGGCGATGCGGACAAAATCCTGATGTCCCTCGCTGACGGCCTTGCAGGCCGCGGTACGCTCGGCGCAGATGGTGCTGCCGAGGGCGGCGTTCTCAACGTTGCAGCCGGTGAACACCGTGCCGTCCGAGCACTCAAGCGCCGCGCCAACCGGAAACTGCGAATAGGGCACGTAGGCCTTGCCGGCGGCCTCCCGCGCCATGTCCATGAGTTCTCTGTCTGTCATTTACTGCGCCTCCCCGTCTGTGTTTTCTGTATCCTTGTCCTGGTCTGAAAAGGTGATGGTCCAATTTTCAATGCCGAAGAAAACGTTGCTGGAAGTCGGATTCATGCCGGTTATGACGTTGCGGTGGGTGATGACCTCGTGCCGCTCAAAGCAGATGGGGATTATGGGCGTGGTCATGGCAATGTAGCTGTAGAGGTTGTAGGCGGCCTGAGCGCGCGAGGCATCGTCCGCGGCGAGGAAGTCGTTTATGTAGGTGGCGTAGTTTTCGTCCTTGATTTTGCCGTAGTTGAGGCTGGAGTTTTCAGCGAATAGGCTGGTGAGATCGAAATCGGCCGCGAGCTTCACCTCGGCGTAGTACATGTCGAAGTCGCCATTCATGAGGGCGTTCTGGTAGTCGGTCCAGCTGAGCTCGCGGACGCTTACCTTGACGCCGATGCCGGCGAGGTCGGAGGCGAACTGCTTGGCGATGTCGCCCTTGCCCGCGGACTCGGAACAGACTATGAGGTCAATGTTGATGTCCTTGAGCTGGCTGTACTCCAGGTATTCGCGCCAGCCGTCATTGTCCGTGTCCTTGACGTCGAGGCTGTCCAGCATGCGCGCGCACAGCTCGATGTCGAACTTCAGCTCCTTGGCGACGGTGCTGTCGTAAAGCGGGCTTAGCGGCGAAACGGGCAGGCAGGAGGCGACGGCGCCGTTGCCCATGAGCGTGTCCGCGGCGTAATCCCTGTTCACGGCCATCTGCAGCACATAGCGGAACTGTGAGTTGTTGACGAACTCAGCCTCCATGTTGAAGCCGAGATAGTGCATGTTTGTGGTCGTGTAGTAGCGTTTTTCCGTGTTGCCGCCGTAGCCGTAGTTGGCGCTGCCGGAGGGGTCGTTCACTATGAGGTCGAGGTAGGAGTCCTCAAAAGCCGTGATGATGTCTACCGCTCCAGAATACTCCTTAAAATAGATCTTGTCCACAGGCAGGGTCTGGTAACTGGCATATCCGCTAAAAGCCTCGACATAGTCCTCGCCCTCCACGTACATATAGGGTCCGGAGCCTATGGGCCTGTCGGAGCCTGCGGAGCCGTTTTTGACTATGGGGATGTTCAGCAGGTAGGGAAAGAGCCTGTCCGCCTTGCCGAGGTTCACGACGAAGGTGTCGTCGCTCGTGGCGCTTACGCCGTAGGTGTAGGTGAAGCGTCCGGAGTAGCGGGAGGTGTTTTTGGCGCGCTGGATGGAGTAGGAGACGTCCGAGGCCGTGAGGTTCGAGCCGTCGTGCATCTTGATGCTGGTGTCCACGGTGAAGGTCCAGTAGCTGCCGTTTTCGGTGCTGTAGCTCGTGATCACGCGGGAAGAGAGGTTGTACTCGTCATCCAGCTCAAAGATGTTGTCAAAGACGAGCTGGCTTATCAGGAGGTTGTTGGTGTCGTTCGTGGCGTAGGGGTCGAGGCTGGCGGAGGAGTTGTAGTTGAGGGAGAAGATCTCGTCCGCCGCGTCCGAGACGCCGAGCTCCTCGCCGGGCAGGACGCCCTCTACGGGGTCCGGCTCGGAGTCCACCCGCGCGGAGCCGCAGCCCGCGAGCAGCGAGAGGGCGAGGACGGCGGATATCATAGCGTAAAGGCGTTTTTTCATGGCACACTCCGTAGTATTAGAGGCATATAACGGCGCACTGGCTGCCGCGGGGCCCGCCGCGCGTGTAGCGGTGGGACCAATATTTGTCATGCAGGCACATCGTACACTCGTCCGAGACGGCAATGTGCTCCGGAGAAAGGCCCAGCTGTATGAGCCGCCTCCTGAGCGCCCCGCGCAGATCGACTAAGTATTTCCCGGGGAGATCCTTCCGGCGTATGAGCCCCTCGGTGTCCCCGCCGAGCCAGCGTTCGACTGCCTCGGGCACGTCGGCGTCGGTCTCGAAGCAGCAATAGCCTATGGCCGGGCCGATGGCTGCGCGTATGTCGCCGGGCCGGGAGCCGAGGCTGCGCATCAGGTCCACCGCCACTCCGGGAATGTCGCTCACAGAGCTGCGCCAGCCGCAGTGGACCGCGCCCGCCGTGCCGCCCGCGGGGTCGTGCAGCAGCAGCGGCACGCAGTCGGCCGTGAAGCAGAAGATGGGCAGGCCCGCGACATTTGTGACGAGGCCGTCCGAGTCGCAGGGGGCGGGGTCCGTGGGCCCGCAGCGGTCGGCGTCCGTCACAAGGCGCACGTGCGTGCCGTGCACCTGTTTGGTGTAGGCCGCGCGCATGACGTCGAGACCGAGGGCCGCGCCCAGCAGGCGGTAATTTTCGATGACCCGCTCCCGCACGTCGCCGCGGTTGAAGCCGAGGTTCAGCGAGGCGAGCCCGCCCTCAGATACGCCGCCGAAGCGGGTGGAGAAGGCGTGCTTCGCCCCTATGACGGGCGAGGTCATGTATATGAGGCCGTTTTTTTCGTTTTGAACGAAAGCGGACATCCGGGCTCCTTCCCGCGGCTCACTCGTTGCGGCCGCAGCAGTCCTTGTATTTCATGGGCAGGCCGTTGGGCCTGAGCTTGCCGCAGGGGCAGGGGTCGTTGCGGCCGGGCTTCTTGATCTTCTTGACCGGCTGCTTTTTGACGCTGGCGTCCCCGCCGACGTTGGCGGCGGCGTTTCTGGAGACGCTCTTGCGTTCGAGCTTCTCCTCCTTGCGGATGCGCACTACGAAGAGGCGGCGCACCGTCTCCTCGCGTATGCCGCGTATCATGGCCTCGAACATCTCGAAACCCTCGTTCTTGTAGGCGTCGATGGGCTTGGTGTTGCCGTAGCCGCGCAGGCCGATGCCCTGCCTGAGGTCGGTCATCGCGTCGAGGTGCTCCATCCAGTACTCATCCACGACGCGGAGCATGACCACGCGTTCGAGCTCGCGCATGACGGGCTGGCCGTTCGGCATGAGGCCGAGCTCCTTCTCCTTGGCGTCGTAGAAGGCGAGGGCCTTTTCGAGCACCATGTCCGCGAGCTTCTGCGCCGTGAGGCCGGAAAGCTCCTCGGGCGCGAGCCTGATGTCGCCGGGGCGGAGGAACAGCTTGCCGAAAGGCGCGAGCGCCTCGTTCACAGCGGTGAGGTCGGGGCTCTTCTCAGCGCCGAGGCCGTCAGCCACCGTGGAGGAGACGAACTCCTCTATCATCTTGCGGATGGAGCTCTGGAGGTCCTCCCCGTCGAGCACCTTGCGCCGCTCGTCGTAGATGACGTTTCGCTGTACGTTCATGACGTCGTCGTATTCGAGGACGTTCTTTCGGGTCTGGAAGTTTCTGCTTTCAACGGTCTTCTGCGCCTGCTCGATGGCGCCGGAGAGCATCTTCTGGTCAAGCGGCGTGTCCTCGTCCATGCCGAGGGTCTCCATCATGCCCATGACGCGCTCGGAGCCGAAAAGGCGCATGATGTCGTCCGTCATTGCGATGTAGAAGCGGCTCTCGCCCGGGTCACCCTGGCGGCCGGCGCGGCCGCGCAGCTGGTTGTCTATACGGCGGGACTCGTGCCGCTCCGTGCCGAGGATGAAGAGGCCGCCGACGGCGCGGACCTTCTCGGCTTCGGCGTCCGTCACCTGCTTGTGCGCGGCCAGGCGCTCCGCGAACATGGCGCGGGCCTTCAGTATCTCCTCGTCGTCCGTCTCGGCGTAGCCGGTGGCCTCGGTGATGACGCCCTCCTCAAAGCCGGCCTTGCGCAGGTCGGTCTTGGCAAGGTATTCGGCGTTGCCGCCGAGCATGATGTCCGTGCCGCGGCCTGCCATGTTCGTCGCGATGGTCACGGCGCCGAGCTTGCCCGCCTGGGCGACTATTTCCGCCTCGCGCTCGTGCTGCTTGGCGTTCAGCACATTGTGCGGGATGCCACGCTTTTTGAGCAGGGAGGAGAGGTATTCGCTCTTTTCTATGGAGATAGTGCCGACCAGCACAGGCTGGCCCTTTTCGTGGCAGGCGATTATCTGCTCGATGATGGCCCTGTCCTTGCCCGCCTCGTTCTTGTACACCACGTCGGGCCAGTCCTTGCGGATGACGGGCTTGTTGGTGGGTATTTCGATGATGTCCAGCTCGTAGATGGCGGTGAACTCCTCCTCCTCGGTGAGAGCCGTGCCGGTCATGCCGGAGAGCTTGCCGTAGAGGCGGAAGTAGTTCTGGAAGGTGATGGTGGCGAGGGTCTTGTTCTCAAGCTGGACGTCCACGTGCTCCTTGGCCTCGATGGCCTGGTGCAGGCCCTCGGAGTAGCGGCGGCCGAGCATGAGGCGGCCGGTGAACTCGTCCACGATGATGACCTCGCCGTCCTTGACGACGTAGTCGATGTCGCGCTTCATGACGCCGTGGGCCTTAAGGGCCTGGTTTATGTGGTGGGCGAGGGTGGAGTTTTCGAGGTCGGAGAGGTTTTCGAGGTTGAAGAAACGCTCGGCCTTGGCGGTGCCTCGTGCGGTGAGGGTGGCGGTGCGGGCCTTCTCGTCTACGACGTAGTCGGCGTCGAGGTTTTCGTCCTCCTCCTGCTTCTCGTCCACGGAGGCGACGACGACCTTTTTCATCGTGCGCACCAGGTCGTCAGCCTTTCGGTAGAGGTCGGTGGACTCGTCGCCCTGGCCGGAGATGATGAGCGGGGTGCGCGCCTCGTCTATGAGGATGGAGTCCACCTCGTCCACGATGGCGAAGGCGTGGCCGCGCTGGACCATCTGCTGCTTGTAGATGGCCATGTTGTCGCGCAGGTAGTCGAAGCCCATCTCATTGTTGGTGCCGTAGGTGATGTCGGCGGCGTAGGCGGCGCGGCGCTGGTCGGCGGTAAGGCCGTGGACTATGAGGCCGACGCTAAGGCCGAGGAAGCGGTGGACCTTGCCCATCCACTCGCTGTCGCGCTTGGCGAGGTAGTCGTTCACCGTGACGATGTGGACGCCCTCGCCCGCGAGGGCGTTGAGGTAGGCGGGCAGGACGGCGACGAGGGTCTTGCCCTCGCCGGTTTTCATCTCCGCGATGCGCCCCTGGTGGAGCACGATGCCGCCTATTAGCTGGACGCGGAAGGGCTTCATGCCCAGCACGCGCCAGGCGGCCTCGCGCACTACGGCAAAGGCCTCGGGCAGCAGCTTGTCGAGGTCCTCGCCGGCCTGGTAGCGGGCCTTGAATTCGTCGGTCTTGGCGCGCAGCTCCTCGTCGGAGAGCGCCTGCATCTGAGGCTCCAGGGCCTCTATCTTATCCGCGATGGGGTAGATCCGCTTCAGCTCGTGGTCGCTGTGGGAGCCGAAGAGCTTCTGTAAAAATCCCATAGTTACTTTCAGCCTTTCGATACTTGCAGAATATACCGGGTCAAACAGGTACTATAGCATACAATTGTGAACATTTAAAGAATAAACCTGCGGTGTTTACAAATATCTGAACTCGTAGCGGCAGAAGGGGCACTTCGGGCTGTCGAAATCTATCTCTTTGCCGCAGTTGGGGCAGGTCTTTTTCGGCAGCTCGTCGTCCTGGGGACTGTCATAGCCCTCCGCGATGTAGAATTCGAGCTTGCCGCAGTCCGGGCAGACAAAAATATCGGCGCAGAGCGCCCCGGCGAAAAGATTGGGCAGGTCGCCGAGTATCCAGCCGGTTTTCCCGAGCTGCAGGTTTTCCCTGAACATATACTTCATCCGCGCCCCGCAGCGCAGGCAATCGATCTCTCTCATGTCATCGCCTCCTTTTAAATTCTACCACATCCACCCCTCCGCGTCCACCGCCAACCTTGCCAGGACGCCCATCTGCACCATCCCCTCAAAAAACAGATTGAAGCCGGGTGAAGTTTGTTGTATGATAAGGGATAGTTGTGAAAAAGAAAAACCGGGGAACTGGGAGGCAGTTTTTATGCTCAGGATAGGCTTTGACAACGACAAATACCTGCGCCTGCAATCGGAGAAGATACGCGAGCGCATCGCCCGCTTCGGGGGCAAGCTCTACCTCGAATTTGGCGGCAAACTCTTCGACGATTACCACGCATCGCGCGTCCTGCCCGGCTTCGAGCCGGACAGCAAGGTGCGCATGCTCATGGAGATGAAGGACGAGGCCGAGATAATCATAGTCATCTCCGCCGACGATATAGAGCGCAGCAAACGCCGCGGCGATCTCGGGATCACGTATGACGACGACCTGCTGCGCCTCATAGACGCCTTCAAGGCCATAGGCCTCTACGTCGGCAGCGTGTCCATCACGCATTTCCGCGGCCAGCAGGCGGCCGAGCAGTTCAAAAAGCGCCTTGAGGCCATGGACGTCAGGGTCTATCTCCAGCACTGGATACCGGATTACCCCTCAAACCTCTCCATTATCGTCTCGGACGAGGGCTTCGGTAAGAACGACTATATAGAGACTACACGCCGCCTCGTCGTGGTCACCGCGCCCGGCCCGGGCAGCGGCAAGATGGCCACCTGCCTCTCCCAGCTCTATCACGAGCACAAGCGCGGCGTCAAAGCCGGATACGCCAAGTTTGAGACTTTCCCCGTCTGGAACCTGCCCCTCAAACACCCTGTGAATCTCGCCTACGAGGCTGCGACCGCCGACCTCGACGACGTGAACATGATAGACCCCTTCCACCTGGAGGCCTACGGCGAGACGACGGTGAACTATAACCGCGACGTGGAGATCTTCCCCGTCCTCAACGCCATGTTCGAGCGCATCTACGGTGAGAGCCCCTACAAGAGCCCGACGGACATGGGCGTCAACATGGCCGGCTTCTGCATAGTGGACGATGCAGCCTGCCGCCGCGCCTCGGAGCAGGAGATAATAAGGCGCTATTACCAGAGCCTCTGCTCCCTGCGCCAGGGCCTCTCCGAGCAGGAGGAGGTCTTCAAGCTGGAGCTGCTGATGAACCAGATAGGCCTCAAGCCCGAGAGCCGGGCCGTCGTCCCCGCCGCCCTGGCCCGCGCGGAGGAGACGGGCGCGCCCGCCGTCGCCATGGAGCTGCCAAACGGCAAGCTGGTGACCGGCAAGACCTCGCCCCTGCTGGGCGCCTCCTCGGCCTGCCTGCTGAACGCTCTGAAGTGCCTCGGCGGCATCCCGGAGGACGTGCTGCTCATCTCCCCGAACATCATAGAGCCCATCCAGCACCTGAAGGTAGAGCACATGGGCAACCATAACCCCCGCCTGCACACGGACGAGGTGCTCATCGCCCTGTCCATATGCGCCGTCACGGACCCCAATGCCGAGCGGGCCATGGAGCAGCTTGCGGCCCTCGCCGGGGGAGAGGTACACTCCACCGTCATCCTCTCGCGCGTTGACGAGAACGTATTCCAGCACCTGCGCATGAACCTGACCTGCGAGCCGAAGTATCAGACCAAGAAACTCTATCACGGGAAAAAATAAGTCATGACATCCAAGCCCCGCCTCTGGACCCGCGACTTCACCATCATAACCCTCGGCACCGTCGTCTCCATGCTGGGAAACGCCGTCAGCGGCTTTGCCATAAGCCTGCTCGTGCTCGACTACACCGGCAGCGTGTTCCTCTATACGCTCTACATGGTAGTCTACAACCTGCCGAAGGTGGTCATGCCCCTCGTCGCCGGGCCATACCTCGACACCTATTCGAGAAAGCGCGCCATATACACGCTCGACTTCATCTCCGCCGGGCTCTACCTTGTCATTTTCCTGCTGCTGAGGGCCGATATGTTCAGCTACGGGCCCTTTCTGGCGCTCTGCTTCCTGATCGGCTGCATAGACAGCACCTATTCCGTCGCCTACGAGAGCCTCTATCCGACGCTCATACCCGAGGGCTGCTTCTCGAAGGCATATTCGATATCCAGCCTCATCTATCCCTTTGCAGTCATCATGGTGCCCGTTGCCTTCTTCGTGTACGAAAGCGTAGGCCTGGAGCCGCTCTTCGCCTTCAACGCCGCCACCTTCCTGGTCGCGGCCTGCTTTGAGACCAGTATCAAAGGCGGGGATACCCACGTCCGCAGCGAGCACGGCAGCATGCTCCGCGAGTTCCGCGAGGGCGTCGCATATCTCAAAAGCGAGCCGGGGCTGATGGTCATAAGCGTCTATTTCTTCTTTTCCATGCTCGTGGGCAGCGGCGCGAGCGCTCTCTGGCTGCCCTTCTTCCGCAGCGAGCCCTCGCTCGGGGTGTACGCCTACATCCTCGTCATGGCTGCGAACGTCATAGGCCGCTTTGCAGGCGGGGTAGTGCACTACCGCGTACACTACAAGCCTCAGCACAAGTTCGCCATCGCGCTCACGGTCTATGCCTCCATCTGCTTTCTGGAGGGCGGCTTTGTGTTCGTGCCGCGGGACCTGATGCTGGTGATGTGCTTCATCTCGGGCTTCCTCGCCGTAAACTCGTACAACATCCGTATCTCCGCCACGCAGAGCTATGTGCCCGACGCCTGCCGCGCCCGCTTCAACGGAGTGTTCCTGATGTTCACCACCCTGGGCAGCGTAATAGGCCAGCTCGTGGCTGGGGCGCTGGGGGAGTTTTTGCCTGTGCGCTCTGTGATCGCTGGGATGCAGGTGATAAGCCTCGTCAGTGTGGCCGCCATAATGTGGCGCGGCCGGAGATTCGTAAAGCCCATCTATAACCGGGAGGTGCTGTGATGAGCTGGGAAAACGCTGTCACAAGCGCATACGCCGCCGGGTGCCGGCTGGTCTTTGCCTCTGGCACAGAGTTCTCCGCGCCAGAGGGCATGCGCGTGTTTGCCTGCGAGGGGGCGCAAACCGCCGTGTACGCAGCCCTCGGCGCCTCGCTCTCCGGGGCGCGCGCCCTCGCCGTGCTCGGCGCTGGGGACGAGCTGCCGGACAGCCGCGTCACAGGCGGCGTCGCCGTGCTCATGCCGGGAGCAGGGGAGGAGCACCCCAGCCTGCGCGCCGCATTCGCGGCCTCGGAGCACGAGGACAGGATAGTCGCCCTCGACCCCGGCGCGGCTTACACCGCCGAGACAGACGTGCCGGAAGCGCGCAAATACCGCAAGCAGCCCGAGCGCTTTGCCGCGGAATGCACGCGGGAGGAGATGTGTCCCGGCTGCCCGTATCGCGGCGTGTACTATGCAGCGGCTAAGCTCTGGCTGCGCACGATAGGCGACGGCGGCTGCTCGCTGCTCGGCGGAAAGCGGCCGTTTTTGGCGCTGGACGCCGCCTGGGGGCGCGGCACCGCCGCCGCGGCGCTCGCGGGCTTTACTGCCGCGCTGCCCGAGTCGGCGCGTGACACAGCCGCTGTTACAGCGGCGTGTGATTTGAGCGAGGGCGGCCTGCGCCTGCTGGCCGGTACGGGCGGCACGCTCATCATAGTGGACGAGAAGAAGGGCGGGGTGGACCCCGCGGAGCTCTGCCGCCGCTGCGGCATCGAGCCCGCGGAACTCGCCGCAAACGACATAAACGGCCTTGAGGCCGCGCTGCGTGCCGCACCCGGTGCGGAGGGCGCCCGCGTCATCATAGTCCGCGGCGAGTGCGCGCTGCTCAACATGGGCGGAGCCGTCCGGACGTATGAGACGGACGTGAACCGCTGCCGCCGCTGCGGGGCCTGCTCAAAGCTGGGATGCCCGGCTATATCCGGACGCAGTCCGGTGATCGACGCGGAGAAGTGTGTGGGCTGTGGCATGTGCGCCTCGGTGTGCAAGTGCTCCGCGATACGCGAGAGGGCGTGACATGGGTTATTTGAAAGAGGTAAATATAAAATACGACATGCCGACGGCCGACCTCGCCGTGCGCCGCACGACCTACGCCATCGAGAACGGCCGCACGCTGGGGGCCTCGGCGGTGAAGCTGATCCACGGCTACGGCTCGACGGGGAAGGGGGGCAAAATAAGGCTGGAGGTGCGCGCGTATCTGGAGCGGCAGAAGGCTCGCGGGCAGATAAGGGACTATATCCCCGGCGAGCGATTTTCGATTTTCGACGAGCCTACCCGCCGTGCGTTCGCCCTCTGCGACGAGCTGCGCCGCGACCACGACCTTGATGCCGCAAATAACGGGGTGACGATAGTGCTGCTGTGACAAAAAACCGTTGACATCGCCCCCCACAGGTGATAACATAGCCAAGTACGCGGGCGTAGTTCAATGGTAGAACACCAGCCTTCCAAGCTGGATACGAGGGTTCGATTCCCTTCGCCCGCTCCAAGGGTTTTAGGGCTTGTAAAATCTGGAATTGCAACATTTCTGCAACGCAAATGTTGCACCTTCGCGTACATCGGAGTACAAATACATTCATGCCCATTCCTGAAAACCAAAAAAAATAAAGCCCCGAGGAGTTCTTCGCTCCTCGGGGCTTTTCAGTTCTTAGTCCTTTCGGACCGATTCGATTCCTTGTTCTCTCAGCTCAGCGGCCAGGTCTTTGCGGGTCTGGGCGCGCAGGTCAGAGCGCAGCTCATCCAGCAGTTCCATTCGCTTATCGTCGCTCGCGCGGCTCCAGCGGCTGGAGTCTATGAGTTCGGTGTATGCCTGCCAGAAAAGCTCCTGATATATTTCGGCTTCGCGTTGCTGCTGCGCAAGGGTCAGTTGATACTCCCGGTTGGAGCGGCGCGGGTCAGTGAAGCTTGTATCGGGGTATCCTCTTCATAGATGGCCGTTACCTCTCCTATGTGCAGCCTGTTGCATTCACCTGCGATTTTCGGCAAATTCCGGTTTACCTGAACTATGACCCGGTCAGCCATCTCAGCCGCGACTCTGTGGCCGAGACTGTTGTAACCCATGGTAAAATAGCCCTCTTCATCCATCGGAGTGACCTGACAAAACAGAATAGTCGGGCGCGCGCGGTATCTTACAAAGTCATCAGTATCGCTGTAGTGAGTAAGGATGATTTCGGGCGCGTTGCCAAGTCTGAGTTGTTCGCGCACATATGGGCTTACAAAGGTTGCAAAATGCCGTATATTTTTGCATTTGCTGTTGTCGAGGAAACTGTAAGGCCTGGTCAGCAGAAACATTGTATATAGTTCAATTCCGCTCAGATTGTCTATGTTCTCATCCAGCAGTGCCATGAAGGAAGAAGCGCCGCCGTGACACATAATTTGGTCTCCTTCGCGCACAAGTTTAAGGGCCTGTTCTTTCTCGATTAATTTTGAGCTATACTCGGCATAGAAACTGTCTTTCATGCGCACAAACTCCTTTTGTTTACTTTGTACAATAAAAAGGATGTTATATGTCGTGAGTATCGGCAATAAGCACATTATCAGCGCTTTAAAGCGTATGTATTAAAACGAAACTGGCAGATTAAAACCAAGACCAGTCCCGCTTTAGCACACGTAACTCTGGTTGTGGGATACAACATCTGCTTTCTTGACGAAAAAAATCTATATGGTATCATTGAAAGAACTGGAAAATATGCCGCTGATAGTACCTAACGAACGATGCCGACCGGGGAGTATATTCGCAGCATGTTCGAAGAGCGCGGTTTGAATCTTAACATCGCCTATGAATGTGACAGACCTCGTCAGACAATTGATGTTGTGTCAAATAACCCCAATCTGGCAGCACGCATTATATTGGATGATGTAATTGCTCAGGACCTGGAGCACATTAAGGTGCTGGTGCTGGAGGACGAACCTTTTCTTCTGCCCGTCTGCCTGATAAACCGTAAGGGACGTAAGCTCAGTATGAGGGAAAGGCTGTTCCAGCACTTGACGATTGACAGCTATAAGGGGTAAGCGATGGATATTGGCAGCACTAGCAGCCCTGTTGTTACGGCCCATAAAAACAAATAAACGTCAAATGCCGCCTTTATGGCGGCATTTGACGTTTATGATTGTAATCAGCCAACTAAAACATGTAAGAGGTAAGCTGAAGAAAAGTACTGCTCCTGCCTACGCTCTCACCGCTCATATGGCTCGGGGTTCGATGTGCGGCGGAGGAGGTAGTCGGTGCTCACGCCGTAGAAGTCGGCGATGCTGCAGAGAGTGCGCAGGGGGATGTTCAGACGGCCAAGCTCGTAGTCGGAGTAGGTCGTCTGGTGTACGCCCAGATATTCCGCCAGCTGCTTCTGCGTCAAATCGCCGTCCTCGCGCAGGTCGCGCAGCCTCGTCGAGCAGCCACTCGGGCGCGACGTCGAAGACTGCCGCCAGCCGCGTGAGCCCCACGGCGTCCGGCAGGCCCGCGCCCTTTTCCCAGCGCCCGACCGCCTGCCTCGTCACGCCCAGCTCCTCCGCCAGACGCTCCTGCGACCAGCCGCGCCCCGCGCGGAGCGTTATCAGCTTTTCCGAAAACGTCATTTCGTCACACTCCCCTCAGCAAAAATATAGCACAAGAAATTTTCCGCGCCTATGCAAAACTTGTTGCGCCGGGGAAAAGCATAGTGTATAATCCCGCTTAGTACAGTTAAGGAGGACCAACCATATGGCCGATGAGCTGCTGCGCATCGAAAACGTCACGAAGAAATACGGCAAGACCGTCGCAAACTCCGATATCAGCTTTTCCGTGAACGCGGGGGAGACGGCGGTGCTGCTCGGGCCGAACGGCGCGGGCAAATCCACGATAATAAAGTGCATCGCCGGCCTGCTGCGCTTTTCCGGCGACATCTACATCTGCGGTGAGAAAAACAAGAGCCTGCCGGCCAAGCGCGAGCTGGGCTACATACCGGAGCTTCCCGCGGTTTACGAACTGCTGACCGTCGAGGAGCATTTGGAGTTTATCCGGAAAGCCTACCGCGCCGAGGACGACGGCTACGGCGATAAGCTGCTTGAGCGCCTTGAGCTGGACGACAAGCGCAAGAAGCTGGGGCGCGAGCTCTCGAAGGGCATGCAGCAGAAGCTCTCCATCTGCTGCGCGCTGGTGCACCGTCCGCGCGTGCTCATCTTCGACGAGCCGCTGGTGGGACTCGACCCCCACGCCATCAAGGAACTGAAGACCATCTTCCGCGAGCTGCGCGCCGAGGGCCGCGCCGTGCTCATCTCGACGCACATGATAGAGAGCGTCGAGGACTACTGGGACGTGGCGCACATCATGATGAGCGGGCGCTTCGCCGCCACGAAGCGCAACACTCCCGAGGACACCGCCAGCCAGAGCCTGGAGGACCTGTTCTTTGAGATAACCGAAGGCGGTGAGCGTGCATGAGTCCGCTCTCCTACCTGCTATTCACGCGATTCAAGAACCAGATAAAGGGCGTGTTCCGCTCCCCGGCGAAGCTCATCTATGCCGTCATTCTCATCGCGCTGCTTGTGCTTGTCATCGTAGGCGGCGGCAAGGGCGCGGCGGAGATGGAGGAGTTTCGCCCCGCGAGCGAGCTTTACGCCATCGTCCTGGGCTTCTACGCGTTGATGCTCATACTCATCGTGAACTCCGGCTTTTCTACGGGCATGAGCGTGTTCAAAATGCCGGATGTGAATTTCCTTTTTGCCGGGCCGTTCCGCCCGCTGCGGGTGTTGTTTTTCGGCATGCTCCAGCAGCTGGGCACGGCCATCCTCACGGGGCTCTTCATCATCTTCCAGTACGGCTGGATGCACGGCAGCTACGGCGTGAGCGTGCCGGGCATGATAGCCATTTTGCTGGGCTATTCTTTTGTGCTGTTCACCGGCCAGCTCACGGCCATGACCATTTATTGCCTGACCTCCGGCAGCGACAAAAAGCGCCGGACGGCGCGGGGCGTGTTTATAGGCGTGTGCGTGGTCTGGGCGGCGTATATCTTCTATGCCTGCCTGGGCGAGGGCGAGTTCCTCTCAAAGCTCTGCGCCGCGGCGAGCAGCAGCTACGCCATGTATTTTCCCGTCGCGGGCTGGCTCTGCTGGGCCGTTGCGGGCGTGATAGAGGGCGAGCTAACGGGCCTCATCGGCCTCGCGCTCTGGGCCGTGTTTTGCCTCGCGCTCTGGCTCGCTATGGCGAAGGCGGACCAGGACTACTACGAGGACGTGCTCCAATCCACGGAGACGGCCTTTAATGCCCAGGCCGCTGCAAAGGAGGGCCGCGTCACCGAGACGGGGCCGAAGAACCTCAAGCTGGGCCGCACGGGCCTTGGCGGGGGAGAGGGCGCACGCGTTTTCTGGTATAAGCACCGGGTGGAGAACCGGCGTTCACGCATGTTCATCCTGGGCGGGGCAGAGTTGGTGTTCATTCTGGCCTCGCTGGGTTTCGGATTCTTCATGCGGGACGAGGGGGTTGTCCCGGCCCTGGCTTTCTCGGTTTACATGCAGATGTTCTCATCGTCCATGCGCAGGCTCCCGCGCGAAATGATGAAGCCCTATATCTATCTCGTGCCGGAACCGCCGTTCAAGAAGCTGCTCTGGTGCCTGCGTGAGAGCGTGGACAGCTTTGTGCTTATGGCTCTGCTCATTTTCGTGCCGCTGGGGCTGCTGATGAAGCTGGACGTAGCGTCCATAGCGGCGCTGTGCCTGGTGCATCTGAGTTATTCGTACCTGCTGCTGGCGGGCAATCTGGTCTGCGAGCGGGTTTTTGGGCGGGTCAATACAAAGGCGCTCATCCTGGTGTTCTATTTCCTGGTCGAAATACTTGTCTGCGCGCCCGGCATTGTGGCAGCCGTAGCGCTGAGCGTTACCGGCGCGGCTCAGCCTCTATGGCTGTTGGCCCTGGCTGCCGCCAACGCGATTGTCGCGCTTCTGGCGATTTTCCTCTGCCGCGGAATTCTGAATTATGCGGAGTTGAAAAACTGAAAATAGTTAAAACGCCCCCGACAGGGGGCGTTTTTTATTCTTCCCGTCGCGCATCTGTAGGGGCGGGGTTCCAGGTCCGCCCGTGGGTGGGTTTCAGGAACTCGCCGGTTTGTCCTGCGGTGTCTTTACGTTGTGCTGCGTGTTCCACCCCATTTCTTTGGTCTTGCCCAAAGAAACGGGGTGGAGCCCCAAAGAAAAACGCTT